>NZ_JAJFEB020000028.1:0-62036 GCF_020709765.2 Clostridium pacaense
TGAACCTGTTCTTGCCATGTGTAATAACCGCCTTTTTCTTTAATGTTATCACACTAAAGTATATTTGACAACTAGATGCTACACTAGTATCTACTACGCCGCAGAGACTCATAAATCACACCCCGGATTCGTGTGATGCAGGAAGCTGTCGATACGTAGCGGGTGAGTGGAATGGGGATGGGGGCGATGGATGCATCTACAGGGGCGTGCAGGTCTTAGCCTGTGGGAATCGGTGCTAAGAGTCTGGCGCCTTTGTCTGAACCCAGTAACAAAATTGTTGGATAAGACAAGGCGTGAGTTTGGCAGCCAGACTCTTGTCCAGCGCCGATTCCCACAGGCTTAGACATGCTAGCCCCGCAGCCGTATCCATGGCCCCCATCCCCATTCCACTCACGGACGGATGCACCTTCGCCCTCATCCCACAAATCCTCACCCCTCATAAATACAAAACGCATTCTCATCCAAATTATTCTCAAACAAATACTGCTCGATTGTATTTCCCACCTTTTTAAGTACATCTTTTATCAACACAGCTTTTTCTTCCGTGTCCCGGAAGGCAGGAACGCTGATGGACAGGCTGGCAATGGTTTTCTGGTTGCAGCAGATAGGGACTGCGTAGCAGCAGATGTCCAGGGCGGTTTCCTTTTTTTCGTGGGCGAATTTGCTGGCGTTAATCTCTTCCCACTCTTTTTCCAGTGTTTCAAAATCCGTGATGGTATATTCGGTGAACTTTTCCAGGCCGTTAGGGTATAAGTCCCTTACCTTTTCAAAGGGGAGCTGGTACAGCAGGGCTTTACCAAGGGCAGTACAGTAGAGGGGCAGACGTTTCCCGACGCTGGATACAAGGCGTATGGCTTCCTTTGAGTCCACCTTTGCTATGTAAAGCACGCTGTTATCGGAACGGATTCCGAATTGGCAGATTTCGTTTGTTTCATTGACCGCATATTCCATTTCTGATTTGATGAACTGCATGATGCTCTTTTCACCATAATAGGAACTGCCCGCCAGGTAGGCGCCGATGCCTATGGTGTAAAGGCTGCTGTCCCTGTGGAATGCGATGAAGTTCCGGCTGGCCATGGTGTGCAGGATAGGGGCCACGGTTGTTTTGGGGGAACCGATATGTTTGGCTATATCAGAAAGGCTGAGGCCGGATGGGGTGGTTCCCAGCAGCTCCAGTATGTTTAAAACGCGCTCTGTTGGTTTATGTTCTGTATTTGGCATGGTCTGCTCCTTTTAACTTGCTGAGTCTATTATACCAGACGGGATTTTGAGAAAGCCACTAGTAAAAATATACAATATAAAATGTATTCGTTTGTGTGATATGTCGAAATGTTAAATTAATATTGACTTTTCTTTGAATCAGATATATTCTTTTTATGTGACGTACGAGAATGCGCATATCGTACGAATATACGTACAAAAAGAAAAGAGGGGTAAAACTATGATAATGAATTTCCTAAAAAAGGTTCCTGCCGGAATGATGATTGTACCGCTTCTGATTGGCGCGGTCTTAAACACCTTTTTCCCCCAGGCGCTGCAGCTTGGCTCCCTGACAACAGCAACATTTTCCAATGCAGGCGCCGCAACCGCCATGGGAATCCAGCTTGTATGCCTGGGAACCACGCTGCAGCTGGGCGATATCGGAAGGGTGCTGAAGCGGGGCGGAATCCTGCTGCTTTCAAAGTTTTGTATCGGCTCACTGATTGGAATCGCTGCGGGTAAGATATTCGGTCCGGCCGGGGTCCTGGGATTATCCGCACTGGCAATCATCAGCGCCGTAACCAACAGCAACGGCTCCGTTTACCTGGCCCTGATGCAGACATACGGAGATGATGTGGACGGAGGCGCCATGGCGCTGCTGGCGCTGAATGACGGACCATTCATGACCATGATTGCCATGGGGGTATCCGGTCTTGCCAATATTCCAATCCAGGCACTGATTGCAACCGTGACCCCTATCCTGGTAGGTATGATCCTGGGCAATATGGATAAAAAATTTGCGGATTTCGTTTCCCCTGCAGGGGCTGTGATGATTCCTTTTGTGGGATTGACGCTGGGAGCAGGAATCAATCTTATGAATGTGCTTAAGGGTGGTATACCTGGCGTAATCCTGGGGCTTATCTCTGTATTCGTGGGCGGCGCGTTCATCGTGTTCTGCGACCGTGTGATTGGCAAGCGTCCCGGATATGCCGGATGGGCAGTTGCCACAACCGCAGGCAATGCGGTGGCAGTTCCGGCCGTTGTGGCCATGGCGGACCCGGCTCTTGAGCCGTACGTATCCGGTGCAACCACCCAGGTGGCGGCGGCCGTGGTGGTAACGGCAATCATCGCTCCTTTGATGACAAGCTACTGGGCCAAGAAGTATGGCTGCCCCAAAATGCCGCTGGAAACTGAATAAATAATAGGACAAATGGTGGAGGATGATTAGAATGAGCGAAATAATTACGAATGCAATGATTATTGATGAAAAAGACACGGTAGCCGTTGCCATTGAACCGGTTAAGGCAGGCCAGACAGCGGCCTGGCTGGATAAGAACGGCGGGCTTTGGGAAGTTACGGCTGTTACGGACATACCCATTTACCACAAGTTTGCAATCAGGGACATGCAAAAGGGAGAGCCGGTTGTCAAGTATGGGGAACATATCGGGCTGGCTGCCAGGGATATCCAGGCAGGCGAACACGTACATACGCACAATGTTGAGAACCACAGGGAACAATTATAAAAGGGGGCTGACGCAATGGATAAGAAAGCAATGAAGGAAATGACATTTATGGGATACAGGAGACCGGATGGAAGGGTAGGGATACGCAATAAGGTGTTAATCCTCCCGGCCAGCGTATGTGCTTCGGATACAACAAGGATCATCGCTTCCCAGGTGGAAAATGCTGTTACATTTAACAATCAGAATGGATGCTCCCAGGTCCCCTCGGACCAGCAGTTTACCATGGACGTGATGGCTGGTTATGCAGCCAATCCCAATGTATATGGGACCGTGGTCATTTCCCTGGGATGTGAGAACTGCCAGATGGATCTGGTGCTGGATGCAATCAGGGAACGCACGAACAAGCCACTGGAGCATTTTATCATCCAGGAAAACGGCGGCACCATTGCCACCATCGAGAAGGCGGTGCGCTCCGCCAGGAAAATGACAATGGACGCGTCCATGCTTCCCCGCGAGGAATTCGGCATGTCCGAACTGATCATCGGAACGGAATGCGGCGGTTCGGACCCCACCTCAGGTCTTGCCTCCAATGTCCTTATTGGCGAGATCAGCGACCGCATGGCGGAAATCGGAGGGACCTCCATCCTGTCCGAGACAACCGAGTTCATCGGCGCCGAACACATACTGGCAAAGCGCGGCAAGGATGAGAGGGTCAGCCAGAGGATTTACCAGATCGTACATGATTATGAAAATGCAATCCGCCTTGTGGGCCATGATGTGCGGGAAGGAAACCCGTCCCCCGGCAACATGGAAGGCGGACTGACGACCCTGGAGGAAAAGTCCCTGGGCTGCATCCATAAGGGCGGCCATGTGCCGGTCAACGAGGTTTACGATTATGCAAAACAGGTGGAGAAAAACATGGGCCTGGTCATTATGGACACACCTGGAAATGACCCCTCTTCCGTTGCCGGGATGGCTGCAGGAGGCTGTCAGATATGCCTGTTCTCCACTGGCCGCGGAACCCCTACCGGCAACCCCATTGTCCCTGTCATCAAGATAACGGGCAATAAAGTAACCTATGCGAACATGTCCGACAATATCGACATTGATGCAAGCCCCTATATCTACGGCAAGAAGACCCTGGAGCAATTAGGGGATGAACTGTTTACGGAAATGAAGCAGGTGGCCGACGGAAAACTGACCAAGGCAGAAGCCCTGGGCTACACGGAAATGGCCATTGCCAGGGTATGTAATTATATGTAACCATATAAGGGTGGCACGATATAAAAAGAGGTGTATCATGAAATACATAAGGTTTATTGCCCCTGGAAAGGAAGCAGAGGTTGGCATCCTTTTGGAGGGGGACCGGGTAATCCCGGTGTCATCCCTTGTTCCCGGACTGAAGAAGGGGGATATGATGGATCTCATTAAATATGCCGGTATCTCCGGCGGCTTGCCGGAGCCGCCGGTTTCCGGATGTTTGGGGCAACAGTCATATGACCTGGATTCAGTGAGGCTTCTTGCGCCCATTGAACGGCCAATCCACGATATCCTGTGCGTGGGTGTGAATTATGAAGACCATCTGAGGGAAACAGAGGAACATCTTGGAAAAGAGAGCTTTAAAAAACCGCCCAAGGCAGTATATTTCTCCAAACGGGCACTGCGGCTTATGGGTCCCGGGGGACGGATTGAGGGCAGGCTGGATGTGGATGAAGCGCTGGATTATGAGGTGGAGCTGGCGGTCATCATTGGCAAGGATGGAAAGAAGATACCGCCCTGCCAGGCAGAGGAATATATCTTCGGATATTCTGTATTTAATGACATTTCATCCAGGAACCTGCAGACAGGGCATGGACAGTGGTTTTATGGAAAGAGCCTGGACACATACGCATCCATGGGGCCGGTAATCGTGGGCCGGGAGGAACTGCCGTTCCCCGTGGAGCTGGAAGTAAGTAGCTTTGTCAACGGACAGCTGCGCCAGCACTCCAATACGCGCAATTTCATCCATGACATTCCATGGCTCATATCCGAATTATCCCAGTGCATCACTCTGGAGTGCGGGGACATCATTGCCACGGGAACCCCCTCCGGCGTCGGCATGGGGTATGACCCGCCCCGTTATATGAAAAAGGGCGACCAGGTAACATGCGAGATAGAAAAGATAGGTAAACTGACAAATATAATTGACTAGGGAGGAAACATATGAAAGTAAACTTTTACACTCCGGTTGTAACTGCATTTGATGAGAATGGAGAACTGGATTTACAGGGCAATAAGAACATATACGACCATTTGATTGGAGGCGGCATCGGAGGCCTGCTGATACTTGGGAGCAGCGGTGAATTTTATGCACTGGGCATGGAACAGAAAAAGACGCTGATTGACATGGCGGTCCCATATATTAACAAAAGGGCAAAGGTTTTCTTTGGAACCGCATGCGACAGCATGGAGGAGACCGTGGAGCTGAGCAACTATGCCCTTAAGGCGGGTGCGGACGGCGTGATGTTAATCAGCCCCTACTACTTTACCATTGACGATGCTTCCATTGAAGCGTTTTATGATGAGGCGGCGGAGAAGATTGACGGGCCGCTGTACATCTATAACTTTCCAGCCAGGACCGGATATGACGTGAAACCTGAAATCGTCCTGAACCTGCTGCGCAGACACCGGAATATCGTGGGCCTGAAGGACTCGGTATCGGAGATGGGGCATACCAGGAGCATCCTTACAACGGTGCGGGAAGAATTTCCTGAGTTTGAGGTGTACTGCGGATTTGATGAGAACCTGATCCACAATGCTGCCTGCGGCGGCGCGGGCTGTATCGGCGCCCTGTCCAATGTGTATCCGGAGCTGCTGGTAAGCTGGCAGGATGCCGTGAACCGGAAGGACTGGGATGCTGCCTTCGCACTTCAGAAAAAGGTGGATATATTAATGGGTATCTATGATATCAACCCATTCTTCATAGGCACCATTAAAAAGGCAATGATCCTCAGGGGCGTCCAGATGAAGGACTGCTGCAAGAAACCGGTGCTCAGCGCCACGGAGCCGGAAACCGGGCGTTTAAAGGCAATCATGGAACGTGTGGGATAATTGAAGATAAGTGGATAGATGTTCTGGACAGGGGCTGCGTTTGCGGCCCCTGTTCCTGATTGCTGACAGAAAGCAAAGTGATTTTCAAACACGCCCTAAGGAGCGTACCAGCACCTCCTTTGCATTTTCAGTGCGAAGTGCAATAAGGGTGCCGCGTATGAGATAGGCAGACATGGAATCCCTGTGGCCGCCAAGGATGCAGGTTATATGCTCCTTGAAGGAAAAACCCAGGGAATCCAGCCTGTCAGACATATAGGGGTCGCTGATGATCCAGACCACCTCAGCTGTTTCTCCTGGATTGAGTTCATTTAAAGGATAGACCATAATAAATCACCGGTTCAGGTTTGTTACTATATTATATGCAGGGCGCTTATCCGGGGGGAAGGGGTAGCCTGTCACACATTCTGTACATGCCCATATAATAGAGTACAACCAAATTGAAAGGAGATTTTAAAATATGAATTATAGTGAATGTAGTGAATGCGGGAGCGGGGTTAATTTTGGCGGGGTAGCCGTGAATGCAGGCGCAGCAGGTGCTGCCAACGGTACCTGTTATGAGAATGCAAATTATTATGGAAATGCAGCTTATTATGGGAACACAACCTGTGGAAACACCGCCGGGAACACCGCCAGCACAGCATCTGCTGGTGGCGGCTGTCGCAACTGCAATTTGTACTGGCAGGGATATATGGCAGGTTTCTATGCCAATAACCAGTGCAACCAGTCATCCGTTGCAAGGACGGCCGCCCAGGCGGCAGGACGTACGGCTTCTGCCGCAGCAGCAGGAAACTGCGGATGCAGCTCCTGTAATACCGGCTGTGGATGTAACAGATGCAATACCGGCTGTGGGTGTGGCAGATGCAATACCGGCTGCGGATGCAGCAGATGCAGCTCCGGTTGCGGATGCCGCATGTGAAGGTCTGACTGCAGCACATGTAATTTGAGGTTATGATGCAGTGAATATAATCCGGAGGATATGATTCGAAGGATAGGATTCGGGGAATCCGGATTATATGACCGGGGCTTCCATGGATGTGGAAGCCCCGGCTTCTGCCTGGTGCCAGTCTCCTGTCCGTTTCCAGCCTCCCATCCGTTTCCAGCCTCCAGTCCACGTTCCGTCTCCATACCGCATCCAACCCTATTCATGGCTCAGTTCCCTGGTACCTGAATCATTCCAGGATTACAGCTACCGGAGCATCAACCGTCATGGTATCCGGCGTTATGGTGCAGTCATATGCCAGCACATGGACACCGGCCCTGGCTGCGGCCCGCAGCGCATCGCCAAATGCGGGGTGGGTGGTGTCATTGGGTCTGAATCCGTGGACTCCTTTCATCTGGATGACAAACAGTACATAGGCCTCATAACCTTCCTGCACCGCCTTCGCCAATCCGTGAAGATGCTTAATCCCCCGCTCAGTGGGCGCGTCCGGGAACATGGCCATGCCATCTGTTTCCAGGGTCACCCCCTTTACCTCCATGAAGGCAGGCCGGGTCCCGCTGCCATTTATCTCATTAAGGGTAAATGCCAGGTCAAACCGGGAATCACCGTGGGTCACCTCGCGCTGCAGACTGTCAGGTGCCCAGCCAGGCAGTCCCGGAATGCTTTCCAGCGTATCCAGCCATTCCCAGGCAGCCCGGTTGGGCGCCTGGGAGTCCATGTTAATCAGGATGCCGCCCTTATATACCCCAATCAGGTCATATTCTGTCTTACGTCCGGCGGCCGCGGCATCCGGATGGTATTCAAGGATTACCTTTACGCCGGGAATTAACAGCTCCCTGCACCGCCCTGTATTTTTCACATGGCAGACAACAGTCTGCCCTTCCAGCTCCACATGGGCTATGAAACGGTTGGGGCGGCTTATGAAGGTTCCGTTTTTTATATGTTGGTAAATCATGGAAGGTTCCTCCTGGTCAAAGTGTATGGATAGCCATCCGGATATGGATCAGGATGGATATCAATTCCTGTAATCCACACATATGTGGTAAAACAGGCGATACTCAATTATATAGAAACCAGCCGGAGGAATCAAGCTGAATCTGCATGAAAGCAGCCATGCCTCATATTAATCTTTTGGAATATATTCAGCCAGATACTTCCCGGCTTCCTCCTGGCTCAGGGAAAATCTCTTTACCAGTTTTGCCAGTATCTGTTCCTCTGTCTTATGCTCTTCCAGGTTATCCAGGATGAATGCGGCTATTCCCGCCGCCATTCCCTCTGCTTTCCCTTCTGCCCGTTCCCTATCAAGGATATCACACATAATATCAATTCCCTCCTTCTTCTCCTTCAGCAGCCTGACCCTTGCAGCTAAATGCGGAAATGTCCCAGTCTCATAGTCAGCAGCCGAGTGTACCATATAATCCAGCAGCTCCCTTTGTTCCGGCGTGTCTGCCGCGCCTTCAAAATTAACATATAACTCATGGACCCCATTATTTAAAACGGTTCCGGTTCCATCCACAACCCGGATTATTTCGTTAATTCCTCTGTTCCTTCCAATAAAATCCTTTTTCGTAATATAAATCAGATAAACCTCTGGAATGGATTCAAAATCCGTTCCCTTTTCAAGATAGCTCATGTCAAGGCTGCTTAGGTGATAGCGGACCCGCCGGACATGGTCTTCATCCTCCTGGGGGTGCATTTCCACATTTACCAGACAGCCATTCCTGTCCTCAGCCAGCACATCTAATACCACGGAGCGGTTTTCCACATTGCGGATGGAATATTGGGTTTTCACTGATTTAATCTTCAGCTCCTTCCTGGTAAGGATCTGCACCACTTCCTGGCAGGCATCTATATCCTCTACTGTTTTACCAAAGAATATATCGCTTGTCAGATTGAACTGGCTGACCTTTTGCCGCTTTTCCTCATAGCTTTCCAGCCTGCTTTCACTGCGTCCTACTTTTTCCTGCATAAATTCCTCTCTTTCGTTCTTATGCAGGAACAGGTCTGCCTCCTATCCTGCATGTTTGTCATAAATGGGTTTTAAAGCAAGATACGGGTTTAACCTAGATAGGCCATATAGAATAATTAAGATGTATTGCTTTGGCTTTATTGTAGCATATCTCCCCGATGGCTGCAAGCGTTCCGAATTTCAGTTGCGCCAGCCAGTGAAATGTGTTAATATTTCAATAATAAATGTGAACATAATATAAAAGCGAGGACAAGAGTATGGGATTAACCTATCAGAGTACAAGGGGCGGTGAAGCAGGTGTGCCGGCATCCATGGCCATCCTGAAGGGACTGGCAAAGGACGGCGGCCTGTTCATGCCCACAGAGATACCAAAGCTTGACGTGCCAATGGAGAAGCTTGGGACCATGACCTACCAGGAAACAGCCTACGAGGTCATGAAGCTGTTCCTTACGGATTACAGTCCCGGGGAACTTAAGGACTGCATAGCAAAGGCCTACGACAGCAAATTCGACACAGAAGAGATTGCGCCCCTGGCAAAGGCCGACGGCGCATATTTCCTGGAGCTATATCACGGAAGCACCATAGCCTTTAAGGACATGGCCCTTTCCATCCTGCCCCATCTCATGACAACGGCGGCTAAGAAGAACCAGGTGGACAAGGAAATCGTGATACTGACAGCCACCTCCGGCGACACGGGAAAGGCGGCCATGGCTGGCTTTGCCGACGTGCCTGGCACCCGTATCATTGTATTTTATCCAAAGGACGGGGTCAGCAAGGTACAGGAACTCCAGATGCGCACCCAGAAGGGAGCCAACACCAGCGTGGTGGCAATCCACGGCAACTTTGACGATGCCCAGACCGGTGTGAAGAAGCTGTTTGGGGACAAGTCCCTGGAGGCTTTACTGGATTCCAGGGGCTTCCAGTTCTCGTCCGCCAATTCCATCAATATCGGCAGGCTGGTCCCGCAGATTGTTTATTATGTATATGCTTATGCCAGGCTTCTGGCCAATGAGGAGATTACAGACGGCGAGCAGATTAATGTGGTGGTCCCGACAGGCAACTTCGGCAATATCCTGGCAGCCTACTTTGCAAAACGCATGGGCGTCCCGGTTAAGACACTGATCTGCGCGTCCAATGACAATAAGGTGCTGTATGATTTCTTTACAACGGGAACCTATGACAGGAAGAGGGATTTCATCCTCACCAATTCCCCGTCCATGGATATCCTGATTTCCAGCAATCTGGAGCGCCTGATTTATCTGAGCACCGGCTGTGACGCCGGGGCCAGCGCGGCTTTGATGCAGGATTTATCCGAGAAGGGGAGCTATACCGTCACAGAGGATATGAAGGCATTCATGTCCGATTTCGCAGGCGGCTTTGCAACCCAGGAGGAAAATGCTGCCACCATCAAGAGGATATTTGACAGCACCGGTTACCTGATTGACACCCATACGGGCGTTGCGGCCACGGTATATGAAGCCTACAGGGCGGAAAGCGGCGACACGGCAAAGACCGTCATCGCCTCCACGGCAAGTCCCTACAAGTTCTCTGACAGCGTAATGGAAGCAATTGCCGGACCTGACAGCATCAGGGGCAAAGACGGATTTGAGGTGGTAGACGCCTTAAGCAGCCTGTCCGGAGTGGATGTCCCGGCCGCGGTTGAGGAAATCCGCCACGCGCCGATCCGCCACAACACAGAGTGCGATGTGGATAAAATGGAAGAAGCGGTAAAAGCTATCCTTGGAATCTGATTCATGGTTCCGATGCGGCACGAATCATAAATTACAAAAAAACATCTTCCTTTTTGTTCGCAGCTGCGATATAATAGGTGAGATAGTTAATAAAATAACAAACTTTATAAGGAGGGTATCAAATGTTAGTTTCAGCAAAAGAGATGCTTGACAAGGCTAGGGAAGGCAAGTATGCAGTTGGACAGTTTAACATCAATAACCTTGAGTGGACCAAGTCCGTGCTGCTGACAGCAGAAGAACTCAAATCTCCGGTTATCCTGGGCGTATCCGAGGGCGCAGGAAAGTATATGACAGGCTTTAAGACAGTATCTGCCATGGTGAAGGCCATGATGGAAGAACTGAACATCACGGTTCCGGTTGCCCTGCATCTGGACCACGGCTCATACGAGGGCTGCTATAAATGTATCAAGGCAGGCTTTACCTCCATCATGTTCGATGGCTCCCATTATCCAATTGAGGAGAACATTGAGAAGACCAAGGAACTGGTTAAGATTGCACATAACATGGGACTGTCCCTGGAAGCTGAGGTGGGCTCCATCGGCGGTGAGGAAGACGGCGTTGTGGGTCTTGGCGAGTGCGCGGATCCCAATGAGTGCAAGGCCATTGCTGACCTGGGAATCGACTTCCTGGCAGCAGGCATCGGCAATATCCACGGCAAATATCCGGAGAACTGGCCAGGCCTGCGCTTCGACGTGCTGGAGAATGTGAAAGCGGCTGTAGGCGACATGCCTCTGGTCCTTCACGGCGGAACCGGCATCCCTGAGGATATGATTAAGAAGGCAATCAGCCTGGGCGTTGCCAAGATTAATGTTAACACGGAGTGCCAGTTAACCTTTGCGGCAGCTACCAGGGAGTACATCGAGGCCGGTAAGGACCAGAGCGGCAAGGGCTTTGACCCAAGGAAGCTGCTGGCTCCGGGCGCAGATGCAATCAAGGCAACTGTAAAAGAAAAGATGGAATTATTCGGTTCTGTTGGCAAGGCTTAATTCCTGAGATATTAAGACAGCTTAATAATGCTTATTAGAATAAAAATCATGTTTTCCTGAAAAACTGCTTGCAATTTCAAAGGAAATGGTTTATTTTAATAAAGAACAAAGGTGTTCTCTCTCAAGGGGAGAGCACCTTTTTGTTATATATCCGGCCGGATTGAATAAAATTACGGGAAATGGTATCTGGATTTAGACAGGATGACAGGATTTTGGAAAAAGGAAGCGGAAGCCCGGAAAAAGGAAGAACCCAAAAGGAAGAATCAAAAAGGAAGAATCAAAGAGAGGATGGAAGAATCTATGAGCGATGTATTGAATGTATCTGAGATATTCGGGAAAAATGTGTTCAATGATGCGGTGATGAAGGACCGTCTGCCTAAAAATGTTTATAAGAAGCTGAAAAAGACAGTGGAAGACGGTGCGGAACTGGATCCCAGTATTGCGGATGTGGTGGCGCACGCCATGAAGGACTGGGCAATTGAGAGGGGGGCCACCCACTATACCCACTGGTTCCAGCCTCTGACCGGCGTGACGGCTGAGAAGCATGATTCCTTTATCTCTGCCCCAAGCGATGGCAAGGTAATCATGGAATTCTCCGGCAAGGAGCTGATTAAGGGCGAGCCGGATGCATCCTCCTTCCCATCAGGCGGCCTGCGCGCCACCTTTGAGGCCAGGGGGTACACGGTCTGGGATTGTACCTCCCCTGCGTTCTTAAGGGAAGACGCCATCGGCGTCACCCTTTGCATCCCCACCTCCTTCTGTTCTTATAAAGGCGAGTCCCTGGATAAAAAGACGCCCCTGCTGCGTTCCATGCAGGCGGTGAACGAGCAGGCCTTAAGGATCCTCAGACTTTTTGGCAACACAACCGCCAAAAGGGTTGCGCCGTCCGTGGGAGCGGAGCAGGAATACTTCCTGGTTGACCGTGAAAAATATTTACAGCGCAAGGACCTGATTTACACCGGACGCACCCTGTTCGGCGCCATGCCTCCCAAGGGGCAGGAGCTGGAGGACCATTACTTTGGCGCCATCCGCGAGAGGATCGGTTCCTACATGAACGATGTGAATAAAGAGCTTTGGAAGCTGGGCGTCCCGGCCAAGACGCAGCACAACGAGGTTGCGCCTGCACAGCACGAACTGGCCCCCATATATGAGGGCGTGAACCAGGCAGTGGACCACAACCAGATTGTGATGGAGACACTAAAAAAGGTGGCTGGCCGCCATGGCATGGCATGCCTTCTCCATGAGAAGCCATTTGCAGGCGTCAACGGTTCAGGAAAGCATAACAACTGGTCCCTGACAGCGGATGACGGCACCAACCTTTTAAACCCGGGCGACACGCCTCATGAGAACATCCAGTTCCTTCTGGTGCTGGCATGTATCATCAAGGCAGTGGACCTCCACGCAGACCTTTTGCGGGAATCAGCGGCCGATGTGGGCAATGACCACAGGCTGGGTGCCAACGAAGCGCCGCCTGCCATCATTTCCATCTTCCTGGGAGAGCAGCTGGAGGACGTGATTGACCAGCTGTGCAGCACAGGAGAAGCAACCCACTCCAAGAAGGGCGGCACCTTAAGGACCGGGGTTGACATC
The DNA here is from genome assembly GCF_020709765.2 of Clostridium pacaense. Taxonomy (NCBI): domain Bacteria; kingdom Bacillati; phylum Bacillota; class Clostridia; order Eubacteriales; family Clostridiaceae; genus Clostridium; species Clostridium pacaense. The sequence continues at coordinate 12,990 of NZ_JAJFEB020000028.1, forward strand.
CTTCCTGACCTGGATAAGGATGCCACGGACAGGAACAGGACCTCGCCCTTTGCATTTACAGGCAACAAGTTTGAGTTCCGTATGGTGGGTTCCTCGGATTCCATCGCAAGCCCCAACACCGTGCTGAACACCATTGTGGCGGAAGCGTTCAAGGAAGCTGCCGATAAGCTGGAAAAGGCCGATGACTTCGACATGGCGGTCCATGACATGATTAAGGAAATGCTGGCAGCCCACAGAAGGGTCATCTTCAATGGAAACGGCTACTCTGACGAATGGGTTGCAGAGGCAGAGAAGAGAGGACTTCCAAACATCAGGTCCATGGTGGAGGCCATCCCTGCCCTGACAACGGATAAGGCGGTGAAGCTGTTCGAGGCCTTCGGCGTGTTCACCAGGGCGGAGCTTGAATCCAGGGCTGAGGTTGAATATGAGAACTTTTCCAAGGCCATCAACATAGAAGCCAGGACCATGTACGATATGGCAAGCAAGTCCATTATCCCGGCTGTCATCAGGTACACCACACAGCTGGCGGCATCCATTTCAGCGGTCAAGGGCGCCTGCCCAGAGGCGGATGTGAGCACACAGACAGGACTTCTCATGGAGACCTCCGGCCTGCTGTCCGATATGAAGGCGGCGGTATCCAGGCTGGCTGAGGTGACGGAGAAGGCAGCCTGCGCGGATGGCGGGATTGCCCAGGCAACCGCCTATCACAGCGAGGTGGTTCCGGCCATGGAGGCTTTAAGGGCGCCGGTAGATAAGCTGGAGATGATTGTGGATAAGGAACTGTGGCCCATGCCCAGCTACGGCGATCTGATTTTTGAAGTATAGGCTGGCTGCCGCTGCATCCTGTATGTGGCAGATTGGCAGCATAGGCTGGCCGCTGCAGCATCAGGCATGTGACAGATTGGCAGCATAGGCTGGCCGCCGCAGTATCAGATATGTGGCAGATTGGCAGCTGTCAGGTTAAGGGGAAATGAGTATTAGGATATATTATTCATTTGAAAATGGGGTCTTCTGTCATGGAACGGAGGCCCCTTTTTCATGCCCTTTCCATGTAGTCCTGATCCGGCTTGCATTTTCCGGTAGATGTGCTATAATGTTCATATATTTTGATTAAATACATATTTTGAACATAAATGGGACGGAAGCGAGGATTTGTATTGATGGACAGACATGGACTTGTGTGCAGGACAGTGCTGGAGCAGCCGGATATCACCCAGAGGGAGATGGCGCAAAAGCTTAAGGTATCCCTGGGGACCGTTAACGGGCTTATTAAGGAGTGCATCGGAAAGGGATACATTGCGGAGCGCACGGACGGCGGGGGCGGCTCCGGGTGGGAGCTTACAGGGGAAGGACGGCGTCTTTTGGAAGGGTATAAGGTGGACGGTGCATTAATCATAGCGGCCGGGTTTGGCTCCAGGTTCGTTCCCCTGACATTTGAAACCCCCAAGGGGCTTCTGGAGGTATTCGGGGAGCGCATGATAGAACGCCAGATATGCCAGCTCCATGAGGTGGGAATCACGGATATCACCATAGCGGTGGGGTATCTGAAGGAAAAGTTTGAATATCTTATGGATAAATATGATGTAAAGCTTCTATATAATCCTGAGTATTCGGACAAGAACACCTTGGCAACCATCTACAGGTCCAGGAAGGTCTTAAAAGGGCGGAACATATATGTGCTGGCCTCCGACAACTGGATGAGGGAGAACATGTACCACGCATATGAATGCGGGGCATGGTACAGCGCTGCCTATCAGGACGGCGAGACCAAGGAGTGGTGCCTTTCCTTTAACAAGAGGGGGCGCATCACGGACGTGAAGATAGGCGGACGGGACCAGTGGGTCATGTACGGGCCGGCCTATTTTTCCAGGGAGTTCTCCGCGCGGTTCCTTCCTGTGCTGGAGGCCTATTACAAAAGCCCGGGCACGGAACAGTTCTACTGGGAACAGGTATACGTGGACATGCTCTCAGGCGAGGCCAGGCGCCGCCTGGAACAGGAGGATGGGGAGCTGCTTAACGAGGCCGTGAGGGCCAGCGGCCTGTCCCCCGCCCATTGGGATGAGATTGAAATGGATGCAAACCGCCAGCCCGACAATCAGGTGTATGAGTTCGAGAACCTGGAAGAACTGCGCTTATTCGACCCCAGGTATCAGAACCACTCCGACAACGCGGCCATGAAGCTGGTGGCCGAGGTATTTAAGGTGCCTGAATCCCAGATTAAGGATATACGCTGCCTGAAGTCCGGCATGACCAATAAGTCCTTCCTGTTCAAGGTAGGGGAGCGCCACTGTATCTGCCGCATCCCTGGTCCGGGCACAGAGCTTCTTATTAACAGGAAGCAGGAAAAACAGGTTTATGACGCCGTGGCCTGCCTTGGTATTACCGAGCATGTGATTTATATGAACGACCGGACCGGTTACAAGATAGCCGAGTATTACGAGGGGGCCAGGAATGCAGACGCCTCGGACTGGTCCGACATGGACCGGTGCATGGAAATGGTGCGCAGGCTCCATCAGTCAGGCATCACGGTGGGACATGATTTTGACATCCGGGAACGGATTGATTTTTATGAAAAGCTGTGCAGCAGCCATGGCGGCATCCTGTTCGAGGACTACCAGGAGGTGCGGGGGTGGATGGACTGGCTCATGGACCGCATGGACGCCATGGACCGCCCCAAATGCCTGAGCCATATTGACGCCAATGTGGATAACTTCCTGTTCCTCGGGGACGGCGGTGTAAAACTTCTGGACTGGGAGTATGCCGGCATGTGCGATCCCATCATGGATGTGTCCATGTGCGCTATCTACTCTTACTATGATGAGGCGGACATGGAGAAGCTTCTGGCCATTTACCTTCAGAGGGAACCTACAAAAGACGAGTATTTTGCCGTCTATGCATATGCTGCCCTGGGCGGTTTCCTGTGGAGCCTGTGGGCTGTATACAAGAGTGCGCTGGGAGATGAATTCGGAGAGTACACCATCATCATGTACCGGTACGCAAAGAAATATTATAGGAAATTACGGAAATTGTAATAAAAATGTTATCAAAAGCATATGGGATTGTGCTATAATCAAAAATATGTGGAAAACTGGGGAATATTGTCCCCAACTGGATATAAGAGGCGAGGAGGATGACACATGGGACATAAAAGGTACTGGACAGCTGTCGCAGCAGCCGGTATGATTGGGGCCATGGCATTGGGGAGCGCATTTACCAGCTATGCCGCCGGCAGCTGGACAAAATCAAATGACAACTGGACCTATGTCGACAACGGCCAGGTATACACAGGATGGCTGCAGACCAGTGAGGGATGGTATTACATGGACCCGTCCACTGGTTATATGACAAAGGATTTCAAACAGATTGACGGTAAGTGGTATTTCTTTAAGCCCAGCGGCATCATGGCAACGGGCTGGGTGAACCCGGAAGAAGGCAAGTGGTACTACCTGCTGAATGACGGAACCATGGTAACCGGCTGGCTGAAAATCAGCAATGGAACCACCAGCGACTTTTATTTCATGCGCGGTAACGGGACCATGGCAACGGGCTGGCGCGAGATGGACGGGGCCTGGTACTATTTCCAGAGCAACGGCAAGTGCGTCGTGAATTCCTGGGCACAGATTAAGGACAATTGGTACCTGTTCGGCACGGACGGCAAGATGATGACCGGATGGGCCAAGGTGGACAAGGATTATTTCTACCTGAACACGGACGGGCGCATGCTGATTGGATGGCTCAGTGACAGCGACGGCAACAAGTACTACATGGATATGAGTAATGGTAAGATGTCCACGGGCTGGAAGCAGATTGATGGCTCATGGTATTATTTTAACAGCAACGGCCATATGATGACTGGCTGGATTCAGCTGGACGGCAAGTATTACTATCTGAACCCTGCCAATGAAGGAAGGATGATTGCAGGCACCACGGCAACCATCAACGGAACGCAGTACACCTTTGACGCCAGCGGCATATGCCAGAACGCCGGCGGTGTATCGGCCCAGACTCCGGGTACTGTTAACAACAGTTCCATCGGCACAAGCGGCGGTCCGGGCGCGTCAGGCGGTTCCTCAGGCATCAGCAGCAACGGACCTGGCGGCACGTCCGGTGGGACTCCCGGAAGCAGTTCCGGAAATAATTCCACAAGCAACTCGCCTGGCGGAAGCTCCTCAGGGAGCCTGCAGGCCGGAAGGACAGACGGACCAGGCTGACGGTAAATCAGATCATGATACGGGGGATGTCACAGCGGACGGCTGAGCATCCCCCGTATTTTTATATAAGGAGAAATGTATGAAAAACAAGATGCACATGATAAGACGCTGCCAGGCACTTGCCATGGCGGGAATCATAAGCGCGGGCACCATTCTTCCCGCGGGCACCGCACTGGCCATCGGACCGGGCGAGACATCGGCCCCGGTTGTCTCATCACCAGGCCCCGGAGGCCCCGGGCAGCCCGCCGCGGGTACCACCGGAAGCACGGGAAATACGGGAGCGGCTTCCTCAGGCTCTTCCACGACCAACCCCAATGCCTGGAAAAAGGTAAATGGCACATACCAGATGCCGGACGGCACATCCATCAGCAGCGTGTTGTTCAGGGGAATCGACGTATCCAGGTGGCAGGGGGATATTAACTGGGGCCAGGTGGCTGCGGACGATGTGTCCTTTGTCATGCTGGGAACCCGCTCCAAGGGCGCGGTGGACCCATATTTCCACAGGAACATACAGCAGGCCAGCGCGGCAGGGGTTAAGGTGGGGGTCTATATCTATTCCCTTGCCACCACGCCGGAGATGGCGGTGGACGAGGCGAATTTTGTCCTGGACCTGATCCACGATTATCCGGTATCCTATCCGGTTGCATTTGACATGGAGGACTCCACCCAGGGCGCCCTGTCAAAGGATGAACTGGCGGCAATCGCCAATGCGTTCTGCGGGCGTATATCCGAAGCAGGCTATTATCCTATCATTTATGCCAATGACAACTGGCTGGCCAACAAATTAGACATGGGCAAGATGAATTATCCTGTTTGGGTTGCCCGTTACTCCGCAAAACCGGCATATCAGAACCCGGTCATGTGGCAGGCCACCAGTACGGGCGCGGTCAACGGAATCAGCGGGAATGTGGACATTGATTTCCAGTTTAAGGATTTTACAACGGTGATTCCAGGCAATACCTGGAGGACCATCCAGGGAAAGACCTATTATTACCAGAACTACGTAAAACAGAAGAACAGCTGGATTGACGACGGCACGGGCTGGTTCTACATGGATGGGGACGGCCTTGCATCCAGGGGCTGGCTTACCCTTTCAGATAAGAGATATTACCTGGATGACAGTACGGGCCGCATGATAACGGGCTGGAAGTCCGACAACAGCAAGTGGTATTACTTTGGCAGTTCAGGCGCCCTGTCCAAGGGCTGGATAGATGATAAGGGAACCTGGTACTATGCTGACAGCCAGGGCGTGATGCAGACCGGATGGCTGGACGACAACGGAAGAAGATACTTCCTGGAGAACTCAGGAGCCATGGCCAAGGGCTGGACCAACCAGAACGGAACGTGGTATTATCTGGATAACACAGGCGTCCTGTCCAAGGGCTGGATTAACGACAACGGAACCTGGTACTATGCCGACGGTCAGGGGGCCATGCAGACCGGATGGCTGGAGGATGCCGGGGAGAAATACTACCTCAGGGGTTCAGGCGCCATGGCAACCGGCTGGCGCGAGATGGACGGCGCATGGTATTACTTTGAAGGCTCAGGCCGTATGGCAAAGGGCATGATTGATGTAAACGGCCTCCATTACTATATGGATCCATCCACCGGCAGGATGGCGGCAAACACCGTGGTTGACATCAATGGGACCAGCTATCAGGCCGGCCCTGACGGTGTGCTGGGCCAGGTACAGGAAAATGCAGGCGGCCAGGACGGCGCCGGGGGCCAGCCGGGAGATGGTGCCCAGGGCGGCGGAAGCGCCCAGCCGGGAGATAGTGCCCAGGGTGGCAATTCCCAGGCAGGAAGCGCTCAGCCAGGAAGCGCCCAGCCAGGAAGCGTCCAGCCGGGCAGCACACAGCCGGGCAGTGCCCAACCGGGCGGCAGCGCCCAGTCCGGCAATGCCCAGGCCGGTACCGCACCGGGCGAAAGCCAGTCCGGCCAGACGCAGGGCAGTTCCCCCAGCGGGAAATCCGGCGGCCCAGGGGTAGTCATTACTCCGGTGGGATAGGGATACGGTGACATACACATGAAATGACTCGAAAAGCAGTGTCCGTGAAGGACGCCATGACGGGGTGGATTCTTGCTATGATGCAGGAATCCACCCCGTTTCAGAATCCCATGCATTTTTCCTTCCACTCCTGACATATACTGGATAGATAAAGGGCATCAGGTGAAAGAGGGCATAAGGTGAAACTGGGAAATAAAGTAAAACTTCTGGCTGTTGTCTGTGCGGCGGACGTGATTCTTCTTGGGGGACTGTGCCGTACTGTCCTGGGAAACCGGCCGGTCCATGCCGCGGCAGGGAATGGGGCGTGGGTCCAGGAGGGCGGGGAGACCATGGAGCGGGCCAAAGGGCTTGAGGGCAAATGCGTGGCCCTTACATTTGACGACGGTCCCCATAAGGAGTATACCGCCCAGCTGCTGGACGGTCTGAAGGAAAGGGGCGTCAGGGCCACATTTTTCCTGATGGGACAGAACATAGAGGGCAATGAAGAGCTGGTGAAGCGGATGCATGATGACGGCCATCTGATTGGAAACCACAGCTTCAGCCATGTCCAGCTGACCAAGGCCGGGGCCAGGTCCGTGTGCCAGGCCGTGGACAGGACCAGCATGATGATAGAGGACATAACCGGGGAACGGCCGCAATACATGAGGCCGCCCTTTGGGGACTGGAATGAGGAACTGGAGTGCGACGTGGGCATGACCACGGTGCTGTGGTCCGTGGATTCCCTGGACTGGAAACTGAGGAATAAGAATAAGATTGTGAAACGGGTCTTGAAAGATGTGGAGGATGGGGATATTATATTAATGCATGATATTTTTCCCACTTCGGTACAGGCTGCGCTGGAACTGGTTGACACGCTTACCAGGCAGGGATATACTTTTGTTACGGTTGATGAACTGCTGATTGATTGAGATAGGACACGGCAGAAAGGGTAAGACGATGGATTTATTTGATTATATGAGAGAGAACACCATGGAGACAGAATCCCCGCTGGCTTCCAGGCTCAGGCCCAGGACCCTGGATGAGGTGGTGGGGCAGCAGCATATAGTGGGCGTGGATAAACTGCTTTACCGGGCAATCAAGGCGGATAAGCTGGGATCCATTATTTTCTATGGCCCTCCCGGCACGGGAAAGACCACCCTGGCCAAGGTGATTGCCAATACCACCAGCGCGGATTTCAAGCAGATCAATGCCACGGTTGCCGGCAAGAAGGACATGGAGGAAGTGGTTAAGGGCGCCAAGGATAATATGGGCATGTATGGCAGGAAGACCATATTGTTCGTGGATGAGATCCACCGCTTTAATAAGGGGCAGCAGGATTATCTCCTGCCCTTTGTGGAGGACGGCACACTGATCCTTATCGGGGCCACCACGGAGAATCCGTATTTTGAGGTGAATGGGGCCTTGCTGTCGCGTTCCAGGATTTTTGAACTTAAGCCGCTGGAGAAGGAGGATATCAGGGAGCTGATACACAGGGCGGTGTATGATAAGGAACGGGGCATGGGGGCTTACGACCCGGTGATTGATGAGGATGCCGCTGATTTCCTGGCAGATACGGCCAACGGGGACGCCAGGGCGGCGCTTAACGCAGTGGAACTTGGCGTCCTGACAACGGAACGCGCAGAAGACGGTAAGATACATATTAATCTGGCAGTGGCCCAGGAATGCATCCAGAAGCGGGTGGTGCGGTATGATAAGAATGGGGACAACCACTATGACACGGTTTCTGCATTCATCAAGAGCATGCGCGGTTCGGACCCGGATGCGGCTGTCTATTACCTGGCCCGGATGCTCTATGCAGGGGAGGATATCAAATTCATTGCCAGAAGGATAATGATATGCGCGTCAGAGGATGTGGGCAACGCGGATCCCCAGGCATTGGTGGTGGCTGTGAATGCGGCCCAGGCCGTGGAGCGGATCGGGCTTCCGGAAGCCCAGATCATCCTGTCCCAGGCAGTGACCTATGTTGCCACCGCGCCAAAGAGCAATGCGGCCTGCATGGCTGTATTCAAGGCCATGGATGCAATCAGGGACCAGAGGACCATGCCGGTTCCGGTCCATCTGCAGGATAAGCATTATAAGGGAGCTGAGAAGCTGGGGCACGGGGCAGGATATAAGTATGCGCATGATTATCCCAAGCACTATGTAAAACAGCAGTACCTGCCTGACGGTATGGAGGGGGCGGTGTTCTATGAACCTTCAGATAATGGCTATGAAGCCCGTATAAAAACCCATATGAGCTGGCTGACAAACTAAAATTATTTCAATTTTCACTTTACATTCCGTAATATTCGTGTATATAATAGGGCTATACATAGATTGGCTGACAGTTTTCTTATGCTGTCAGCAGTCTGTTAGTCCCAAGCAATTCGCAAATCTGGAATAAACCCCGAATTTGATTGAACATAAGATAATACCCCCGAGTGTTGGAAATAGACCATCAGTCTGTCTTGACGGATGAGTTGATTAATATTGGATAAGGAGAGATACTATGCGGGAAAAATTGCAGACACTTCCTCTTGCAGAATTAAAGGAAATGGCTAGAAACCAGGGTATCAAAGGAATCAGCAGCCTGCGCAAGGCTGAGATCATCGACCTGCTCTGCGAGGCGGCAGAGAAGAACCCGGAAGTAAAGCCAACTGAAATCAGAAAAGAGGAAAGACGCCAGGCGCCGGACAATGCCCAGCCCAGGCAGGAGACTGTGAAGCCCAGACAGGATAATGCCCAGACCAGGCAGGATAACATCCAGTCCAGACAGGACAATGCCCAGTCCAGACAGGACAATGCCCAGTCCAGGCAGGATAACATCCAGCCCAGACAGGATAATACCCAGTCCAGGCAGGACACCATCCAGTCCAGGCCCCAGGAATCCCAGGACAGACAGGAAAGCCGTAACCAGGAGCCAAGACGTAACACCAACCGGTCTTACGAGAATAATAAATATTCAGCTAACAAGTCCCAGCAGAACAGGCCCCATACCAATTACAGCCAGAACCAGGGGGCGAACCAGCAGTCAGAAGGCGGCGAGCGCGCTTCCAGGAATGACTCCAGGACCGATTCCAGGGCGGAGGGCAGGAGCGATACGACGGGTCTGTCCAACCAGGATATGGCAGAACTGGACAGCGGGATTGAAGCCAATGGTATCCTGGAGGTAATGCCTGATGGATTCGGATTCATCCGGTGTGAGAACTTCCTGCCGGGTGAGAACGACGTGTATGTGGCGCCGTCGCAGATCCGCCGCTTTAATTTGAAGACCGGTGATATCATTGCAGGCAACAGAAGGGTCAAATCAGCCACTGAAAAGTTTGCAGCCCTTCTTTATATCAAGACGGTGAACGGATATCCTTTAAGCGCTACGGAGACAAGACCTAATTTTGAGGATTTAACGCCCATCTTCCCTAACCAGCGCCTGCATATGGAGATGCCTGGCGTGAAGACATCCGTTGCCATGCGCGTACTGGACCTTCTGTCACCCATCGGTAAGGGACAGCGCGGAATGATCGTATCCCCGCCAAAGGCAGGTAAGACCACCCTGTTAAAGCAGGTGGCCAAGGCCATTACCACCAACCATCCGGACATGCATCTGATGATCCTCCTGATTGACGAGCGCCCGGAGGAAGTGACGGACATCAGGGAGGCGATTGTAGGCCCCAATGTGGAAGTAATCTACTCCACCTTTGACGAACTGCCAGAGCGCCATAAAAGGGTTTCGGAGATGGTGGCGGAGCGCGCCAAACGCCTGGTGGAACACGGCCGGGATGTCATCATACTCTTAGACAGCATCACACGCCTTGCAAGGGCATATAACCTGACGGTTGCGCCCAGCGGCCGTACCCTTTCCGGCGGTCTTGACCCGGCGGCCCTTCATATGCCCAAGCGGTTTTTCGGCGCTGCCCGCAACATGCGTGAAGGCGGAAGCCTGACCGTGCTGGCAACTGCGCTGGTGGATACCGGAAGCCGTATGGATGATGTTGTATACGAGGAATTTAAGGGAACCGGCAACATGGAGCTGGTCCTGGACAGGAAGCTGTCAGAGAAACGTATCTTCCCTGCCATTGACATCCTTAAGTCAGGTACGAGAAGGGATGACCTTCTGCTGACCAGGGAAGAGGCAGAGGCGGTGGATATCATACACAAAGCAACAAACTCCATGAAGCCCGAGGACGCCGTGGAAAAGATACTGGATCTGTTCGCAAGGACCAGGAACAACAGGGAGTTTGTGGAGAACGCCAAGAGAATCAGGTTTTATTAGGGCGTGTTTGAAAATTCATTCCCGCCATCTGCACGCCCCACTTCGTGGCAAATCTGGCCCCAATTCGGTCAACGTAGCCCGCTACGCCTCCCTCATCGGGACCAGATTTCCCACAAAGTGGGACGTACATCTGACGGAAAGCAATTTTCAAACACACCCGGGCGTATTTGTGCCGCAGCGTCAGGCGGAAGCATTTTTCTCTTTTAACAGGTCGCGGATTTCGGCCAGAAGTTCCTCCTGGGTGGGACCGGCAGGCGCGGGCGCCTCTTCCTTTTTCTCTTCCTCATGGCGAAGGCGTGAACTGATGGCGGCAACGGTCTTGATCATGAAGAACATGCAGGCCCCGATGATAATAAAATCAAGGACATTTTGAAGGAAGCTGCCATACAGTATGGCGGCTTCTGCTTTTACCACCTCGCCGCCAGCCTTTACTTCCGGGCTGAGCACGTATTTGAGCGTATTGAAGCTGGCCCCGCCCGTGAGGGCGCCGAGGATTGGCATCAGGATGTCATTTACAAGGGATGTGACAATCTTGCTGAACGCGCCGCCTATGATGACGCCCACAGCCATGTCGATGATGTTGCCTTTCAGTATGAACGCTTTGAATTCTTTCATTACATTGTTCAGGTTACTCATTTTGTAATCCTCCTATCATTTGTAGTTTCATGTGTTCTATTGTAGTGCTCCATCCAGCCGGCAAATTGTTAATAATTTATCATTCTTAATCCATATCCTTCCCCGTGTAAGGCGCGGTCATTTCTAAAATCCTATGACTCCAGGTCTGACTTGAGAAGTTCGTTGTATTTATCAATAATCCTGTAAAATGCATCCACATCCGCCTGGCCGCATTGTTCAATCAGATAAGATGTGGTCTGGGTGATGTCGGCCACGTCATATGCCTTGTGGACACTGGAAAGCCTCTGGCCTTTATCCGTCACATAGAGGCAGACGGATTTCTCGTTGTTCTCCTTGAAGCGCTTCTCAACGTATCCGGAATCCACCAGCCGTTTGATGACCTGTGAGATGGCGCTTTTGCTTTTGTGCCACAGCTTTGACAGTTCCGTGGCAGTGATTCCCGGGCAGTCGTCGATGTATGTAAGGGTGTGTATCTCCATCATATTAAAATGTTCATTCTCATAGGTGTGATGGGCATAGATGTAATTGTGATATAGAATGACGAATTCATACAATGTATTCGCCCTTACATTCAGCTTCTGGTACGCGCTGTTGATATCTGTAAGATGGCTCATATGGGTATTGGCTCCTGTTCTTATATAATGTCTGTACATGTTATAGTAACATATCTGGAAAAGGGCTTCAATGCTTTATTTTAACCAAAACAGGAAAAATAGTAAAGTTATAGAACAATATTGAAAAAATATAGTCGTTTTAATGTGCAGAATGCCCTTGTTATTAAAAAAAATACAAAGTATATTGACATTATGCACCAAGTATTTTATAATATAGTTTATCAAGTGAACAATATTTAAAAGCTTGCTTACGCTTGGGAAAGGATGGTATGAAAGATGGACTTTGAGAAGTTCTGTAGGGAGAATTGTGTGGAACGCCGGGGTACCGGTACACTGAAGTGGGATTCACTCCAGGAGATTTTTGGGGATGCAGACCTGCTTCCGCTGTGGGTGGCTGATATGGAGATACAGTCCCCGGCTGTTGTCAGGGAGGCGCTGACAGAGCGTGTGAAGCACGGTGTTTTTGGCTATGGGAAGGTGGAGGATGAATACTTTGATTCTTTCTTTGCATGGCAGAAGAAGCATCATAATGTAGAACTTGCCAAGGAGAACGTCCGCTTTGCCACTGGGGTTGTGGGTTCCCTGTACGCGGCGGTAAGGGCCTATACCAAGGAGGAGGCATCTGTAATCATCTGTCCTCCTGTGTATTATCCATTCTATGATGCTATTTTAAATACAGGAAGGAAGCTTGTGACATGCGAGCTTGACAACGACCATGGATATTACAGCCTGGATTTTGAGAAGTTTGAAAAGGAAATCGTTGATAACAAGGTAGAGATGTTCATCCTGTGCTCCCCTCATAACCCGGTAAGCCGCGTATGGTCTGAGGAAGAACTGGATACCATGTTCTCCATCTGCCGTAAGCATGGGGTGCTGGTTGTTTCGGATGAAATCCATCAGGACTTTACATACGAAGGGAAGCCTTTTGTGTCCTCTGCATGTGTGAAGGGCGGGGAATACAAGGATATCCTGATTACCCTGAACTCCGGCTCCAAGACCTTTAACCTGGCCGGACTCATCCATTCCCATGTCATTATTTTTGACGGGAAGCTGATGGAAGCGTATGATGCCTACATTAAGGGTATCGGCTCCCCTGAAGTGAACCTGATGGGTATCACCGGTATGGGCGCTGCTTTCAGGGGCGGGGAAGAGTGGCTTTCGGATGTCAAGGCCCTGATCCTTCACAACTACGATTATATGAAGCAGGAATTTGCCAGGGAACTGCCTGAGGTCATTGTTACGCCTCTGGAGGGAACCTATCTGTCATGGATTGATCTTAAGGGCTATGTGCCGGGAGATGAGACAGCCAGGTTCATCCAGGATAAGTGCAGGCTGGCCTGTGATGTGGGTGAGTGGTTCAGCGTCATGGCACAGGGATACATCCGTATCAACCTTGCCACAGATACAAAGAATATTAAAACTGCAGTTGCAAGCATCATCAATAACATCAAAGAAAGGTTGGGGGAATAAATGGCTGTCACTATCAGTGTAATCTGTTTTTTGGCGTATCTGGGATTCTTGTTTTATTTAGGAAAAAAAGGAAAATCTTTTAATGTGCGTGTTGTGGCCGGTCTGTTCGGCGGTATTATATTTGGCGCAATCTTAAAGTCAGTGGCTGACGATGCGGCTGTTTCCGAGAGCCTGCGCTGGATCAGCCTGGTGGGGACCGCATATACCAAGCTTTTGAAAATGATGGTCATCCCGTTGATTTTCGTATCCATCGTGTGTGCCATCATCAACCAGAAGTCTGGTAAGAACCTTGGTAAGATTACAGCCCTTGTGCTGGTAATCCTTCTGTCAACAGCGGCAGTCGCAGCGGTTGTGGGCGGCGTTACGGCCCAGACCTTCGGCGTCAGCGCAGAGGGACTGGAGATTGGCGAGGCCGAGACACAGAAGACGGCCCAGCTGGAGGAAAAGGCCCAGGAGGGACTTTCCATTGAGAATACCATCATTGATATCATTCCGTCCAACCCAATCTATGCCCTGACCGGACAGGGAAGCAATGCAACCCTTTCCGTGGTGCTGTTCGCGGCATTCCTTGGAATCGGCGTCATCGGGGTGCGGACCTATGCCCCGGAACAGGCGGAGTTCTTCAGTAAAATGATGAACTCGCTAAATACCCTGGTGGTGGAAGTGGTCATGATGATCATCATGCTGACTCCGTTCGGCATCTTCTCATTGATGACCAAGACCATTGCGGGAAGTGATTATACCAGTATACTGCGGCTTGTGACCTTTGTGCTTGCTTCCTACACGGCCATCATCATCATGTTCGTAATCCACGGACTGATACTGGCCTTTGCAGGACTCAGCCCATTTGTATACTTTAAGAAGGCCATGACCACCCTGGTATTTGCATTTACCTCCCGTACCAGCGCCGGCACCCTTCCACTGACCATCCGTACCCTGACCGATGAGATGGGCGTGGACAATGGCGTTTCCAACCTGGCAGGTTCCCTGAGCACCTCCATCGGACAGAACGGATGCGCTGCGATTTATCCGGCCATGCTGGTAGTGATGGTGGCGCCTGCCGTAGGACAGCCCATCACACCATCCTTCTTCATCCTGATGGTGGTTGTCATCACTTTTGCTTCCATCGGTATTGCCGGAGTGGGCGGCGGAGCGACATTTGCCGGAATCACGGTATTATCCGCACTTGGGCTTCCTGTTGGAATCGCAGGACTGTTAGTTGGTATTGAGCCTGTCATCGATATGGCAAGGACCGCGCTGAATGTAAGCGACGGCATGGTTACGGCCCTGGTATCCGCCAAGATGACCAAGAACATTGATATGGATGCATATAATGATAAATCCAGGAATCTGGATAAGAAGCCTGCAGCGAAAGCTTAATGGCAATAGGCCGGAAAAGGCTGAGAGTTAAAATAGACTGTAAAGGATGTGTGAACATGGGAAAACGTGTGCTCATTGTAGGAGGAGTTGCCGGAGGCGCTTCCGCGGCAGCCAGGGTAAGGCGCCTGGATGCGGACGCATCAATCACCATATTTGAACGGGGAGAGCATGTATCATTCTCCAATTGCTCCCTTCCCTATTATTTAAGCAGGACAGTGGAAGATAAGGACTGGCTTGTGCTTATGACGCCGGAGGGATTTAAGGCGTCCTATGATATTGAGGTAAGGGTTAACAATGAGGTGTATGGCATTGACCGGGAGCGCCAGGTCATCCTGGTCCGGGACAGTGTGTCCGGCCGGGAATACGAAGAGGCTTATGATGAGCTGGTCCTTTCACCTGGATCATATCCAATCCGCCCCAGGTCAATCGAGGGAGTATCCCTTCCCCATGTCTTTACGGTGCGCAATGTGAATGACATCGCAAAGCTGGACCAGTACGTGTCCAGGGAGGAAATCCGCAATGTGGTTGTGATCGGCGGAGGCTTCATCGGGCTTGAGGTGGCTGAGAACCTTAAGACAGCCGGGAAACATGTGGCTGTGGCGGAAGCCGCGGACCAGATCATGATGCCATTTGATTATGATATGGCCCAGATCCTGCAGAAGGAACTTCATGACAAGGGCGTACAACTGGCTGTGGGGGATGGCGTAAAGGCAATTGCCGGGGATAAGGTCACCTTGAATTCTGGAAAGGAGCTGCCCTGCGACGCGGTGGTGCTCTCCATCGGCGTGCTGCCTGAGACGGAACTGGCTAGACAGGCAGGGCTGGAACTTGGGGAAACCGGGGCCATCAGGGTTTCGGCTGATTACCGCACAAGCGACCCGCATATCTACGCGGTGGGCGATGCCATTGAAGTTTACAACCAGCTGACCCGCAGGCCGGTGAAGCTGCCCCTGGCCGGCCCGGCCCTGCGCCAGGCAAGGGCTGCCGCCGATGCCATGTACGGCATACCAAACAGGAACAGGGGTGTCATCGGTTCCTGCGCGGTAAGGCTGTTTGAACTGAACGCCGCTGCCACAGGGCTTAACGAGAGGACGGCCCGGGCCAGCAATATCCCATGCGATTCTGTGTACACCATGTCCATGGATAAGGTGGGGCTGATGCCGGGAAGCGCGCCCATGCATTTCAAGCTTGTATTTGAGGTGCCCACGGGAAGGATCCTGGGAGCCCAGGCCATTGGAAAGGGCAATGTGGATAAGAGGATTGACGTGGTTGCAACCCTGATAGCCATGAACGGCACCCTGGAGGACTTAAAGGATCTGGAGCTGTGTTATTCACCTGTGTTCGGAACTGCCAGGGACGTGGTCAATCTGGCGGCCCTGGTGGGACTGAACGTGCTTCACGGCGTGTTTAAGCAGGTCCATGTTGGCGAAGTGCGCGGCCTGGTGGAGGATAAAGCCTGCATCATTGATGTGAGGGGCAGGGATGAGTTTGAGGCAGGCCACCTCATAGGGGCAGTCAATATCCCATTGGGCGAGCTGCGCCAGCGCACGGAGGAGATACCCAGGGACAGACCCGTATACCTGCATTGCAGGACCAGCCAGAGAAGCTATAATGCAATCATGGCGTTAAAGGGCCGCGGTTTTGATAACATCATCAACATTTCCGGCTCATTCCTGGGAATCAGCTGCTATGAATATTTCACGGATGTGACAACGGGCCGGGAGAAGATTGTAACGGAATATAATTTTATGTAAAATGATTTAAAACGGTAAATGCTTCATCGGGCGGCAGACCTTTAAGACAGGTCATGCCGTCCGATTTTCAGATATTTATGGTCCGGCCCGCCCTGTTGTGGGATTATTCGGACAGGCTGAAAAACATCTTGCAATCCCGGACAATTTATGCTATACTGTGTAAGCTGTCTGGATTGACGGCAGTTTTAGCATCTGCGTGAGTCAGAACCTTACGGTGAGGATGCGTTTAACTTGAACAGTGCTGATATCTGTGCGTTCTGGTGACGGCGGGAGCCGGCTGCCTGTAATGTACAGAGGCAGATTGGCATACAGGCCGCGGTCGGAAACCGCAAATATTATCAGAGAGGTGAAAGAAATGAGAGAAGGAATCCATCCAAATTATTACCAGGCAAAGGTTGTCTGCAACTGTGGTAATGAGTTCGTAACAGGATCAACAAAGAAAGACATCCACGTGGAAATCTGTTCCAAGTGCCATTCATTCTATACCGGCCAGCAGAAGGCTGCTCAGGCCCGTGGACGTATTGATAAGTTCAATCGTAAGTATGGCATGAATGCTAACTAATAGGCAAAAAAGATGAGGGTTGGGCTTGGCATCAGGCTCAGCCCTTTCTGGTTTATGCGGCGCGGCGTCAAAACCGCGCGGTACAGCACAGAAAGGTAAGAAAGGATGAAATATTCAGGAATTGGCGGTCAGGCCGTAATTGAAGGCATCATGATGCAGAACGGCAATGATTACGCCATAGCGGTCCGCAAGCCGGACGGGGATATTGAGGTGAAAAAGGATACCTACGTAAGCATTACCAGGAAGCATAAGTTTCTTGGGCTTCCGTTTATCAGGGGTATTTTCAGTTTTATAGATTCCATGGTCGTGGGCATGAGGGCCCTGACCTGGTCCTGCAGTTTTTTCGAGGATGACGAGGAGGCCCAGCCCAGCCGGTTCGAGGCGTGGCTTGACAAGGTCTTTGGGGAAAAGCTTGAGGGCATCCTCATGAGTGTGGTGATGGTATTTTCCTTTGTCATGGCCATCGGTATATTCATGGTGCTGCCGCTTCTCATTGCGCGCTTCTGCAAAAGCTTCATCCACTCAGAGACAGTGATGGCCATACTGGAGGGCGTGATCAGGATTGTCATCTTCATTGCGTACATCAAGCTGGTATCCAGGATGGAGGACATAAAGAGGACCTTCATGTACCATGGTTCGGAGCACAAGTGCATTAACTGCATCGAGCACGGATTAGAGCTGACCGTGGACAATGTAAGGGCCAGTTCCAAGGAGCATAAGCGCTGCGGGACCAGCTTCATCATGATTGTAATGATCATCAGCATCCTGTTCTTCATGGTAATCCGCGTGGATACCATCTGGCTTAGGATTGTCAGCCGTATCGTGCTGATTCCCGTAATCGCAGGCGTGTCCTATGAGTTCCTGCGCTTTGCAGGCAGGCATGATTCCAAGCTGGTGAATATCTTAAGCCGTCCCGGTATGTGGATGCAGGGACTGACCACCACCGAGCCGGATGACAGCATGATTGAGGTTGCGATTGCAGCGGTTGAAACCGTGTTTGACTGGAGGAACTACCTGGATGAGACATTTCCCGGATGGAAGGAAAACAGCGCCGGGATCCAGGTCGGCGGTACAGGCGGTGCCTGTGATGAAAAGAAACACAAAGGAGCGGCAGGACATGACCATGCAGCAGCTGCTATGGCAGGGAACGGAGAAACTGAATAGAAGCAGCGTGCCGGACGCGGGTCTGGATGCAAGGTATCTTCTGCTGGAGGCATTTGGCCAGAGCCTGGCCTCCTTCCTGGCGGTAAAGGACAAGGCCCTTCCTGAGGATGAGGAGACATTTTCAAAGTGCAGGAAGTACGAGGAAATGATTGACCGGAGGGCGGAGCGGATTCCCCTCCAGCACCTGACAGGCGTCCAGGAGTTCATGGGATTTGAGTTTTATGTAAATGAACATGTGCTGATTCCAAGGCAGGACACGGAGACACTGGTGGAGCTGGTGTTAAAGGAGCAGAAGGGAAAGGATGCAGCGCTTCTGGACGTATGCACCGGGTCCGGATGCATTGCAATCAGCCTGGCCCTTATGGGCGGCTACCGGGATGTGACGGCCCTGGACGTGTCAAGGGAAGCCCTGGCAGTTGCGGCCCGGAACGCACAGCGTCTTCTGAAGGAGCATGAGGGTGAGTTCAACCTGATTGAGAGCGACATGTTTGAACGCCTGGAACCTGACCGCAGATATGACATCATTGTCTCCAACCCGCCCTATATACCCAGCCACGACATAGAAGGGCTGGAGCCTGAGGTGAGGGATTACGAGCCAAGGATGGCCCTGGACGGAACCGCTGACGGACTTGCGTTTTACCGGATACTGGCAGAGGGATGCAGGAAGCATCTCTGCCCCGGGGGATGTGTGTATATGGAGATTGGATTTGACCAGGGACAGGCGGTAAGCCGGATGTTTGAGATGCAGGGATATGTGCAGGTGGAAGTGATGAAGGATATGGCCGGGCTGGACCGGGTGGTGCGTGCCGGTTGGAAGGAGACAGGAGGGAATTATGTTTGATAGATTAGATGATATGTTAATCCATTATGAGGAATTGATGCTGATGCTGGGGGACCCGGCTGTGACCCAGGACACCAAGCGGTTTACCCGGCTTATGAAGGAGCAGGCAGACCTGGCGCCCATCGTGGAGGCTTATAAGCAGTATAAGCAGGCCAAGCAGGACGTGGAGGACAGCCTGGCCCTCCTTGAGGAGGAAAACGATGAGGAGATGCGCGAGATGGCCAAGGAAGAACTGTCCGATGCCAAGAAGCGTATCGAGGAACTGGAGCATGAGCTGAAAATCCTCCTGCTTCCCAAGGACCCCAATGACGACAAGAACATCATCCTGGAAATCCGCGCAGGCGCTGGCGGTGATGAGGCGGCCCTGTTCGCCGCGGAGCTGTACCGTATGTACTCCAACTATGCGGACGGCCACAGATGGAAGGTTGAGATCATCAGCCTGAATGAAAATGGAATCGGCGGCTTCAAGGAAGTGGTGGCCATGGTTACCGGCAAGGGAGCCTACTCCAAGCTTAAATACGAAAGCGGCGTACACCGCGTGCAGCGGGTGCCTGAGACAGAATCCGGCGGCCGCATCCATACCTCCACTGCAACGGTTGCCGTCATGCCTGAGGCAGAGGAAGTGGATGTGCAGATTGATATGAACGATATCCGTATCGACGTAATGCGTGCGTCCGGCAATGGCGGCCAGTGCGTCAATACAACGGATTCCGCGGTACGTCTGACCCATATGCCCACCGGAATCGTGATTTACAGCCAGACAGAGAAGTCGCAGCTTCAGAACAAGGAAAAGGCCTTCCGCCTGCTGCGCTCCAAGCTGTACGACATCGAGCTGGAGAAGCGCCAAAGCTCCGAGGCGGAGGAGCGCCGCAGCCAGATCGGCACAGGCGACCGTTCTGAGAAAATCCGCACCTACAATTTCCCTCAGGGCCGTGTGACGGACCACAGGATTAAGCTGACTTTGTATAAGATTGATTCCATTATGAACGGGGATATCCAGGAACTGCTGGATAACCTGATTGCGGCGGATCAGGCGGCGAAGCTGGCTAAGATGAGTGAGATGTAAGAATCCCTGCTTTTTTAGATTGGCTTCGAAGAGAATATTGTCATGTGTTATCGCTCTATTTCGGAAGGAAATGGAGCGATTTTTACATTTATCTGGTTGATATCCCTTGCTTTATATTATCATGTACCGATGCACCTGCAAGATGAATTTTTTGTTTGAAGATGACAAGTTTTGTTTGGGTTTATGCTATACTTGGTTAAGACATGTAAAAAGGGGGAAGGGCTGATGGCAGATGATAAAAAAGTATTTGTATTAGAGGAACATTTGCAGGATAAGGAACTTGATTTGAATGAATACACTCATATTAGAGCGTATCATGCGTGTAGGCCGATTGATATTCAAAAGTATCTTACAGAGGGATTACAAATTATTAGTAGAAAACAAGCATTAAAAGCGTCTTTAGATAGGATTAAGTCAGATTTCATTACTGAGGAAGAGATAAAAAAGAAGTTTAATGAAAACTGGAAAGAATTAGATGATATACATAAAAGGGTTTGGTTGCAAATGAATAAGGAGGAGCTATTATCTTGGTCAGGACATTATTTGATTTATGGCAGTGAATTTATTAATGCGTTGGCAACGGAACTTGGTTGTAAGTCATCTTTAAAGAAAGTGGGGATACCGACAATCTTTCACTGTAATATTCCGCTGAATAATATTAGTTCATTTTCGATTATGGACATTGAAGAGGGGATTGTTTCTGGGGATACAGAAGATATTTCAATTGAAGTGGATGAAGTTGCTTCACAAAATATTATCAATTATGAACATCCTAAAAAAGTGTTAGACCTATATTGTAATATGATGTATAGACCAAATTATGGAGAATTAAAGAAATTGGGTTATATAAGCGATAAACTGTGAGGTCTTGATACAGTGCCTTGTTGCATTTGGATTGAAAATTGGCCAATTTGAACCTGAGTATATTTCTAAAATGAATTTTTATTTAGAAGCACTTGGCAGACAGTATAAACGAGAAAATGAGAATCCAAGTGTAGGGGTTATCCTGTGTGCATCCAAAGATGATGAGGTAGTTGAATATTCATTAAGCCGGAACTTTTCGCCAACCATGGTTTCCGAGTATACGTTAAAATTACCAGATAAAAAAATATTGAGGAAGAAGCTAAGGGAATTGACCATTTTAGCAGAAGCAATGGAGGAGTGATTTGTGTCAACGCTGTTGCCACAAATTTATATATTTTATATTGACTAAAAATGGTTTGAAAAAATTATTTAGCTGGAAGAATTGGTGGCTGAGATGAAAAGCAGTGTCCGATGACGGCTTTGATGGCTGATATCGGGCACTTTTTGTATGAGGGGGTTTTCTGGGATTCTGGGATTGGGAAGCCTGTATTTTGGCTGGTTTCAAAATTTCCTTCCGGCTTTTCTCCATTTATATTGACAGAAAATAAAAGAAATGATAAAAATATTAAAATTTCCCTGTAACGTTCCGCCCCATTCCAACACCAATTAACATAAGGAGGAAATGCATATATGGATTCCATGGAAGAAATCTATTTAAAGCACGGAAAAATGGTATATGGTTTTCTCTTGACCCGGACACAGGACCCGGATCTGGCGGAGGAGCTGACCCAGGAAACATTTTACCGGGCAGTGAAGAATATTGGTAAGTATAAAGGGGAAAGCAGTGTCTCCACCTGGCTGTGCGGCATAGCGAAGAATCTGTGGTATGAGCATGTGCGCAGGCAGAAGAAACATATGCCGCTGGAGGAGGCGGAGGAAATCCCTGTGGATTCCGCCGAAACCCAGCTGTTCCATTCCTGGGACAGCATACAGGTCCTGAGGCTGATTCACAATCTGGAGAATCCCATGCGGGAGGTAATGTATCTCAGGCTGGTGGGTAACCTGACATTTGGTCAGATTGGCGAAATTATGGAAAGAAGTGAGAACTGGGCAAGGGTGACCTATTACCGTGCAAAAGAGCGGATAGTGAAGGAGGCGGAGAAATTATGAGCAGGAAAATACCATGTGAAATCATAAAAGACCTGATGCCTTTGTACGCGGACGGCCTCACATCGGAGGCTACGGGGCAGGAGATTGAGGCGCATCTTAAAGAGTGTGGGGAATGCAGGCGTATGTATCAGCGCATGAAACAGGAGGTGGAAGGCGAGAAGGAAGCTGTGGGCAGCACTGAAGCAGAGGAAATCGATTATCTGAAAAAGGTGAAACGGAGAAACCTGCAAAATGTGCTTCTGGGCGCTGGAGCCGTGTTCCTGGCCATGGCGCTGGCCGTGTTCATTAAGCTGTTTATCATTGGTTATCCATCCGATGCCTATATAATAACCTATACGGATATCAATGGAAGCCAGGTACGGGTAGGAGGCTCGTTTTATAATTCAGCCTCTGTTTTCAGCAGGTATAAAATGGTGAGGAAGGATGATGGGACAGAGGAAATGGTGGTCTATGCATGTCTTGCCTCGCCCTGGAACCGCAACGGCACCTTCAACCTGGAGATGGGCCTTCCGGCAGAGGGCATGCAGATGGATATCAGGGGCATGACCGTTAAAAGCAATGGGGAAGTGGTGGGCAGGCAGGCCAATGAGCTGTTTAAGGCGAAGAACCCGTATATCGGGGATGCGTCTGCCGACGGAAAGCTGGCCGGGCTTGTGGGAATATCAAAATCCCTGGGGGTTTTTAAGAATCAGCTTCAGACCTCTGAAGAGCCATATGGCTGGACCTTGAATTTTGAGGACAGTACATCCAATTCAGCTACGTTTGAGGAAAAGATGAAGGCGTTTTCCTGTATGCTGATTGCGCTTACGGGAAACCTTGGGGAAGTGCAATGGAATTACACAGTGGAGCTTGAGGACGGGCCGGTTCAGAGAAGCGGCAGGATGACAGAGGCGGAGTGTTCCGAATATGTGGGCGCCCCTGTCAAGTCCTTTGCAGACAGCCCGGAGGGCGTGCAGGCGCTTCTGGATTTACTGGAAATCAGTGACAGATAAAAGGGCCAGGCCGGCCGCCACTCCATCAATATCCAAAAGCCAGCGCCCCGCCGTCAACCGCAAAATCCTGCCCCGTAATATAGCTGGCGCCAGGGCCGCACAGGAAGCTTGCCAGGGCGCCTAAGTCCCTGGTGTCACCGTAGGAATGAAGGGGCATGCGGCTGAGGATTTTCTGCTCCCTGGCAGGGTCGGCCACCTCTTTTAACATCTTGCTCTGGAACCAGCCTGGGGCAATGCTGTTGACACAGATATTGTCCTGGGCCCACTCAACGGCCAGGCCCCTGGTCATGGATAATACGGCGCCCTTGCTGGTGCAGTAGGGAACAACTTCGGAGAAACCAAGGTGGGCGCTCATGCTTGTGATATTGATGATGCGGCCTCTTCCGGCGGACTGTTTCAGATATGGGTAACAGAGCTGGCTCATGACAAATACATATTTTACGTTTACGTCCATGACGCGGTCAAACTGGTCTAAGGGGAAGGACTCGGCCCGGCACTTAAAGGTGGCCCCGGCATTGTTCACAAGGAAATCCAGGCAGCCGCCGTTCTTTGCTGCAATCTCATCTATCAATGCTTTCATTGAGGCCATATCGCTGATATCGCCTTTCAGGTGGATGACTCCGGGCGCGCTTTCGCCCATGCCCTCCTTGGGCGCTCCGGTACGGCTGATGGAGTAGACCGTGGCGCCGTCACCGGCCAGCACGTTGGCAATCTGGAATCCGATGCCGCTGCTTCCTCCCGTGACAATACCCACTTTATTCTGTAAATCTGACATTTTTTGTTCCTCCTTGTAAATAAATCCATATTTGTTGTATAATAACAGTGATTGTTTTAGGGCATGGATTTTCAGACAGGCCCCAGGATGATACTTTTTCTTTGAAAGGTGCAGCGCTGTGAATACAAAAGTGACAATCAGGGATGTGGCGGCCAAGGCAGGCGTTTCCATCAGTTCAGTGCATTTTGCCCTCAGCGGAAAGGCGGGGGTAAGCGATGAAACCCGCGAAAAAATCCGCAGGACAGCCGAGGAGATGGGATACCAGCCCAATACCCTTGCCTCCAGTCTGAAACGCAGCACCCAGCGGATTGCAATCCTGCTTCCCAGCGATGCAGGGGATAATAAATATTATTACCAGCCCATGTGGAGAGGGGTCCATGACTATCTGTCCAAGCTCAACGCCAATGTTGAATGCATTGAGCTGCCTTACTATGAGTCTGATAAGAATGAAGTATTTGCAAAGCTGAAACAGCTTGTCATGGAGCGCAGGATTGACGGCATCCTTACGGTGGGGCATGTGGATGGGTTTTCCGCGGCCCAGGACTGGCAGGACATACATGACAGGGATATATCCGTCGTGAGCATTAATTCGGAGAACAAGCTTTGCGACAGCCTATGCTGTATCCAGCCGGAATATGATGTCATAGGCCGGACCATGGCGGAGCTGATCATTGACCGGATTCCGGAATTCGGAAGCATTTTCCTCTGTGCGGGCAATCCGAAATGGGATGCCCACTCCCTGATCGTAAAGGGGTTTGATGATTATCTTGCTGAAAACCGCTGCCCTAATATGGTGTATAAGGACTATTCCTACTCCATCAACCGGCAGAATTATCTTAATATTTTTAACAAGCTTACACGGCCGGACGTGGCGGCGTGCTGCAGCGTCTATTCCCAGGGCACGGTCATGCTGGGACAGGCCCTGGAGGAAAGCAAAAAGGCCGGAAAGGTATATGCGGTAGGCTCCGACCTTCCGGATGTGACGGCAGAACGGCTCCGGCGCTCCGTGCTTAACAATGTGATCCAGAAGAATCCCTATGCCCAGGGATATGTGGGCATACGCACCCTGGCTGAATACCTGATCAGCGGCAAGGTGCCGGAGCAGAAAAGGGTGTTTGTTGGAAGTGAAGTGGTACTTAAGAGCAACCTTGTGATGTATGAGCATGAGCAGTACCGCTACATGTTCCTCTGATTACTGGCTGCTGCCCTTGCCTCCCTTCTGGTCTGCCCTACACAATTACCAATGAATATGATACCCGCTATTTACGCCAGATAGTGCTATCTTCCATACTCCTGGCAGATATAATTATGGCAGGCGGACTGGATCAGATCCCAGTCAAGCTCGGCCCCTACGCCCGGCTTGTCCGGCACGTGGATGATACCGTTTCCGTCAATGGGAAGGTCGCCCTTCATGGGGAAGCGGTAATTGTCCTCGGGCACGAAATATTCAAAATATTCGCAGTTCTTAATCGCACAGCTGACGTGAAGGTTGGCCATATCCATATAGTTCATGGTAGTTGTATGGATTTCGCAGTTCAGGCCAAAGCCTTCCGCCATATGTGCGATTTTCAATGTCCCGGTGATGCCGTCCTTCCAGCTTACGTCGGCCCGGACAATATCGGCAGCCCTCTGCGCAATGACCTGGGCCACGCCCCAGTGACAGCCGCGTGTGGTTTCCGTTGCGGCGATGGGGATGTCCAGGGTACGGCACAGCTCCGTGTATTTGTAAAGCTCAAAATCGCGGAACGGCTCCTCGAACCATTTATAATCCAGCTTTTCAAGCTGCCGCCCTACCCGTATGGCCTCGTCCAGGGTATAGTCGCCCACGGGGTCGGTCATCAGAACAAAATCTTCGCCCACCGCTTCCCTGACAGCTGCGTGGACTTTCATGTCAAATTCCGCAGGCCCGGCTGGATGGGCCTTGTAGCCCTTGATTCCCCTGCTCTTGTAATAGAGGGCCTCGTCCACATAGTCCTGGACGGAACTTAAGAAGTTACTGCTGGCATATACGGGCAGGCTGCTGCGGTAAGCGCCGATGTACTTATATAAGGGAAGCCCGGCTTCCTTGGCGCAGATATCCCACAGGGCCACGTCCACCGGGCCGGGCAGGAATACGGGGAAAAATGCTTCGTGCCGGTCAATGACCCAGAGTTCCTGGAAGATGGCTTCCCGGTCATGGGGGTCCCTTCCCAATACCACAGGGGCAATGCTTTCCTGCAGGTAGGATTCGCTGACAGCCCCGCTTCTCGCCGCCATGCAGGTGGCAATCCCTTCCACGCCTGTGTCGGTGGTAAGCTTGATGACAATCACATCCCAGCCCATTTTCGCACCGCCCTGGCGCCGTTCGTCAAAGAGACATTTTCCTCTTTCTACCCACCAACTCTCAAATCTTGTAATAATCATACAAATATTACCTCCAATATGGATATTTAACGCATAAATAACTAAAAAAACGTTTTAGAAAATTATAGCAACAAGGGGAGGGAAAGTAAAGGAAGGAATAAAGTTTAGTTTCGAACTGTGATTATGTCGAAAATAAATTAGATATTTTGTGCTATTTTTACCAAAATATCAACTAAACAAACTAAAACCTCCTGTGGATTGACAAAGTATTTTAATGGTGGTATGCTAAATCATGAAAATACTATATGCAATAACAAAAACGTTTTTGTAAATTTTAGGAGGGTACAGAACATGAAAAAAACTTTATTTGCAATTACCATGGCAGCTTTCACCGCAATGTCGCTGGCAGCATGCGGTTCCGGTTCAGGAAAGACAGATACCACAGCTGCGGCTGGAACAGAGGCGGCAAAAGAAGCAGGGGATGCTAAGAAGGAAGAGACAGGAGCGCCTGCGGCGGCAAGCGGCGACAGCATCAAGCTTACATGGAGCGAGGTAAACGGCGAGGACTACGGCGCCACTGTGGGAGCAAAGGAGTTTGCAAAGAAGATTGAGGAGCTGTCCGGCGGACAGATCACAGTTGAGCTTTACCTCAACGGTACGCTTGGCAATGAGAAGGAGAGCATGCAGGGAATCCAGATGGGCACCCTGGATATATTCAGAGGAAACGCTTCCTCCCTTTCCAACTACGGCGCTGATAAAATCAGCCTGAGCGGACTTCCTTTCCTGTTTAAGGACATGGATCAGTTCCAGGAGATGGCGGTCAGCAGCCTGGGCCAGGAATTACTGGCATCTGTTGACGAGGCGGACTGCGGCTATGTGGCCCTGGGCTGGCTCACAGAGGGACCGAGACACATGTTCATCACGGAAAATACATATAAGAAGTTAGGCAACCCTTCTGAGTTCTCACTGGATATGATGAACGGCTTAAAGATGAGGGTTCCGGAGACAGACCTGATGGTCAATACCATGACGGCATTAAAGGCATCCGCAACACCCATTGCATACTCCGAGCTTTACACTTCTTTACAGTCAGGCGTTGTTGACGGGGCGGAGAATGACGTGATTAACTACATGGCTAATTCCTATAACGAGGTTGCGCCTTATTTCATTCCGGATGCACATACCTTTGGCTGCGGCGTGATCCTGATGAACAAGGACAGATGGAACTCCATGACAGAAGAGCAGCAGGGCTGGATGAAGGAAGCGGCCGAGGCAGCAGGCAGGACATGTTACGAGTATAACCAGGAGAAGATTCAGGCTACCTTTGACAGCTTTGAGGAAAAGGGCGTGACAAAGCTGGAGGTTGCCGACCTGGACAAGTGGTCAGAGGCGTGTGAGAGCGTCTACTCCTCCTATGATGCGGATTCACAGGCAATCATTGAAAAGCTTAGGAATGCAGAGTATTAATCAGAGATGGTCCTGACGGTACGTGAATAACTGTAAAAGGGTGCTGCGGATAATCCCGGCAGCATCCTTTTCTTTTAAGGAAAAGGAAAATTTATGGACGGATTAAAAAAATTCAAAGAATTATGGGAGTCGGTTGATAAGGTGGTATTCGGCATTGTAAAACATGTCTGCGTCCTTATGCTGGGCGCCCTGGTGGCAATCGTATTTTATATTTTTGTGGGGCGGTATTTCATACATAAATCCCCGATGTGGGGAGAGCCCATGTCCCTGTTCCTGCTGACCTGGATGAGCATCCTTGGTTCTTCCCTGGTGCTGCGCACGGATGAACATCTGAAAGTGACCATGTTTGACGAGAAGATGAGTAAGGGCGCCCTTCTTGTGACGGACCTGCTTGCAACCGCATGTATCTTTGCCTTTGCCGTGTTCATGTTCGTGTACGGCAGACAGCTGATGCAGCAGGCCAGGACCAATACCATGGCAGGCGTTAATATTCCCTATGCGTGGATGTATCTGTCCCTTCCGGTGACAGGGGTCCTGTATGTTCTGGCATTGATTACACAGTGGACAAGGAGGATTGGTGAGTGATGAGTACGACAGTTGCTGCAACATTGTTATTAATAGGTCTGTTCCTTGTTCTGGTATTCCTTCGGGTGCCCATCGTATACGCCATCGGTATCGCGTCCCTGGCTGATTTCTTTTACCTGGGCATCAATCCCATGCAGATGGCCCTTAAGTTTGTGGGAAACCTGAACTCTTATACGCTGCTGGCGGTCCCCTTCTTCATCCTGATGGGGGAACTTATGAGCGCTGGCGGGATTACGGATACCCTGATTGATTTTTCAAAGGAACTGGTAGGCTGGTTCAGGGGCGGCGCGGCCATGGTCAATGTGGTTGCCTCCTTTTTCTTCGGAGGCATCTCCGGATCCTCCTCGGCTGACTGTGCATCCCTTGGACCGATTGAGATTAAGATGATGGAGGACCAGGGATATGACAGGGATTTTGCCACCTGTCTTACCATGGCAAGCTCCGTGGAAGGCATCCTGGTGCCTCCCAGCCAGAACATGGTCATCTTCACCCTGGCTGCTTCCGGCGTCACAAGCGTTTCCATCGGCCAGCTGTTCCTGGCAGGCTATGTTCCCGGCGCGGTGTTGTCCATTGTATTGATGGTCTATTCTTACTATGTGTCTGTTAAGATGAACTATCCTGTAACGGGAAGGTTTGACCTGAGGGCCTGCCTGCGCGCGTTCAGCAGGGCCGTATGGGGTATGCTCTCCGTGCTGTTTGTGGTGGTGGGTGTCATCACCGGTGTGTTTACCACGACGGAATCAGCTGCCTGCGCAGTGGTGTGGTCCATGGTGGTGGGCCTGTTTATTTACAGAGGTTTCAGCTTTAAGGATATTCCCCGTATTTTCAACAATGTCACCATGACGCTTGGAAAGGTGCTGATCCTTCTGGGCGTGTCAGGCGCATTTACATACCTTCTGACCTACCTTAAGGTGCCGTCCATTGTATCCGAAGCCCTGTTCAGCCTGACGGACAATAAGATCCTGATCCTCATCATGCTGAACATCCTGATGCTGTTGCTGGGCTGCATGATTGAGATGGCCTGCCTGATCCTGATGCTGACGCCGGTCATCCTTCCAATCTGGATGTCCCTTGGGTTATCACCCATCCACCTGGGAGTGGTGATGGTGCTGAACCTTGGTATCGGCCTTCTGACGCCTCCGGTAGGTTCCACCCTGTTTATCGGAAGCGCCATCTCGGGGATTAAGATTGAGAAGCTGGCAAAATCAATGATTCCATTTTACATTGTAATGGGCATTGCGCTGGTCATCCTTACTTACTTCCCGCAGAGTTTTATGTGGCTTCCTAATATGGCGATATAATGCGGCGGTATAATGCGGTAACATAATGCGGCGGTATGATATGGCGATATTGATATAACGGTTTAATATAAGGTTTTGAATGGAGGGACATACCATGTCACAATGGAATAATGACGAAGAATTATTTACCCTGATGAAAGAAAAGCTTTACACCCCCGTGGTTGGGGATATCCTGGACCAGATGGGATATAAGCACCAGTTCCTTCCGGCTGCCATCCGGCCCCTGGAGGCCCTGGTACCGGCGGATGCGTTTGTTGACCGCAGCCAGCCGGACAACCGTCTGAAGCTGGCCGGGTATGCGTGTACGGTTCTGGAAAACGATGTATTTGACAGTCCTAAAAAGCCCTTCGGCTATCTGACTGAGGCCCTGGACCAGTTAAGGCCCAATGACATCTACATTGCCACTGGCGCCCATCACAGCGCGCTGTGGGGGGAACTGCTGACAGCGACTGCCAAGGCAAGAGGGGCAGTGGGCGCTGTGCTGGATGGCTACAGCAGGGATACGCCCCAGGTGCTGGAGCAGAATTTCCCTGTATTCTGTACACAGTGCTGGGCACAGGATTCCTCGGTCCGCACCTATGTGTGCGATTACCGATGCACCATCGAGATCGGCCAGGTGACCATCCATGACGGCGACCTTGTATTCGGCGACATTGACGGCGTCCTGATCATTCCGGCTGAGGTTAAGGACGAGGTGATTGAAAAGGCCCTCATTAAGGCGGCTGGAGAGAAGACCGTGCGCCGGGCCATCGAGGGCGGCATGTCGGCTACCGACGCATTTGCGGAATTTGGAATACTGTAAAGGAAATCCGGGGGCATAGGTTTTATATGGAAAAAGAGATTAAGGCGTTTCAGATTGACCTTGGGGATAATGTGGCCACTGCCCTGGCCGGGATTAAGGCGGGGCAGGAGGCCGGGCTGACCGGGGACCACGGTGAGGAATCCATCAAGGCGGCAACGGATATTCCTGCCGGACATAAGATTGCCCTTAAGGATATAGGGGCAGGCGGGCATATTGTAAAATACGGTGTTGTGATTGGGCGCGCCACGGCGGACATACCTAAGGGAAGCTGGGTCCATCTCCACGTGATGCAGAGCATCTATGACGAGCGGTCCAGCCACCTGGACGTCCGGACCGGTGCGCCAAAGGATACTAAATATGAGTAGTGAGGAAAAGAGGATGGAACTGACGGAGTGGTCCTGGCAGGGCTATGGGAGAAAGCACGGGGCGCCCGGGATACGCAACCGGGTGCTGGTCATCTATACGGTCAAATGCTCGGAGTTCGTGGCCAGGAGGATCGTGGAGGAGTCCGGGCATCCGGATGTGGAGCTGGTAGGCTTTGACGGGTGTACCGACAACCAGTATGCGGTGGACCTGCTGATCAGCCTTATAAAGCATCCCAATGTGGGCGCCGTGCTGACCGTGGGACTGGGCTGCGAATACATCCAGCCCCAGTGGCTGGCGGACGTGGCGGTCAAAGAGGGCAAGGAAGCTTCCTGGATGTCCATACAGCAGGAGGGCGGGACGAAACCAACAGTCACAAAAGGCACGGCCTGGGTCGGGGAAACCCTGGAACGGCTTAAGCACACCCCGCGGGTAAGGATGGGGTTCAAGGACCTGGTCATCGGCGCGGAGTGCGGAGGCAGCGATTATACCAGCGGCCTGGCGGGCAATGTCGTGGTTGGGCGTTTCTTTGACCGTCTGGTGGACCTGGGCGGCTGCGCCATATTTGAAGAGATTGTGGAGGCCATCGGACTGGACGGACTTTTGGTGGGCAGGGCGGCAGACCCGGAGGCTGCAAGGGAACTGCGCTACACCTACGACAAGGCCCTGGATTACTGCAGATCCGTGCGCCAGTATTCGGTCAGCCCCGGGAACTTTGCCGGAGGCCTGTCCACCATTGAGGAAAAGAGCATGGGAGCGGTGATTAAAAGCGGTTCCCGCCCCATTGAAGGCGTGTTGAAGGTTTCGGTCCCCCCGAAGCACGGCGGCCTGTGGCTGCTGGATTCCACGCCGGATCCGCATTTCATGCAGTTTGGGATTACCAACCCCAATGACAATGAGGGCCTTATGGACCTGATCAGCTGCGGCGCCCACATCGTGTTCCTGGTAACAGGCAGGGGCAATGTGGTGGGAAGCGCGGTTGCGCCCTGTATCAAGATTACGGGAAACCATGAGACATTCAGCCGCATGGAGGAGGACATGGACTTCGATGCAAGCCCTATCCTGTATGGAGGGATGAGCCAGAAGGAGATGGCCCTTGACCTGGCTGCATATGTGGCTGGAACAGCCGGAGGCACACCCACGAAGAGCGAGGTCCTGGGACATAAGGAATTTTATATCCCTTACAAGTATCAGGAAAAAGAGGTTGCATATAAACGGGCATGTGAAGGGTCTGTATAGATATGGACGTATAAGCGGATATGTGAAGGATTCATATAAGCATATAAACAGGCATGTCTGGACAGGGAACCATTGGCAGACGTGCCTTATGAGACAGGAGAGAGAAAATGGCTGCATTTACTGAAAATGAAATGAAGGATTTTAAAATAACAAACTGGTATGACCTTTCCGGCCAGGTGGCCGTGGTCACAGGCGGTTCCACGGGCCTGGGACTTGCCATTACCAGGTGCCTTGTAAGCGCCGGGGCCAAGGTGTGCGTCGTGAGCTTCGAGTCCCCGGAACAGGCGGCAGAGGCACTGGAAGAATTTGGGGATAAAACGGTGTTCTACCAGTTTGACATTACGGATACAAGCCATGCCCAGGCGCTGGTGGACCGGATCGTAACGGAGCAGGGGCGTGTGGACATCCTGGTTAACAATGCCGGGAACCATTGCAAGAAATTTATCTGGGATATGACGGTGGAGGATTACAAACGGGTCCTGGAGGTCCATCTGGTAGGCTCATTTGCCATGACAAAGGCAGTGGTTCCTTACATGAAGGAACAGAAAAGAGGAAGGATCATCTACCAGGCCAGCATGACCAGCTACATCGGGCAGCCCCAGGTGGCGGGATACTCCACTTCCAAGGCAGGTTTCCTGGGCATGATCCACACCCTGACAGCCGAGCTTGCCGAGTTCGGCGTAACAGTTAACGCCATTGCGCCAGGATGGATTGACACGCCCATGTTCCATCAGGCCGTGGACAACGATCCGCCGCGTCTGGCCAAGATCATGGGAAGGATTCCTGCCAAGACCGTGGGCGACCCCATGGACGTGGGTATGTGCGCGGCATTCCTTTGCAGCGATGCCGCCCGCTACATCAGCGGAAGCTGCATCCCTGTGGACGGCGGCGCCCTGATTGGATTTTAACCGGAGGATAAGAAGATGAACACAAGATTTGACGAGGAGCTGTTCCTTACAAGCAGGACAGGAAGCAGGCTCTACCACGAATATGCTGAAAAACTGCCAATCATAGACTACCATTGCCATCTCCAGACCTCTGAGATATGTGATGACAGGGAATTTGAGGACCTGGGGGAAATGTGGCTGCGGGGTGACCACTACAAGTGGCGCGCCATGCGTACCTTTGGGATTGATGAGAAATACATCACGGGAGAGGCCAGTTACCATGACAAATACCTTGCCTTTGCCTCCGTGTTCCCAATGCTTATCGGAAATCCTGTCTATATCTGGTGCGCCCTGGAACTGAAGCGGTATTTTGACATCGATGAGCCGCTGACAGCGGACAATGCAGAGGAAATCTACCAGAGGACAAAGGAATTAATCGTAAAGCGCCACATGACCAGGCGCTGGTGCATGGAGCACTCCAATGTCAGGCTGGCCAGTACCACCGAGGACCCGGTGGATGACCTGCACTGCCACATTGCCCTTCAGAAGGAGAAGATGTTTACAAGGGTCATCACTGCCTTCCGTCCGGACAAGGCCATGTTCATTGAACAGGATGGGTTTTCGGATTATCTGGAGCAGCTCCAGGAGGTGTCCGGCATTGGGATTGATTCCTTCGAAACCATGCTGGATGCCCTGGAAGCAAGGCTTAAGTTCTTCCAGGAAACAACCAAAACCACGGTCAGCGATGACGGGGTGCCGCATTTTACATGGGCTGATTATACGGATGGGGAGATTGCCGGGATATTTGAAAAGGCGAGGAAGAATGAACCTGTGTCGGCCCATGAGGTGGACCAGTACCAGAGCGCGTTCCTTTATGAGATGGGGCGCAGGTACAGCCGGAATAACTATGTGATGCAGCTCCATATCGGTACCTACCTGGATGCCAACAGGGACGGGGTCAGGCGGACAGGACATTCCACCGGGTTTGACTGTACGGACGACCAGTGCTCCGTGACCAGCGTGGGTGAATTGCTGAACCGGCTGACCATAGCAGGGGAACTGCCTAAGACCATCCTGTACCCTCTTGACGGCATGAAGATTGAGACATGGGCCGTGCTTGCAGCCGGCTTCTGCGACGGCAGCGTGAGGGGAAAGGTGCAGTTAGGCGCGCCCTGGTGGTTCAATGACCAGGCATTTGGCATCAAGCGCCAGTTTGAGGCATGCGCCAACCTGTATCCGGTTAGCCTGTCCGTGGGCATGCTGACGGACAGCAGAAGCTTCATATCCTATCCGCGCCATGAACTTTACAGACGGGTACTGTGCAATTATCTTGGGGAGCTGGTGGACAGAGGGGAATATTTCTCCGGCGAGGCAGCCTTAAAACAGGTGATTGAGGATGTGTGCTTCAACAATGTGAATGAATTCTTTGGCTTTCATGTAAATGAAGGATAGAGGTGGATGGATTGAGGCAGACGATTAACTTGACAGAGGCAGGATTGGATTCCACGGTCCGTCTGGCAGAGGTAAAGCTGGATGGCAGCGATACTGGTTCGGAATGTGGTCCGGAATACGGTCCGGAATGCATCAAGGGAAATGTGATTATCTGCCCGGGGGGCGCGTACCGGTGGCACTCCCCAAGGGAGGCCCTTCCCGTGGCAAAGGCATTTGCCGCACAGGGATGGAAACCATGGATTCTGTACTACAAGGTATCGGTCCATGGCGAGGTCCTTGGTACGGCGCCTCTTTGCCAGGCAGCCGCGGCAGTGCGCAAGGTGCGCGCTGCCAGCCCCGGCAGGCCCGTTATCCTCTGTGGTTTTTCCGCAGGAGGCCACGTGGCTGCCAGCCTTGGCGTGCACTGGAACGATGAACATCTTTTTGCTTGGGAAGATTGTTCTGTAATCCGCCCGGATGGACTGATCCTGGGATACCCGGTCATCACGGCAGGGAAATACGCCCACAGGGAGAGTATGGAAATGCTTGCGGGGCCGAATCCTGCGGCGGTAGAGGGGGATCCTGCGGGGTCAGATCCTGCGGCGGCAGAAGGGAATCCTGCAGGGCCGGATTCTGCGGCGGCAGAGGGGAATCCTGCGGGGCCGGGATACTATAGTCTGGAAGCGTACGTAGATGTGCAGACACCGCCTGCTTTCATATGGCACACTGCCGGGGATTCCACGGTCGCGGTCCAGAATTCCCTGTGCTTTGCCGAAAGCCTGGCTGCAAAAGGCGTCCCCTTTGAGCTTCACATCTATCCCTACGGTGAGCACGGGCTGTCCCTGGCCACCAGGGAGGTAGAGGAAGCTGAAAAACAGCGGTACGCGGACCCCCATGTGGCCGGATGGTTTGACCAGTGCGCCCAATGGCTGGACCTGGTATTCTTACATCCTCATGCCTCCGCATGAAAATACTCCATACAGAACTGTAAAAACAGCTGTCCCGCATTGGACATACGGCGCCTGGAATCATAGGTCAGGCTGATGGTGCGCTCTATGACAGGATAGGTAAGGGGGATGCATACAATATCCTCTGGAAGCACGGAACCCAGGGTTATCTCGGGAACCACGGATATTCCCACCCCATTGCGCAGGAAGGTCTCATAGGTGGTCCCGTTGTCGCATTCCGCAATGATGTTGGGCCGGAACCCGGCCTTCAGACAGTAGAATTCCAGGTCTTCCCTGCGGTTGGAGGCCACGAAGGGATAGGGGGCTGCCTCCTTCAGGTGGATGGACTCCCGCCCGGCCAGGGGATGCTGCTTCTGGACTGCCAGGACAAACCGTTCCGTCAGGATGGGAATCACGCTGTTTCCGGCCAGCGGGGTGAAGCCGGCGTCCGCGGTGATAC
The DNA here is from genome assembly GCF_020709765.2 of Clostridium pacaense. Lineage (NCBI taxonomy): Bacteria > Bacillati > Bacillota > Clostridia > Eubacteriales > Clostridiaceae > Clostridium > Clostridium pacaense. The sequence continues at coordinate 48,511 of NZ_JAJFEB020000028.1, forward strand.
AGAAATCGCAGTCATACATGAACATGTGCTCATAACGTATGTAATTGCTTAGCTGGAGCTTGATGAAGGGATAGCGCTGGTGGAAGGCGATGTAAAAGCCCGGCATATAAGAGGAGGCGGACAGGACCAGGAGCCTGACATTGCCAAAGGGTTCATTAGACAGTTCCCTGACCTCCGAGACCGTGTCGTCAATCAGGTTGATGCTCTGGTCTATTTTCTGATAAAATATCTCCCCTGCCCGGTTCAGGAAGATGGAACGGTTGCGCCTTACGAACAGGGGCGTGCCAAGTTCCTTTTCCAGGGCAGAGATTGTCTTGCTGAGGGCGGGCTGGGAAATCATCAGTTCGGCAGCCGCCTTTGTCATATTCTGATGTTTCGCCACCACGCAGAAGTAGCGGAGCTGCAGCAATTCCATGTTCATACCCTCCTTTTAGAATCCATAACCTGAAGGTCATGGAAAACATGAGTAAACATATATTAGACATAATCATAAAAATAGTATATACTACTTTTCATAAACTGAAAAGTGGATTTTTGGAAGAGTTGCAGAGAGGCAAGGCAGCCTTCCTTTTTTTAAATCCTGCAATTTTAGTGAGTTAAAGCGGTAAAATAATTATGTGGAGGAGGAGCAATAATGAGTGTTGAGAATCTGCGCAGCGTGATGCACATTGATCCTAAGGAAGATGTGCTGTATTCCATTCCGGACAGCGACAACCACGGTGACCTGCTGATCCGCCCTCAGGGCGGGCGTATGATAAACGAACTGGGGGATACGGTGTACATCAAAGATGCGTTCGTGCCGTATCACGACCATGAGAATGGATATGAGACATTCCTGATTGACGGGGGTTCTGCCGAGGTATGCATCAACAAGAAGAAATGCATCATCGAGAGAGGCGATATCGTACATATCCGTCCCTATGTGAACCACGGCTACCGCTACCTGGAGGAGAACACTATCTGGAGGGAAATGTTCCAGGACATGGACATGTATAACTGTGTGGAGGACAAGCATGTCATCCGCACCTACAGCCCTGAATACTGGGAGGACGAGGAGTTCAAGGCCAGGAGGTACACCCTTCTCGGAACCCTGTACCGGGATGACCCGGTGCCGGAGCCTGCCAGCAAGTATGATATCCCGGCCGTGCGTCCAAAAGGATGGGCCATCGCAGGCTTTGAGATAGACGGCATGAAGCTGAACCTGAAGGTGGGCCGCTGGGAGACTGACGGGGTAAAGGAAATCTGGGAACTGCTTCCTGAGAAGGGCCTTCAGATTGAGTGGAACTATCCATATGCGGGCAACGATGTGTACCTGGTCATGGAAGGAGCGGTCCATGTAAAGGCGGACGGCCATGATTTTACAGCCAGGAAGCGGGATGTGATCAACATTCCTCCTTACTACAAGCACACGCTGACTGTATTGGAGGAGGGGACGGTCATTTACGCCTACAACGTGCAGTCCTGTCTGATGCATGCCATGGAACGGCTGAAGGCAGAGAAGATACGCACGCCGGAAAACCTGAAGGACTGGGGCTACGTGGAGAAGATACTGCGTGAAAACAACTGCTGGGTTACCGGAATCCGCAAAATAACTGTGTAAAGGATGGGAAGGGTATGTTCGATTATAAAATACATATAACACCGGATGATTATATCCACGAGCTGGAAGAAAAGGACTGTAAGGACTATCTGTTCATTGCCCCTGTGGGGGAGACCCTGAACAATGAGATGAGCGATGTGTACTATCAGGAAAATGCCTTTGTGCCCTATCATGAACATTCAAAGGGATATGAGACATTTGCCATTGACAGGGGCAGCGTGGAGGTTACCATCAATGGAAAACGCGCCATAGCCGAGGCTGGGGATATGATCCACATCGAGCCATATATGTCCCATGGATTCCGTTTCCTGGAGGAAGGGACCATATGGAGGGAAATGTTCCTGGGCATGGACATGTACGGCGGAATCCTGGAAAAACAGCTCATTGACAGGAGCTGTCCTGAAAAACTCCAGGATGACGCATTCATGGCAGGATACCGCTTAAAGCACCATACCAAACGCCTTGGGGAACCCGAGCCTGAGGTGGTACCCAAGGAAGGGATGCCGCAGATCCGCCCAAAGGGAAAGAGCATTGCCCACTTTGCGTTTGACGGCATTGTGTGCAACCAGAAGGTTGGACGCCATGAGACAGGCGGGGTAAAGGAAGTCTGGGAATTTGTCATGGATGAGGGAGTCTGCGTGGAGTGGGACGCACTCCATCCTGACTGGGATTTATATGTGGTTAAGGAAGGACGGGTGGAGGTATCCGTACTGGGCAGGACTTTTGTGGCCAATGCCAGGGACATCCTGCACATTCCGCCATATACCGGTTATTCCATGAAAATACTGGATGACCAGACCGTTGTACACGCTTATAATGTAAAGGCGCTGGGACTGCGCCTGGCGGAAATCGTGGAGAAAAAGCTGGAGACAGGGCCTGACCTGGCAAAGCGCTGGGATGAGGTAAGGGATATTTTCCGGCAAAACAAAAGCTGCATTACGAAAATCAGCAGGGCTTAGGTATTAGTATGACCCGCAGGGCCGCTGCTGCCAGTGAAAAAAGGGGAAGCCTGTATGGGAAAGTATGTTATAAAACGTTTATTGCTGCTGATACCCATTTTGTTGGGGGTAAGCTTTATTATCTTTACAATCATGAATATGATTCCGGGGGACGTGGCTTCCCTGGTCCTGGGGGATAACGCGCCCCTGTCCGCAAGACAGGAGCTGACCCGGGAACTGGGACTGGACAAGCCGTTCTGGCTACGCTATGTGGATTATGTGTGGAACGCGCTCCACGGCAATTTTGGCCTGTCCTACCGGACAAGGACACCTGTGTTTACCGAGATATTCTCCAGATTCCCAACCACCATGAAGCTGGCCGCGGGCGCCATGCTGCTGTCGGTTGCAATCGGGGTTCCCCTTGGAATCCTGTCGGCGGTTAAGCAGTATTCGGCGCTGGATGTAATCAACTCGGTCACGGCCATGTTCTTTTCATCCATCCCCGCCTTCTGGCTGGGGCTTCTGTCCATCCTTCTGTTCGCGCTGAAGCTGGGATGGCTGCCCTCCAATGGGGCGGATTCGGTGAAGAGCTTCATCCTTCCTATCGTAACCCTGGCCCTGCCGGGCGCAGCGGAAATCCTCCGTCTGACCCGTTCCACCATGCTGGAGGTCATAAGGCAGGACTATATCCGCACCGCAAGGGCAAAGGGCGCGTCCAGCATGGTGGTCATATGGAAGCACGCCTTAAAGAATGCGCTTTTGCCGGTCATCACGGTGGCGGGCATGCATTTCGGGGCATTGCTTGGCGGTTCCGTGATTACGGAATCCGTATTCGCAATGCCGGGGGTGGGAACCCTTGCCATTGACGCCATCCGGAGCAAGGATACGCCTCAGGTAATGGCTGCGGTACTGATGCTGGCTGCCCTGTTTTGTATCATTATGCTGATTGTGGACCTGCTGTATGCGTTCATTGATCCGCGTATCCGTTCAAGATACAGTAAGTGAGGGCCGAAGATATGAGTGAAAGAGATAAAACGGCGGCTGTTAAGAGAAACAGTCCTGCCAGGGAGATTTGGAGAAGGTTTAAGAAGAACAAGGCAGCCATGCTGGGGCTGGGTATATTTTCAGTCATGGTCCTGCTGGCCGTGTTCGCGGATGTCATATGCGATTACGACACCCAGGTCATTGCCCAGGATGTGGCGAACCGGCTGAAGGCGCCCAGCAGCGCCCACTGGTTTGGCACGGATGCATATGGGCGGGATATCTTCGCAAGGGTGGTGCATGGGGCCAGGATTTCCATCATCATCGGCCTTGCCGCCACGGTGGGCAGCGTGTGCATCAGCGGGATACTGGGTTCCATTGCCGGATATTACGGCGGACGCATTGACAATGTCATCATGCGGGTGCTGGATACGTTCCTGGCAATCCCGGGCGAGCTTTTAGCCATGGCCATCGTGGCTTCCCTGGGACCGAGCATGACCAACCTGCTGATTGCCGTGACCATTGCAAGGATTCCTCCATTTACAAGGGTCATCCGCTCCTCCATCCTGACCGTGATTGACCAGGATTACATAGAGTCGGCCATAGCCAGCGGGGCCAGGGATTCCTATATCATCGTGAAACATATCCTTCCCAATGCAATGGGGCCGATCATCATCCAGGCCACCATGGGCGTGGGCAGGATGATACTGACAGCTGCCGGTATGAGTTTTATCGGAATGGGCGTGCAGCCACCGCTTCCCGAGTGGGGTTCCATGCTGGCCGAGGGACGGGATTTCATGCGGTATTCCCCGTATATTACCTTGTTCCCGGGCCTGGCAATCATTCTGACCTCCCTGGCGCTCAATCTTTTAGGCGACGGATTAAGGGATGCCCTGGATCCGAAGCTTAAGAATTAAGGGGGGACAGCCATGACGGACGCATTATTGGAAATCAAAGATTTGGAAATAGTATACCAGACAGACGAAGAGACGGTTCATGCAGTGAACCGGATCAGCCTGAATGTGAACACCAAGGAAACCCTTGGGCTGGTGGGCGAGACAGGCGCGGGTAAGACCACCACGGCGCTGGCCATCATGCGCCTCCTGCCGGACCGGATTGGGAAGGTGGGCCAGGGGGAAATCCTGTTTGAGGGAGAAAACCTCCTTGATTTGAAAGAAAGTGAAATGCTTGGGGTACGGGGAGAGAAGATAGCCATGATATTCCAGGACCCCATGACCAGCCTGAACCCGGTGCTCACGGTGGAGGACCAGATACAGGAGGTGCTTCAGTTCCATAACCACAGCAGCCTGACCAGGGCGCAGATGGGGAAAAAGGTAGAGGAAATGCTGGAGCTGGTGGGTATTCCCGCGGCCAGGAAGACCTGCTACCCCCATGAGTTTTCCGGCGGCATGAAGCAGAGGGTGGTCATTGCCATGGCATTGGCCTGCAATCCCAGGCTTCTTATTGCAGACGAGCCAACCACTGCGCTGGATGTGACAATCCAGGCCCAGGTGCTGGGGATGATGGAAGAGTTAAAGGAACGGTTCGGCACCTCCATGCTTCTGATCACACATGACCTGGGGGTGGTTGCCCAGACCTGTGACCGCGTGGCCATCATGTATGCGGGCGAGATTGTGGAGCATGGAACCATAGAAGATATATTCACCGGGAAGGAACATCACCCGTATACCCAGGGACTGTTCGGTTCCATTCCCAGTATGACAGGGGATGCCAGGCGGCTGAACCCCATCGCGGGCCTGATGCCGGACCCCACCAATCTGCCCCATGGATGTAAATTCCATACCAGATGCCCCCACTGCATGGAAGTATGCAGGCAGCGCCTGCCGCAGGTTTACAGGGAAGGCACGCATGAGATTGCATGTCACCTTTATGGGGGAGATGGGAAACCGGGCAGCGAAGCTTCCTGTGGGGAGGATGTGAAACTGGGCAGCGAAGCTTCCTGTAGGGAGGATGTGAAACCGGGCAGCGAAGGTTTTGGTGGAGAAAGTGGGAAAATGGGCAGCGAAACAGAAGGCGCGGGCGCCGCAGGGTCTGCCGGAAAGGAGGCGGGACGCGTATGAATCAGATAAAACAGGATGTGCCGTTAATAGAAACCGTCCATCTGAAGAAGTATTTTGACACGGGTTCCGGCGTGCTCCACGCGGTCGATGATGTGAACCTGACCATCCAGCCAAGGAAGACCCTGGGAGTGGTAGGGGAATCCGGGTGCGGTAAATCCACGCTGGGCAGGACCATCCTCAGGCTGACGCCGGCCACGGAAGGGCAGATCCTTTACAACGGCAGGGACATCCTTTCTTACAACCCGCATCAGCTCCGGGAACTGCGCAGGGAAATGCAGATTATTTTCCAGGATCCATACTCCAGCCTGAATCCGCGTATGACGGTAAGCGAGCTGATTGCAGAACCCCTGGTAGTGAACAAGGTCATGAAGAATAAGAACCAGCTGAAGGAACGTGTCAAGGAACTGATGGAGACAGTTGGACTGGCGCCGCGTCTGGAAAATGCATATCCCCATGAACTGGATGGCGGAAGGCGCCAGAGGATAGGCGTTGCCAGGGCACTTTCCGTAAATCCCAAGTTCATTGTCTGCGACGAGCCGGTATCCGCTTTGGACGTGTCCATCCAGGCGCAGATACTGAACCTGCTTATGGACCTGCAGGACAACATGGGACTTACCTACATGTTCATCACCCATGACCTGTCCGTGGTACGCCATATCTCCGATGAGATAGCTGTCATGTATCTGGGACAGTGTGTGGAGCGGTGCGGTTCAAAGGAGCTGTTCGATAATCCGCTGCACCCGTATACAAAGGCGCTTTTAGATGCCATCCAGGTCCCTGACATTTCCCTCAGGGGAAAGAAGAAGCCGATTATCCGCGGGGAGGTCACAAGCCCCATTGACCCCAAGCCGGGATGCCGCTTCGCAGCCAGGTGCCCCCAGGCAACGGACGCGTGCTGGGGCAGCCAGATCCCGTTAAGAGAGGTAAGCGCAGGCCATTATGCTGCCTGTAATCTTATATAACACAAGGAGGAGTAGTTATGAAAAAGAGAATGTTAAACTGTATGGTCGCAGCAGCAGTGCTGGCCCTGGCCCTTACCGGGTGCGGCGGCGGACAGAAATCAGGGGATGCTCCGGCTGCTTCTGAGAACACGCAGGGAAGCGGCGCAGGCGAGGCAAAGGATTCCCTGACCATTGCCCTGACCAACGAGCCAACGACCCTGGATCCCCAGCTGGCAGCTGATTCCATCGGCGGCATGATTATCCTAAACCTGCATGACCCGCTGGTGCGCAGGGACGCGGACGGCAATGTGGTGCCAGGTCTGGCCGAGACATGGGAAGTGGCGGAGGACGGTTTGTCCATCACCTTCCATCTGCAGCAGGGAGTGAAGTTCCAGGATGGCTCCGATCTGACGGCAGAGGACGTGGCATTTTCCCTGAACAGGGCCATTGACAAGCCGCAGTCCGAGTTATATACGTCCTTTATGGACAGCGCCGAAGCGGTGGGCGAGGGCACGGTAAAGGTGAACCTTAAGTATAAGGAACTGGCAGCGCTCCAGTATCTGACCCAGACCAACAGCGCCATTGTGTCCAAGGCATATGTGGAATCCGTGGGGGATGAGAACTATGCGGCAAAGCCATGCGGGACCGGCCCATATAAACTGGTGGAGTGGCAGAAGGGAAACAAGATCATCCTTGAATCCAACGAGGATTACTATAAGGGCGCGCCGGCCATCAAGCACATTGAACTTCGTGTCCTCAAGGAAGCCACAACTGCCATGGTTGCCCTGGAGAGCGGTGACGTGGACCTGGTTTACAACATCGGCGGTCTGGATGCCATGACGGTCCAGTCCAATGACAAGCTGGGATACCAGGAGACCAACGGAACATCTATCTGGAACCTGGCGTTTAATGTGAATGTGGAGCCGTTTAATGATGTGAAGGTAAGAAGGGCCCTGGCAATGGCTGTGAAACGCGATGATATCATAGCCGGAGCAATGGACGGCGCCGGAATGCCGGCGGAAATCATCCTGACAGACCAGACCACCCCCAATCCGGGAGCGGATGCCATTGACACGCCCAAGTACGATTTGGAAGGCGCCAAAGCCCTTTTGGCAGAGGCGGGATATCCCGATGGATTTAAGACCACCATCTATGTAAGGGAAGATTACACCAAGAAGATTGCAAGCATTGTGCAGAGCGAGTGGAAGGAAATCGGCGTGGACGCTGAAATCCAGGTGATGGAGCGTGCCGCCCTGCTGTCTGATATCAAGGCAGGCAAGCTGGGATGCTACACCGTGGGCAATGTGAGCATGACCCTGGATTCCACCTTCCTTCTGGGAACCCTGTCAACGGACAATATCCCGGATTCCAACATGACCTTCTACTCCAATCCGGAGTATGACAAGATCGTGGAGGAGCAGGCCAACACGGATGACGGAGCAAAACGTCTGGAACTGATTACCGAAGCCCTGAAGATTGAGGCGGAGGACGTTCCGAGAATCAACCTGTTCTATATGATTTCCAATATTGCCCATAACAAAGATTTAAACTGTAAGGTATGTCCGGCAATGGAGAGTTATAACTGGTCGGAGTTTTCCTGGAATTAAATATCATAGGTGTTATCCTGTCGGGAGGGGACACAGCAGAGGAATTAACTGCTGTGTCCTCTTTTGGCGTATTTCCCCTGAACGGGATGTTAAATCGGGATTCTTTGTGGTAGAATTATTTTGAGAAGGAAACCTGGGGTATAATCCATTAGAAATGAGATACTATACAGGGATGGATCCGGCGGGAACAGCGGGGAAGTGTATTATATTAAGTCTTCCTGAATAATAACGAAATATTTATCAGTTTATTTGAAAAATCGGAGATAGTATGGTATATTGGACAAAGAAAAATGAGAGCGTATAGGTATGGGCACAGGGATGGCAGGATGCATGCGCTGCATGTAAGGAACCAGGATACGGCTTCTGACTGCCCATAGCGAAGGAGGAAGAATGAAAGGGATTATACTTGCCGGAGGAAGCGGGACACGCCTGTACCCGTTGACGAAGGTGACATCGAAGCAGCTGCTTCCAATTTATGATAAACCGATGATATACTACCCGCTGTCCGTGCTGATGAATGCAGGTATCAGGGATATACTGATTATCTCCACTCCGGACGATACACCGCGGTTTGAGGCACTTTTAGGTGACGGGCACCAGTTTGGCATTCATCTGAGCTACGCCGTACAGCCAAGCCCGGACGGCCTGGCCCAGGCGTTCATCATTGGCGAGGAATTCATAGGAAATGATTCAGTGGCCATGGTTCTGGGCGACAACATTTTCCATGGACAGGGGCTGGCAAAGCGCCTGAGGGCAGCGGCAGCCAAAGAGACAGGCGCCACTGTGTTCGGTTATTATGTGGACGACCCGGAGCGGTTTGGCATCGTGGAGTTTGACAAGGATGGGAAGGCTGTCTCAATCGAGGAAAAGCCGGAGAAGCCAAAGTCCAATTACTGTGTCACCGGACTGTATTTCTATGACAACCGTGTGGTGGAGTATGCCAGGAACCTGAAACCATCAGCCAGGGGCGAATTGGAGATAACGGACCTGAACCGCATTTACCTGGAGAATGGCGAACTGGATGTCATCCTTCTGGGCCAGGGCTTCACATGGCTGGATACGGGAACCCATGAATCCCTGGTGGAGGCCACCAACTTTGTAAAGACCGTGGAGACCCACCAGCACCGCAAGATTGCCTGCCTGGAGGAAATCGGGTATCTCAGGGGCTGGATTACCAGGGAACAGGTGCTGGAGACTTACGAAGTGCTCAAAAAGAACCAGTATGGAAAATATTTAAAGGATGTCCTGGATGGCAAATATGTGGATAAGATCCATCCCCAGGACTTTTAACCATAGAGGAGGAATCATCAGATGAAAATAATCGTTACCGGCGGCGCCGGTTTTATCGGAAGCAACTTTGTGCACCACATGGTGAACAAATACCCGGACTACCAGATCATCAACCTGGACCTGCTGACCTACGCGGGCAACCTGGAGAACTTAAAGCCAGTGGAGGACAAGCCGAATTATAAGTTTGTCAAAGGCGATATCGCCGACAGGAAATTCATCTTCAGCCTGTTTGAGACAGAAAAGCCGGATGTGGTTGTGAACTTTGCAGCGGAAAGCCATGTGGACCGCTCCATCACGGACCCTGAGAGCTTTGTCAGGACCAATGTGATGGGAACCACCACCCTGCTGGACGCATGCCGCACATACGGCATTAAGCGTTACCACCAGGTGTCCACGGATGAGGTGTACGGCGACCTTCCTCTTGACAGGCCGGACCTGTTCTTTACCGAGGAGACTCCGCTTCATACATCCAGCCCCTATTCCTCCTCCAAGGCCAGCGCCGACCTGTTCGTGCTTTCATACTACAGGACCTACGGGCTGCCGGTAACCGTTTCCCGCTGTTCCAATAACTACGGGCCTTATCATTTCCCGGAAAAGCTGATTCCGTTAATCATCAGCCGCGCCCTGGCGGACGAGGAACTGCCCGTATACGGCACAGGGGAGAATGTACGCGACTGGCTCCATGTGGCGGACCACTGCGAGGCCATTGACCTTGTGATCCACAAGGGACGTGAAGGGGAAGTATACAATATTGGCGGGCATAACGAGCGCACGAACCTGGAAGTGGTCAGGACCATCCTGAAGGCCCTTGACAAGCCGGAGAGTCTGATAAAATTCGTGACAGACCGTCCGGGCCACGATATGCGTTATGCCATTGACCCAACCAAGATAGAGACAGAGCTGGGCTGGAAGCCACAGTATAATTTCGATACAGGAATCGAGCAGACCATTCAGTGGTATCTGGATAACCAGGAATGGTGGAAGAATATCCTGAGCGGCGAGTACAGTAATTACTTTGATAAAATGTATGGAAACCGCCTGTAACCAGTAAATTTACAGATATGGCTGACAGAGGACGAGGCTGCCCGGATGGAGTGACAGGGCGCTTCCGTTCCCTGCCGGCCATTATTAAGAATGGAGGGAATGTATCTATGAAGGTTCTTGTAACAGGTGTAAAGGGCCAGCTGGGCCATGATGTGATGAATGAACTTGCCAGCCGCGGCATAGAAGGATTTGGCGTGGACGTGGAAGAAATGGATATCACCAGCAAGGAAGCCTGCGAAAATGTAATTACCGGGGCAAAACCTGACGCAGTCATCCACTGTGCGGCATATACTGCAGTAGATGCTGCAGAAGATAACCTGGAGCTGTGCCGCAAGGTCAATGCGGAAGGGACACGCAATATCGCCAAGGTATGTAAGGCGCTGGACATCAAGATGATGTATATCAGCACGGATTATGTGTTCAATGGCGGCGGCGAGCGTCCATGGGAGCCGGATGACCACAGGGAACCCCTCAACGTATACGGCCTGACCAAGTACGAGGGTGAAATCAGCGTGGAGCAGAATGTGAGCAGATACTTCATCGTCCGGATTGCCTGGGTATTCGGCGTGAACGGCAAGAACTTCATAAAGACCATGCTGCGCCTTGGAAAGGAAAAGGGGGCTGTGAGCGTTGTTGACGACCAGATCGGTTCCCCTACCTACACCTATGACCTGGCCCGCCTGCTGGTCGACATGATCCAGACTGATAAATACGGCCGCTATCATGCAACCAATGAAGGACTGTGCAGCTGGTATGAATTTGCATGTGAGATTTTCCGCCAGGCAGGCATGGATGAGGTAAAGGTAACTCCGGTGGACTCATCCGGTTTCCCGGCAAAGGCCAAACGTCCCCAGAACAGCAGGATGAGCAAGGAAAAACTGACTGAGAACGGATTTGAGAGAATGCCCTCATGGCAGGACGCCCTGGGCCGGTACCTGAAGGTACTAAAGGAAAATGGCATGATGTGACAGCTTTTGCAGCGTAATTAGAGACAGGGAGGAATTAAGAGACAATGGGTAAATATTTTGGTACGGATGGTTTCCGCGGGGAGGCCAATGTGGATCTGACAGTGGAGCACGCCTACAAAGTGGGGCGTTTCCTTGGATGGTACTATGGGCAGAAGGCCCCGGATGAAAGGTGCCGCGTTGTAATCGGAAAGGATACCAGGCGCAGCAGCTACATGTTCGAGTATTCCCTGGTGGCGGGCCTTACTGCTTCCGGCGCGGATGTGTATCTGCTCCATGTAACCACCACCCCCAGCGTATCCTACGTGGTACGCACGGAAGGGTTTAACTGCGGGATCATGATATCCGCAAGCCATAATCCATTCTATGATAACGGTATCAAGGTAATCAATGAAAGAGGCGAGAAACTGGAAGAATCCGTCATCCTGGAGATTGAAAAATACCTGGATGGGGAAATCGGCGAAATCCCCCTGGCAAGAAAAGAAAACATAGGCCGCACCGTGGACTTCGCGGCTGGCCGTAACCGCTACATCGGCTATCTGATTTCCATTGCCACCCGCTCCTTTAAGAACATGAAGGTGGCCCTGGACTGTGCCAACGGCAGCGCGTCCGCCATTGCCAAGAATGTTTTCGATGCCCTGGGCGCGGAGACACATGTGATGAACAACGACCCCAACGGCCTGAACATCAATACGGACTGCGGTTCCACCCATATCAGGTATCTGCAGAAGTTTGTGGTGGAGCAGAAGTGCGACCTGGGCTTTGCCTATGACGGTGACGCGGACCGCTGTATTGCCGTGGACGGTAAAGGCAATGTTGTGGATGGCGATGTCATCATGTACATCTGCGGCAAGTACATGAAGGAGCAGGGAACCCTGTTCAATAACACCGTGGTCACCACCATCATGTCCAATTTCGGGCTTTACAAGGCATTTGAAAGAGAAGGCATTGCCTATGAAAAGACGGCTGTGGGTGACAAGTACGTGTATGAGAACATGGCAGGCACCGGCAACTGCCTGGGCGGTGAACAGTCAGGACATATTATCTTCAGCAAGCACGCAACCACAGGGGACGGTATCCTTACATCCTTAAAGGTGATGGAAGTGGTTCTGGAGAAAAAGCAGACCCTGGAGAAGCTGGCATCAGAGGTTGATATCTATCCTCAGGTACTTAAGAACGTGCGGGTAAAGGATAAAAAGGAAGCCCAGGACGATGAGGCGGTCCAGGCAGAGGTGGCCAAAGTGGCTGAAAGCCTGGGGTCTGACGGACGCATCCTCCTGCGCCAGTCCGGCACGGAGCCGGTGGTGCGCGTCATGGTGGAAGCGCCGGACCTGGATACATGCGAACGGTTCGTGGACCAGGTGATTGATGTGATGGGGAGGCAGGGACACTGCGTGTAAAATACTAATGTCAATGCCTGCTTAATAGTTTACCGACATTAATCTTAAAAGGTTGGATTATCAGAAACCCTGATAACCCAACCTTTTTGAAATTAATGCTAGAAGGGAGCATATCAACTTTATGCGATACCATAGGCTTTTACCTCTGTGATATTTGTTGTATCAAATGGCGCTTTATTTATTGAAAGACTAACTATACTAATGTATACTTAAGTTGATAGTTTTACAAAAAACAAAAGTGTTACAGTTGATACATTAGTTAAGCTGTGCGAAATGTTAAACTGCAAGCCAGGGGATTTGTTGGAATATATAGAGAAAGATGATACCGCAAAAAATGAATGAAATAAGCCCCGAAAGTCAATCCGGGGCAGACACACGATAATATGTTTAATAGGGGAACCGATGGGGCGCTATTCTAGCCGCCTACTCATAAGAGAAAGGGGCTGGTGCTTATGTACGTTACTTTTAATGACTTATTTACATTTGTTATCATGCTTGTAGCTGTAATAACTCTTGTTAAGCATAAAAAATAACGCCCTCACCCGGAAATGAAGTGAACCCCTTTTGTTAGACAGAAAAATCGTCTAATGAAAGGGGTTTTTCTATGTCAGGAAGAAGAATGTACAGTGATGAATTAAAGCTTAAGTTGGTAAAGGAATACTTTGAGGGTGGTCTGGGT
>NZ_JAJFEB020000029.1:0-60634 GCF_020709765.2 Clostridium pacaense
CTTCAAAAAGTTGCCTGCCTTAGACAGCTTATTTAAGTGCGTCCATTTATGGTTTTCCTCTACTTTCTTTCACACTATCACTCCATTTTCTATTAAACAAATCCTGATTTCTTCGCTCTGTTTAACCCACCGATACAAACCGGAATTTATTCTATATCAGTTGTAAATATTTCCGGCACGCCTTGTTCGATAAGTGAATTTCTCTGTTTTTCTGTTAGTGGATTTTTATGATATTTACCATCTGGTTTGTATTTTCCATCTACAATTTCAGAATATAGGTTTCCAACAAAGTCCAACCAGTTTGAAGCATATTTTGCCGGATTTATAACCTTAAAGAAGTCGTACCCTCCGGCAATGTAAAATACTTCTATCGCTTCGTGTAATTTGTTTTTCTCATCAAGTAAAAAGTCTTTAGGTGTTACAAATCCTTGTTTGTCCCATTCTTCATAACCCATTTTATCAAAAGTTTCTAACATAATGAAGCCTCCGTCAAATTCCGATTGCTTATATTTTCTATTTCATATTGTTAATAAATTCGATGAGATTCCCGCCCACTTTTACTAATGCATTCTCTGGGTTTTCATCATCAATACACTCGCTTACAAAATAGTAGATACTGCCATAATCACAATCCCTGGTGCTAAAGCAGAAGTGTTCTCCGCCATCATCGTGTCCAAATGGAATCAACCATTTTATCCACCAATCTTCAAAATAGACTTCTTTTAATATGTTTTCAAATTCGCCCTTTACCGTATAGAATTTATGGAAACTTGTGCTGCTTTTCCAATCCTCCTTTTGCAGGCAAACTTCCCTTCGCTTCAGATTACCGCCATTATATTGAAGATAAAATAATTTCATTTCATTAGGGAATTTGAAACCGTATACCTCTTCAAGTTCTGACAAATCGTCTGCGCAAGCTTTTTCGCAGGTAGACAGTATTTCATTTGTAAACATTGTTTTCCCTCCATCAACTTCCGATTCGTGCTGGTGTGTATCCAACATAATGATGTCGATTTCGTTTTGAACCATCAGAAACCGGTTCTTATAGCAATATCATTTTACCATAATACAGATATTTCGTCCATGTCATCCCATCACAGGACAAAGACTTTGACAGTGGCGATGTAAATAACTACAGGCTGCCCTCTGGTCGATAGGAGAGCAGCCTGTAGCTTTATGTTTGTGTATGGTTGGCTATATAGCTGTAGGAGTCGTCCTGGCTGCCCATAGCCTTTGCAGCCGTATCCGTATGGTCCTGGGAGGTCTCATGGCAGCGGAACTCGGAAAAGGATGCTCCTTCCTGCCTGTGGATTTTGCTGTGCAGCTTCCTGCCGGTTTTCCTGGGGCGCTTAGGTTTGGGCTCTTTGCGCGAACGGCGTTTGATGACCCCAGGAGGCTTCCAGCTCTTCGGCCGAGGTGGCGGATTCTGCCTCGGCTGTGATGCCTTCCACGTCTGTGAAGAAGTCCCGCAGGCTCTCAACCTGGGAGGAAAGCTCCATATCCATATCAAAATCATCCGTTTCCATATCCAGGCTGGTTGGGATGTCCGGCGCCGCATCGCTGATATGCCGGTCAACCGCAGTGTCTGCTTCAGGAACCTCAATGTCCTGGAGTTCCGCCTCAAAGCGGTCAACATCCTGGCCAGCATAGGATTTACCGATTTGGGCAAGGGTGACGTCAAACCCATGGAAGATGTCGCTCAGGGTTTCCGCGATGTCGCAGACACGGTCTATAAAGGAAACATTGGATATTCCCTCCAGGCGTTCGCAGTTGGATTCCTTGATGGCTTCCGAATCCGCCTGCCATTCAGGGTCGAACCTGTCGTTCAGATAATCCGCCACATGTTCAATAGGGGAGAGCTGGGCTTCGATTTTGTCAAAGTAGCTGTCCATGAGCATGTTCCCCACGGAATCCCAGTCACCCTCGCAGATGGCTTCCACCAGGTCCACCAGATGTTCCTCATCCTCATGCTGGATAATCTGGACGGCAAAGGCGTCGGCCGCGAGCGGCGAGGCAAAGATTATTACATTCTGATTTTCATGGAAGCCTTGACTGATGCTGGGGCTTTCTGCTTAACTGGAGAATTTTACTTCATTTTCAAAGGCTTCTTTGCTATACTTTGTTTAGTTGGATTTTTACAGAGGAAAAGTATTCAGGAGGAAGCCTGTATGTGGGGGATATGCCTTGACAGTGAAGTCATACAAGATGGATTATTTCAAAAGGTTATCCAATACGAAACAGATGAAAACGGTAAAGTGGTAATTACGTTGCCTAAAACTGCCTGCAGTCCGGACATTAAACATATCCGGGAATTATCAGAGCCGCCCAAACATATTTATGGGGAACAGGTTTCTCCCAGTAATCATCCCGATATGATAGGCGTTGTTTGTGGCATTGGCTGGCATTTTAAGCGAAATTGCTGTTTTTATGCAATCAAAGTGGATGGAAAAATTAAAAGCAAACGATACTACGATGATGATTTGGACAGGATATCAAGTTTCAAATGGTAATCATGCCATTCTTTAGCGTGTGAAATTTAATATAAGTAATAACATGGCTTCGGTGTAATCCGGGGCCTTTTCAATTTTCAAACAAGCAGGAGAAGAGACCATCAGCAAGGTAAAGCTGGTTGGCAGCGTAATCCGTAAATTCCGTCCCCGCGATAATGGGATGGTCCAGACTACGCGCAGGGAGGGACCCGACGGGAAGACGCAGCGCTATGAAACGCTGGTAGGCCATGAAATTGGCAAGATAACAGTCCAATAAACTTGAATTGTTGGCATTAACCACATACCCAACCATCTTTTAACAGTTCTTCATCATAAGGAGAACTGATTGTATGAATATTTCCTGAATGAATATTATGAATTATACATACCGCCCATTCACCTTCCTTTATTTCGGAGAATAAGCATTTGCCTTTTTCCCACTTTTTTCTATCTCTATACATAGTCGTAATCTTACGTTGTTCAAAAGTATGGTCATTCATTGGGATTGTAATAATGTCTCCACTTCTAATTGTTTCTCCTTTTTCAGCAACAATAGATACTTGAACTTCATTCTCATCATAAGCTGATGTGCTTGCCATTTGAAAAATCATTATATTCACCTCAACTTCCGATTTGCCAGTCTGATAAACTGGGATTTGTTGTTTTAAAATCCCCTAACTAAAGCATTTGTAATATCGCTATACGCGCTGCTTCCATCCAAAACAGTTCCAAATGTATCAATCCATGTAGGAATATAGCCGCATCTGCTTGCCACCATCTGAGAACCAATGTTTGTAACAGAGGCCGAATAAAATGGAACTATATTTTGTGTCAACAATTCTTGCGTCAATCTCTTTACTAAGTATGTCGCAATTCCTGAGTTTCTGTATACTGGAAAAACATCTACCCCTATTTCCCATAGACCATCTACTGATGACAAAGCTGCACCTGAAATTCCGACAATCTGTTTTCGATTTCTTGCAATGCAAATGGCTCTTGTTGGCGTAAAACCATTATCATTAAATGCTAAAGAATTTTCAAATCCCTTTAATCCTTTAAGTGTTAAAATGTCCTTATCGAAAAGAAATTGAAATTCGTAGCCTAAAAATGTGGCTTTAATATCCTTATAATCGTTATCTGGCACATAATGGATTGTCTGACCATAAACAAATGGTAATTCAAAAATTTCATCCCTGTTTTTGTTAAATAAAAGTGATTGTATTTTTGCAGATATATCTTTTGATGTACATATAACCACACTATTCCTATATGCCATTATTTTTATATACGGTTTAGTCGCTGTTGTGTTAATAGAATAAACAATATCGTCAGCGTTCAGTTCTTTTGAACTACAATAATATTCCTTTTCCAGTAATTCTTCAACTCTATTCTTAATAATCTCTTTCATAATCTACACCATCAATCTTTATTTTACTCAATCAATTCCGATTTTATGTTCTGTTTAACCGTCCAATAAATTATCATTCAAACCACAAATCAATACCTAGCGGCCGACCATCATTTTTGAACTGAACCGTATACACTCTCATATTAAGATAATCATCGGCTTCCCCCATTTCCCTTTTTAAGCTAACTGTGAAGCCATCAAATATATGAAAGACGTGAGTTCCAAAACTATATTCTCCAATATAAACACAATAGGAAAAGTAATCATCTCCCATATCAATATTGAATGATTTCAATGGTTTAATTGCTATGGATGTGTAATTTTCATAATATTGTAATACATGTTTTAACAGCTCAATACGTTGTTTTGATAATACTCCATTAGAAAACTGTAACATGATTTCAAAATCATCTTTCAATTCCAGTTTTTGCGCCTTGTCTAAATAGCCAAACCAATCATTATGTCAAATATTCTACCATAATACGGAAAATCAGTCCATGTTGTCATCCATACTTTTTACCTGCCGCAGGGCAGGGTATGAAGAAAAACAACAGGCTGCCCTTTGGTTGGTAGGAGAGCAGCCTGTTGTTTATCCGGTTTTCCCAGCAGGAGCTTGCGCCTGTCCTGGCTTTCCGTATCCAGCAATTGGATTTGTTCCAAGGCATCATGTGTATCCAAAAAAATCCCTCACTCTGAAAATTCGCTGATGATTTGTATTTCTCCAACAATATGTTCATTAAATTCCTCTAACTTTTCTGCCGGGACCCATAGTTCCTTATGATGTGCGCCCCCAACCTGATGGACCTCAAACTGTCCACAATAACTATCGTCAACTTCAAACTTTGTGACGTAACCTTTATGGTCATCATTATATTTCACATTCCAGCCGGAAGCAATCTCTGTTGCGTACTGTTCATTCAGGACAGGATAAAAAATAGGCTGTTCCGGTAATCTGGGTGGAAAGCTACGATAATTGCTTTTCTTTATTAATTCCAATTCTTTTGTGCCTACAGGCCTGTATAAAATCATTTTTCCTCCATTTATAAAGCAATGACTGAATTTGAAGCGGCTTTAATCATGTCATTTACTATTGTTTCCTCATCCTTTTCTGACATGATATAACGCATTACATCTGTTAATGGCAAAGATTTATGAAGCAGTTCCATATAATAGTCTGCCTTATTGTCCTCTCCTGACAATAAGCATGTTTTTGTCATTGATACAATTTCAGCAATATCATCTTTCGTTAAGTCATTGATATAGGGTGGCTCTGCTGTCAGGACTTTTTCTGCTAATGTATCTAAGTCTGTCCATCCCCAATACTCTGCAAACTCTATCGCTTCATGCAGCTTTCCAGTAATACGGTTTAATTCACTTAATTCCCTGCTGCAATTTTCATCAGATGTTGCTTCTGCAATCCTATTCATCAAAGCCTTAACTGTTTCAAGTTCCGTCTTCTCAATAGGTGGATAATTTAAAATCTCTCTCATATACGTTCTCCCTGTCAAATTCCGATTCTTATATTAATTTCATTCTACCATAATGCGGATATTTCGTCCAGGAAACTGCCGCCAGCGCCAATGAAAGCCTGGAACGGGCGGCAAAGGCATCTGCCGTGAGCGGCGAGGCGAAGATTATTACATTCTGATTTTCATGGAAGCCCTGGCTGATGCCGGGGCATTCTGTCTTATACTATATTTATGGTAACGGCCATGCAAACCAATCAGGTACATCCTCTTTGTTCTTTGCAATTTTTGGGGGCCAATGGTGCGGACAGTCTTCATTGTGACAGCTAAATGAATAGCCTTTGTCATATTCATCGTATACGCAGAATGCATCATCGCCACAATCAAGGCAGGACCCCCATTCCTGCTCCTGATTGTATTCGTCTAAAAGCTGGTCAATTCTTTTCTTTTTGCGATACATTTAACCCCTCCATTTTTTCATATATGGATAAGTATATAAACGCTGGAAATCATAGTCAAGATTAGAAGATACAAAAAGCCACGGCTGATACCAGACTTATCGCTTACCTGGAGGGTTTTACTTCACTTTCAAAGGCTTCTTTGCTATACTTTGTTTAATTGGAATTGAATGGAGGTGTTTTGCGACGAAGGAAGAAATTAAGCGGATTGTTATTGCACTCATGCTTTTTGCTATTGTATTCTGGGGTTCGCCCTATCTTATGGGTTCCGGGGTTTATGATATCAATGCCCGTGCAACGGAGTTATTGGCTTCTGTATTGGCAGCCGGATGCTATTGGATAGGCAGTAATAAGCATTAATTTTATTTATCAGTCTGCAAAATCGGAATTGATGGAGGAATGGACAATGAACAGGTATGAAGAAGGAATGAAATTAATCGAAGAAAGTTGTGGCAACAAGAAAGATAATGTCATCGCGCTCTCAACTATTGCTACGGAACCGGGTGCTGATGGTTTTCCTCGTCCTAGTGTCCGTGATGTGAGCGCTTATTATGAAGATGGCGTGTTTTATGTTACAACGTCAGCAAAATCAAATAAAATACAGCAGATAGCCCAAAATAAAGAAGTTGCTTTTTCAGTTAACTTTGAGGGGATATACGGACATGGCATTGGAGAAAACCTGGGCTGGGTTTTAGACCCCAAAAACGCTGCGCTAAGAACAAAACTTCGTGAAGTATTTGCAGACTGGTATGACGATGCAAATAATGAACAGGATGAAAACTGCGTTATTTTGGCAATCCGTATTACAAGTGCAACGATATTTAGAAACCACGGTGCTATGCAATATAATTTGGATTTTGTAAATAAGGTATAGGTTAAATAGGTTTATCAAATAAATAAGGTGTTAAACGCTATCTAATGAATACTCCATTGGGATAAGGAGCACTTACAATTCCGGTTACCCTATCATGATGAATCATCAGGATGTTATTGTAGCAAAACAAGCAGAAGAAGAGACCATCAACAAGGTAAAGCTGGTTGGCACCGTAATCCATAAAATCCATCCCCGTGACAATGTGATGGTCCTGACTGTGGCAGCCGGCCGTGGCAGCTGGTCATGGCAGCTGGTCGTGCCGGGACAGACTATGCGGATTATCCCAATGCAGAATACTACATTACTTTTTCCGACACTCCCATGCATATTCAATTAAACAGGACTGTTTTTTTACTGTTAATTCCGCCGTAGGGCGTGTTGGTGCTATTCTTTTATGAATTTCCTGTCTGTTTCAGGTATCTTGTCCGTGTCTGATAAATATCGTTCAACCTTCATATGCAAATCGTATTTCATTCTAAGTCCGGTGATTGTTTCCATCATGGGAGAGGCGTGGTGCCTGTCGAGTGCCTGTTGGTTTTCCCAGGAATCAATTAACAACACCGTCTCTGCGTCATCCATGGGGAAGAAATATTCATATCGTAGGTTTCCATCTTCCCTGCGGATTTTAGAAACGGTTCCGCTTGTCCGCATTTCTTCAGCAAATTTATGCGCATTTCCATTTACACCTGTATAATATATGTTTACAGTAATGCTCATGTTGTTATCCTCCTTGAAATCCCGATGTCACGCTCGATTCAATACTTGAAAATTAAGCTGGAATCAAATTTCCTTTTATGGCAAATCAATATGGCTCCTGGAAGTTGTTAAGCAAGAGCCTTCTTTAAATCCGTTACAAATTGTGTCTGCGCCTTTTTCAAATACGTTTGTTCAAATACACTTTTACCAACCGGTCTCGTAGAAAGCTGTTTCGCTTCCACGGACGCTGTAAAGTCGATTTGTGTTTCACTGCCTTTGGACGTAAATTCGATACTCCAGTGTCCCTTTGCATGGCTGTTTTCCACATCAAGCTCCCAACGTCTGGGCGGTTCAGCCTTGGTAATTGTAAACATAGTTGAATAGCCATTTTGGGTATATTCTATAAACTGTTTCCCATCTGTCAATTCTGTTTTGCTTACATCACTCCGCCATTCATGATAACGCCCTACTGCCGATACGGTTTCCCAGACTTTATGAATATCACATTGAATCATAGTCTTTACATTGTATGTAGTCATATTCAGATCCTCCTTCTGAGTTAAATTGTCTATGCTGCTCCCTGTCCAATATTTCCGTAAACAGGGAATTACCGTTTCCTGATAATCCAATCGTCTTTAGGATGTTCTCTGGTGGCATGGCATCCCCAGGGCATATCCTTTAATATCCCTATAAACTAAAACCTAATTGGCGGGCACACCACCAGCCATCCTGACAAAACCGTCACACCATTCCAATGCGCCTATTCTGTATTTGTCTATAGACCATTCCGCCCGTTGATATTTTCCCTTTAAAACCTGGAGTTCAGAACCAGCCTGCTCTTCTGTCAGAAAACATGGACTTTCTATTATATCTATTTCATCGAGATTTTCATTCAGGTTCCATCCTTGCACCATCCATATAAAATCAGGGTTACGATTGTTGAAGCCGCCAACCACCTCCTTTTTTACAATGCGGTATGTACAGGGAAAATCGCAAAAGCCTTTTATGTTTTTAAGATAATACAGGGCCGTATCCTCAGCCTGTCTTTCAGTTTCGAATAAACCGATATGAAAATCTTCTGAGAAATTGTCATAAGATAATTCCAGGTCTGTCAATATGAGCTGATATAGCATGAATCCCCCTTAACCGGTATAGACATTTTCTTTGTTCCAATGTATTATGTGTATCCAAGGGGGCCTCCTTTCGCATATCTGAATCAACTGATCCACTTATTCAAGTTTAAGAAGATAGCCCCAAAGGGCCAGATACTTTGTCACGAAGCTGTTTCTATCATAAATATTTTACCATAATACGGTAAATCCGTCTATGCCGCCCGCGCTTTTTACCTTCTGCAGGAAAGGAGATTTGTCAATGGGAGAGGGGAGGAAGGATAAGCTGCATATATGGCAAAGGTAATGCTTCACTTTTAAACCCTTCTTTGTTATACTTTGTTTGAATGGATTTTTCTAAACTATTTTGACTACAGTATATAAGATGAGGATTCCATAAAAGCCATATTTAAATACGGAGAGGTGTCCTGCATGTGTGAAGAGGGAAATGATGATGAATACTAACACAGAAAAATGGAACCTGTTATTTCCTGATTTGGTCATCATCTGTCCAATGCTTTTTTTGGTTCTCTTTATCCCGCCTTTTACCCTGATAATGTTGCCTCTTGCTTGGATTGAGGCATTTTTCCAGATAGCTTTATATGATGATTTGATGGATCTG
This sequence comes from Clostridium pacaense, assembly GCF_020709765.2. Taxonomy (NCBI): domain Bacteria; kingdom Bacillati; phylum Bacillota; class Clostridia; order Eubacteriales; family Clostridiaceae; genus Clostridium; species Clostridium pacaense. The sequence goes on from NZ_JAJFEB020000029.1 coordinate 9,123, forward strand.
ATTCTTGAGGACATACCTTTCCTGCTTTATAGTATGCTTGTGATGGCAGTGCTTGTAAATCTTGGGAATGCTGTCTCCCTGTCCCTCAAAAAAAGAATTGCGGATTTACAATCCGCATTTTACAGAATCCGTTTCATGTCCCTTCTGCTTTATCCTGCATTATTCTGGGGGATGATTCTGGGAATATTCTTTTTATTGGGGCCAAGCAGGAATGAGCATATATTTCTTTCAATCTTACTTTCCCTGCCCGCCCTAAATCTATCAGGTGCATTTTATGCAATACCGTTAATCCTTCATTTGAGGAAAACACAGAAACTAGGATTATCGGGGACAATTTTCGGCATGATTTTCTCTGTAGTTATTGGGTTAGACCTTTTAACGGCGCTCTTTATACGGAAAAAACTAAAAGAATAGATGGGATTAAGTATGGAGCAGAATGTCATTATACACCTGATAGACGGTGTCATAAAACACCCATTCCCCCTGTCCGCCATCCCAAAGGGGAGAAGAACGCATTTCCGCCAGTAAACCGTCCTCCGCGAACTCAAGCTTCCTTTGCGCCGCAGCCCGGTTTCTCATCACAACCAGCAGCATGGATAAAATTGCAGCGGCGGATACTGTAAGGACGGCTATCATAATTAGTTTCTATGACATCCTCATGTTCCCACAACAATTTCCGCTTCTGTCCGGCTGTTGCCGTAAATACCTCTGTATGGTATAATCTGCAGTATAAAAAAGGGAGGTGATGGTATGCCTGCATATTTCAATCTATCCGTCCAGTTCAGAAGGGAGGACCTTTATCCTTCATTTGTCAGGGATTTTTATGCAATGCTCGACAAGGCCGGTATGGCCTTCCAATCAGGTTACTGGGGTTTTGAAAATGATACCCTGGAGGAAAACATTGAATGGAACCAAAGGAAGCTGGAAGGCGATTTTAACCTTGGGTTCACGGAACATCATTCACATGATTATAAACAGGTGATATATGGGTTCGGCGGTTATTCTGAGGTGCGGGGCTTCTGGATGAACAATTACCCGGAGGATGGGGCGTTTACTTATGAAATCATCATACCGGAATCAGATGTGTTGGAAGAAGGGGAATCAGCTGGATTTAAAGAAGATAAGATTGGGGAGCTTCTGGGACTTTCCAGGTGTATATGGCAGTTTTTACCTGTCAAGGCCATACAGACAGGCCTGGAAGGCAATGACGGGTCAGCCAGCCTTACAAAATTAGCTGGAGGCGGATGCCCGCATACCTGCCCCTTTGCCATTGTGGAGGATATGGGAATCAGCCATGAGGATTCCATATATGATATCCGGCATATGGTTAAGGGGAGGAAGGGCCTTTTATTTTTGCGGAAATGATATAACAGAAAGTAAAAATGAGTGGGATGGTAATATTGTTGGCCGCATGAGGATTACCCATGCTCAGGCATGCTTATTTGATACGTTCGGCGTATATATCTGCATTTATATGCCATTCTCCATCATCTTTGACAGTAACATTCTGCCAATGGAATTTATCCTCATCAATCTTGACAAAAACCCACTTTCTATTTTGGTCACTGATATATGTAAGGACTATCATTTCTCCCTGTTTTCTTGCTTCAAGCCGTATTATCTTCCCCGTATAACCATAAGCGACATCCCATGCCTGTGTCTCAGGATTGAAGATCCGCAGTGATGTTCCGTATTCATAATCAGGCAGGATGATGACGTCCTGTATGGCCATTCCTTCAAGAACCCATGAAAAATGCCATTCGCCTCTGATTGTGCGGGAACTGTTACTCTCAACATAGTCAATCTGCCAACTGCCAATCAGTTTTCCAAAATAATCAAACGCTTCGGGCAGCGCTGTATTTTTTCCTTCACTCCCCAGGGCTTCAAAAAAATCCTGCATATATGAATTCCTCCTTTAAGATAAAGAATATGGTTATACGTAAATATTGATTTTATGTCCTGTTCAATATCCGTATAAGCTATAAGATGCCTTGATACGATTACAGGTTCCGATATAGCCCGGATAATTCCAGCAATCGGATTGCCAATGGATTTGAACGGTCCCAACTATCTGCAATTCCTATTGGATAATATGGACGGAACAGATGGATGTCTCTGATCCGCGCCATTTTATCTAATTCATCTATCTTGTCACGGTAAGCCTTCCGGTTCTTCCATGGGCATTCCGTTTCTATTTTACCATAATGCGGAAAAACCGTCCATGTTGCCATCCACATTTTCGTTCTATCTTTCTATGTTCTTTTTATCCTTCTGTTACAGGGTGGGGGAGTATGGATAATCAGGCTGCCCATGGTCTCTGCTGATATGGACAAGCGGGATGACAAAGATGTGGAAAATGTCAAACCATGGCATTTACCTTGGCTTCCAGCCTGCAAAAAATGAAATGCTTCACTTTTAATGGCGTATTTGTTATACTTTGCTTAATTAGGGTTGAGACAGGAGAGGCTTGTGTGATTGGCTTGTTTTATACCGCTTTATGATTGGCATAGGGATAAACTGTCTGTACATGACAGGTTAAGAATGAAAAATGCGAAGAGAAAGAGAAGTTTTTGCAGCGTCAAGGAAAGTGGTTATAAAGAAGCGGAATTGGGAGGAGTGCATATGGTTCGATTAAGACCTTATAAAGATGAAGACGCTGATATAATCCTATCCTGGTGCAATAATGAAGAGGATTTTTATAAATGGACAGCCGGGGTGCTTGGAACTTATCCTATTACGAGGAAGGAATTTGATTTTGTTAAATCATTGATACCCTTTACAGCATTTGATGAGTCTGGTATAGTCGGCTTTTTTACTTTGCGGAATCCCGGTAAATCAGTAAATGAACTGCGGTTTGGGTTTGTGATTGTAGACCCGCAAAAGCGCGGCAAGGGATACGGAAAGGCAATGATACGGCAGGGATTAAAGTTTGCATTTCAGATATATGGTGCCAGAAGGGTTTCGCTGGGGGTGTTCGAGAATAATCCGTCAGCCTATCATTGTTACAAAGCGGTAGGCTTCCAGGATATGATTTCCAATCATGTGGAAACATACTGTGTGATGAATGAGGAATGGAAGTGCTTGGAGTTATCAATGCAACCATAGCTTGTCCATTATATGAAAATTTTCAGATCCTGCTGTAAAGCACTATGGAATGCATGGCTGAATTGAGAAAAGACTGGAAAAATCCAGAAATCTCCACTATAATATAAACACAGCGAGTAGCCTGACAGCGTAAGTCCAGTTGTCAGGCTGCCCGTTTTTTGTATCTGTCAGTTGAAGCAATGGATAATGGAGGTAGGATATGACCAGGGAAGAAGCATTGGAATTAGTGGAGAGGATGCCATATATAAGGACAATCATGGTGGCAAATGACAAACTGCGTCTGGAACTGTATCAGGGTGCCTTGGCATCCAATGACCCGGTAGAATGGATTAAAGTGATAAAAACCAACTACATCCGGCAGAACGACAGGGCGGCAAGGCGATATCCGGATGAAGCGGAAATGGAATCGGCGGGCAGGGCCAGGGAACTGCTGTATGGTCAACTATCTGAGGCATTGGGGATTCCTGTCAGGGATTTGGATGGGTTCATAGAAAAACATATTAAAGACACTTTTTGAGCAGCCTGCGCGGACAAAAAACACACCAGCCGCAGCGTGTTCCCGGGATTTTCAGTGTGAGACCGGACACCTGCGATACGGGCAGAACCGCACTCCTCCCGGAACTGGTGTGATGGGATTATTTTACCACGCCAATGTATGAAAGGCAATATCTGTTTTGATGAGGCTTAGCGGTCTGGCGGAAAAGCGGTCTGGCGGAACAGAAGTCCGGCGGAAAGGCAGTCCGGCAGGTTAGCGGATACCATGTACTTGAAAGCCTCCATAAAAAGGGAGGAGCCGGCAGGGATTACTCCCTCCGGCTGTATTATGAAAAAAAGTCTTATAAGCAATGTCATATAAAGCAATGTTCTTTATGTTTTCTAGTATATCCATCAAATATGAGCAGATTATAGATGAAATATGAACAGATTGTAAGAAGTTTGTAAATGAAATATGATGTGGAAATATAATCATTTATGGTATAATTCCCCTTAAAGGGAGGTGTATTGTTTTGAGGAATGCAATTAAAAATGTTATCATGTCATTGCTTGTATGTATCATGCTTCTTTTGACAGGGATGGTTTCCCTGGCAGGGCAGTGGGAGCAGGATAATCTGGGAATCTGGAGTTACAGGTATCATGACGGGGATTTGTTAAAGGACAACTGGTACTGGATTGACGGGAATCTGGATGGGACGGCTGAATGCTATTGTTTTGATGCACAGGGCAGCATGTACCAGAACACGGTTACACCCGATGGATATACAGTGGATTCCTCCGGGGCATGGGTTGAGGATGGCGTCCTGCAGACCCGGACAATCCAGCGGGATGGGACAGGCAGGCCATTTGGCATGGCATCCTTAAATGGCAGCGTCCTTTCCAATGAATGGTCGGATTACCGCATTGTCATCCCTCAGGGCAGTGATATGAAGGATACGGTGGCATACATGGAGGCCACGGAGGCGGACCCGGAGCATTATGACCTCAATATGCTTACAACGGATGAGCAGGGCAGTTTTTCCATGTTCATCTGGTATTATAAGGATAGTGAACCCGGGATACCGGCAGCCAGTCAGATGAGGAAACACAATTATGATTTGATACACCGGTACAATTACCCGGAACCGTTTGTGGAGATGGAACTGACGGTAGGAGGACATGGATTCAGCGCAACCAGGTTTTACGGCTGGGGTTATGGTCATATCCAATTTAAAAGAAAAGTGGATGATATGGTTATGGATATGACATTTTCCTATCCTGACAGACCGGAGTCTGAAGAAAAGGTCATGCATTTTATTGAAAGCATCATGCCGGCAGACGGCGTATAAGAAAGAGCAGGATAACGATATGTTATACCAGATAAAGGACGGAACTGTGTCGGCAGGGGGAAAGGTCATCCTGTCCCACATTGATTTTGAGATACACGGAACAGAGAAGATTGCAGTGGTTGGGAAAAATGGGGCGGGTAAGACTACCTTATTGAATGTGATTGCAGGGGCAATCCCTCTGGACCGTGATGATAAAAGGATGGGGCCGGGGATTTTGTGTTCCAGGAAGGTGATGACCGGAATGCTGTCCCAGCAGGCGTTTGCGGATGAACACCGGACCGTGGAGGAACTGCTTTTGTGGTCCTGCCCCTTTAGGGACAGCTTTGACCGGGAGCGGTTTGAGTATGAACGGGAATATGACAGGCTGTTTACCGGCCTTGGATTTGCAAAAGAGGACAAGAAAAAGCCCATATCCCGGTTTTCAGGAGGGGAACAGACCAAGATTGCCTTAATCCGCCTCCTGCTTGAAAAACCGGATATCCTTCTGCTGGATGAACCTACCAACCATCTGGACACGGAGACCTGTGAATGGCTGGAGGGTTATATGGGACAGTACGGCAGGGCGGTTGTGATGGTTTCCCACGACCGCTTTTTTCTGGACCGCACGGCGGATGTGGTCTATGAACTGTCGGAGGGCAGGCTTACAAGGTATCCGGGAAATTACACGCATTACAGGGAAGAGAAGCTTAAGAAGATACAAATCCAGAAAAAGGCTTATGAGCGGCAGCAGGAGGAACTGGAGCGTCTGGGCGGCCTGGTGGAGCGTTTTAAACATAAGCCCAATAAGGCATCCTTTGCACGGGCAAAGCGCAAGGCCATGGAGCGTATGGAGCGGGTGGACAGGCCCCAGGAGGATGACAGCCATATCTTCACTGGAGAGATAATACCGGAGGTTCCAGGGAGCAAGTGGGTGTTCACTTCTGAACATCTGAAGGTCGGTTATGACAAGGCGTTGCTGGAAATCACAATGCGCATACGCAAGGGGCAGAAAATAGCAATTCTTGGTTCCAACGGGGCAGGGAAGACAACGTTCTTAAAGACCGTGGCAGGCTTCCTTCCGCCTGTGGATGGGGAATTCTCACTGGGGAACCATACCACTATCGGATATTTTGACCAGCACAGCGCGGGACTTCAGTCAGAGAAAACCGTATTTGAACATTTTACAGGTGTATTTCCTTCCCTTACGCAGAAGGACGCCAGGAGCATCCTGGGCGCCTATCTGTTCGGAGGCCGGGAGGCGGAGAAGAAGGTGTCTTCCCTGTCCGGCGGGGAAAAGGCAAGGCTGGTCCTGGCTGAACTGCTGCAAAGCCGCCCGAATTTCCTGGTCCTGGACGAGCCTACCAACCACATGGATATACGGGCAAAGGAGAACCTGGAATCCGCATTCCGTGCTTATAAAGGAACCATACTTTTTGTGTCCCATGACCGGTACTTCATACGGCAGATAGCGGATGCCGTGCTGATATTTGAAAACCAGGCCGTGATGTATTATCCGTTTGGATACGAACATTATCTGGAACGGAAGAAGAAGCAGGAGGAGGGAGCCTCCATCGGGGCCCAGATTAAGGCCGAGGAGCAGGCCCTGATTGCCGGTATGCGTGCGGTGCCAAAGGCAGAGCGCCACCGTCTCCGGGAAATTTCCACTGAGTCAGCTTATGCGGACTGGAAAATGAACCTGGCCCTGGAATGTCTTGCCGCGGCAGGGGAAAAGGCAGAAGCGGCGCAGATACGGATGCAGGAATTATATGGGCGCTGGCTGGATTCAGAGGCCTTCTGGGCAGGAGGGGACTGGCCTGAGATGGGACTCTACCAGGAACTTGCCGGACAGTATGAGGAAGCATTCAGGGGATGGCATGAAGCATGTATGGAGTGGCTGGACACGGCCGGGGATACCGGCGTGTACTGTATGGATATCGGTGATGGGATTGATTAGATGTGTATGGGGGTGATGGCTGGTATGGTATCTATGGTATCGGTTCATGTGACACGCGACAGCGTATGCATGGGGGATGACTGCTTTGACAACAGCCGGGATTTCATGTTGGACGGGACGCTGGACTGGGGAGGATTTATGTCGGTCATGCTGAGCGGACATTTTTTACCGAATGTATCCGGCAATGATGTGGTATGGGTTCTCACTGACATCCGGGGAATGGAGCTGTTCACCTATTTTACCAAAGAGGAAATGCTCATAAGCCATACGGCGGACAGGGGACTGGCCGCTTTTCTGGAGCATGGGGCCGGACTGCATTTTAAGTATTATGCTTCCAGGGAACAGCGGAGGGGCGCGCTTTATGACAGATTTGGCGGACAGATGTTCCATTTATGGCATGATGGCTGGCTGGATGAATATAAACTGCTCTGCGGGGAAGAGGTTAAGACAGGGCAGATGGTTGTAATTCCCCATCCTGATAAAAGGGGTGGAAAGCTTTGTGGTTTAGCACGGGGATTAATGGGAAAAATTGGATTGAGACGGTGAGGGATGGAAGAATATGGATGCCGGCTTAAAGAAAGCCAGGATTGTCAATTCCCGGTCTTTATGATAGACTGATAGGCGGCAGTCATAAAAGGAAAGGATGTCTGAATGGAAATACTTCTCATTAAGATAGCAGTCATCGGCGGACTTTGGAGCGCCGGCATGTTTGCTATTAACAAAATATTCGGGATTATCCTGAAACGCAAGGAACAGATCCACATCAAATTCTTAAGAAGCATGTCAAAGGTCTTATTGTCCATTGTGGCATGTATCTGTATCAGCGGCCTGTTTACCACCACAAAGGCGCTGAGCGCAACCCTGCTGACCAGTTCTTCCCTCCTGGTCGCCATCGTGGGTTTTGCGGCCCAGCAGGTATTGGCCGATGTGATCAGCGGCATCATGCTCAGCTGGTCCAGGCCCTTTAACCTGGGGGAGAAGGTCAATATCAGCAGCCTGGGGATATCGGGGATTGTGGAGGACATGACGGTGCGCCATACGGTCATCCGCACATATCACAACAGCCGGATGATCATACCCAACAGTGTGATTAACAAGGCAATCATAGAAAACAGTAATTATAACAATGATTATATCGGTAATTATATGGAAATAGCGGTCAGCTATGAAAGTAACCTGGAACTAGCCATGGAAGTCATGCGTGATACCATTGCATCCCATCCCCTGGTGACGGATATCCGGACGGACCAGACCGAAGGGAATAAGGTGAACGTGGCTGTCAAGGAGCTGGGAGATGATGGAATCATCCTGAAGGCCACGGTATGGACCAGGAATCTTGACGATAATTTCGCGGCCTGCAGCGATATCAGGAGGCTGATTAAGAAGAATTTTGATGCAAAAGGCATTTCCATCCCGTACCGGCATGTACATGTCGTGACGGATACGGAAGATGGGAATTGATGAAGCTGATACAAAACCGAAGACACAGATACAAAACCGAAGACACAGGTGCAAAACCGAAGATACAGATACAAAACCGAAGACACAGGTGCAGGGCCGAAGACATAGATGCAGGGCCGAAGACATAGATGCAGGGCCGAAGACATAGATGCAGGGCCGAAGACATAGATGCAGGGCCGAAGACACAGATGCAGGGCCGAAGACACAGATCCAGAACTGCAGATTCAGACACAGACACAGGCTGTCCGGTACTCATTTACCGGGCAGCCTGCATTATATAATCATATATTCATTTTACATATCAACCGTCAATCCTGCTTATCTCTTCATCTTCAGCTTTTCTTCCTCAATCGTTACCCGTGACTCATCCAGTGTGGTTCCAAGTACCTTTTTAAGTACATCGAATTCCATGGTAGGAGCGTAGTAGAAGCCCTGCTGGTATTCACATTCGTAGCTGTTGAGCGCATTCAGCTGGTTCTCTGTCTCCACGCCCTCGGCAATGATATGTATGCCCAGCTCCTTTGCAATCTGAATCAAGCCGCCTGCAATGGACGCGGACTTTGGATTGGTTTCCAGCTGCCATACGAACATGCGCTCCAGCTTGACTGTGTTGACCGGAAGGTCCAGGATACTGGTCACAGGTGCGCAGCCTGAACCGAAGTTGTTCATGACCAGTTCCACGCCCATATCGTACAGCTCCTGCATGGTGATGTTCACATTCAGGTATACACTGGACAGGGCGGTGTCATCCACCTCCAGCGCCAGCTTGCCTTCCGGAATCCGGTAGGTCTCGATTACCCGCTTTACCTGGTCTATGAAATCCTCCTGTACCAGAAGGATAGGGGAGACCGGGATGCAGATGGAATCAAATTCACTGCCCGAGGCCAGCAGTTCTGCAATGCTCTTTCCCGCGTGGTCCAGGGCATAGTATCCAATGGCACGGATCTGTCCTGAGTCTTCTGCAATCGGCAGGAATTCAGCAGCGCCCACAAGACCGATTCCCTGGATGAATATCCGCATGTAGGAATCAGCCCTTGTGAACCGGCCTTCCTTCAGACAGTAGGTGGGACGGTAGCGGACTTCCAGTTCGTGCTTCTCCAGTGCGGTCTGCAGATACATGGCAATGGACTGGCGGCGCACAAACTGCGTATGCATGTTGCTGTCATACACGGACATCTGGTTGGGGCCGCATTCGGCGGCAGAAGCAACGGCAAGGTCCAGCCGCTTAAGAAGCTCGTCCACGTTAGCCGCATGGCCCGGATAGGAACAGAGACCTATCTGTGCAGAGCACAGGCAGTCCACGCCGCGTATCTTCCATACATTCTCAAAACGTTCCAGTATCTCATCCGCCAAATCAGAAGCCTGGCCTTCGCTGTATTGTTCCAGGATGATGATGAACTCAACGCCTATGTAGCGGTATATGTTACCCTCGGCCATCTCACCCAGGTATCCCTTTATCTGTGAAAGAAGTTCTTCACAGTAGTCATAACCGAAGGTCTTGTTCAGGCTTTTAAAGTTTTCCAAATAAAGTTTCAGGACAACGCCCTTGGAAGAGGGGGCTCCCAAGACTTCCTCCAGCCTTTGCAGACAGAGGGCCCTTCCTTCCCCAGCTGGCTCCGCAGGAGTGAATGCAGGTGGTGTGGGCGGCAGTTCTGCCGTGGTTTTATCTTTTTTGTGCTGAAACAAACCCATGATTGTTTCCTCCTTTTTAATTCACAGACAGCAGACTGCCTGCAATTGCATTTCCTCCATTATAATATAAAAGCCAGAAAATCTCAATTTTTATTTATGAAATGTGAGACGAAAAGGAAAAAAACAGAAATAATTTCTTTTTCTTTGCAAATTGACCTAACTATGTTATAATAGCGACAGATATTGCAACAAGGAGAAAAGGCTTTATGAAGATGAATCGCGTGTTTTTAAAATTAAGCGGAGAGGCCCTGGCAGGACCTAAAAAAACCGGTTTTGATGAAGAGACGGTTAAGGAAGTGGCCAGGCAGGTAAAGCTCTCTGTAGACGCAGGTATACAGGTAGGTATTGTGATTGGCGGAGGTAATTTCTGGAGGGGACGTACCAGCGAGGCCATTGACCGGACAAAGGCAGATCAGATTGGAATGCTGGCCACGGTAATGAACTGCATCTATGTGTCGGAAATATTCCGGGGCGCAGGGATGATGACACAGATACTGACCCCCTTTGAGTGCGGCTCCATGACTAAACTGTTTTCCAAGGACAGGGCCAATAAGTACTTTGAGAAGGGCATGGTGGTGTTCTTTGCAGGCGGGACAGGCCATCCGTATTTTTCAACGGATACCGGAATTGCCCTGAGGGCCATTGAGATGGACGCGGATTGTATCCTTCTGGCCAAGGCCATTGACGGGGTATATGACAGTGACCCGAAGATTAATCCTCAGGCTAAGAAGTACGATACCATCTCCATACAGGAAGTGATTGACAGGCAGCTGGCCGTGGTGGACCTTACTGCATCCATCATGTGTATGGAGCACAGGATGCCGATGGCGGTATTCAGTCTCAATGAGCAGGATGGAATTGCCAATGCAATGCAGGGGCGTATCAACGGCACCATTGTGACGGCTTAGGGCGTATTTGAAAGTGGGAAGGAACAATATTAAGCAGCAGGCAAGACTGCATTAACAGGAGGAACTTATGGAAGAACTGAAAATTTATGAGGACAAGATGAATAAGACGCTGGATGTGCTGTTATCTGACTTCGGAACCATCCGGGCAGGACGTGCCAATCCCCATGTGTTGGATAAGCTTAAGGTGGACTATTACGGGACGCCGACCCCTCTCCAGCAGGTGGGCAATGTCTCTGTTCCTGAGGCCCGCATGATTGTAATCCAGCCATGGGAGAAGAGCCTCTTAAAACCCATTGAGAAGGCTATCCTGACCTCTGAACTTGGAATCAACCCAACCAATGACGGTAACTGCATCCGACTTGTATTCCCTGAGATGACAGAGGACCGCAGAAAAGAAGTTTCCAAGGACGTAAAGAAAAAGGGTGAGGGCGCCAAGGTAGCGCTGCGCAATATCCGCCGTGATGCCAATGAAGCTTTTAAGAAAGCAGAGAAGGCAGGGGATATGTCGGAGGACGACCTGAAGGAGGCAACTGAGAAGATGCAGAAGCTGACTGATAAGATGGTGGAGAAAGTAGACAAGGCTGTTGAAGAGAAGACAAAGGAAATCATGACAGTTTAATCCATATAAGTGAATACAGGGGGCAGGAGGGACTCCTGCCTCCTGTTCTATGTAATGGGCCGCGGCACAGCTGGTTGGCGGCAGCTTCACATGAATGGCAGGATGTTTCATGAAAATGTGGCAGGACTTGCCGGGAAGTGCGGCAGGAACGGTTGAGGAGTACAGAAGGACCTGTCGGGAAGTATGGCAGGAACGGTTGGGAAGTAGGGAAGGACCTGCCGGGAAAGTACACAGGAAAGGCGGATAAGTATGGCATTAGATGAAAATATGGTGATACCGGGGCATGTGGCCCTCATACTGGACGGCAATGGAAGATGGGCGAAAAGGCGGGGGCTTCCCCGGACCATGGGCCACAAGGAAGGCTGCGTCACGGTGGAGAAGACGGTGGAGATAGCTGCGAGGATGGGAATCCGCTATTTGACCGTATATGGTTTTTCCACAGAGAACTGGAAGCGTTCCGCCGAAGAGGTGGGGGCATTGATGCAGCTTTTCCGGTATTATATGGTGCGTCTTCTGAAGATTGCATCTGCCAATAATGTGCGTGTCAGGATGATTGGCGACAGGAGCAGGTTTGCGGCGGACATCATAGAGGGTATCAACCGTCTGGAAAGCCAGACAAAGGATAATACGGGACTGACCTTTGTGATTGCGGTTAACTACGGCGGGCGCGACGAGATACGCAGGGCGGCGGCCAGGCTGGCAAAGGACTGTGCGGATGGGAAAGTGGATACGGACCAGATTGACGAGTCCCTCTTTTCATCTTATCTGGACACGGCCGGTATGCCGGACCCGGATCTTTTAATCCGGACCAGCGGGGAACTCAGGCTTTCCAATTACCTGCTGTGGCAGCTGGCCTATACGGAGATTGTTGTTACCGACTGCCTGTGGCCTGATTTCAATCAGGAGGAATTAGAAAAAGCCATCGTGCAGTATAATAAAAGAGACCGGCGGTTCGGTACGGTAAAATAACCAGTCCATGTTTGCGCAGGCGCTGATTTTCCGTATGTATTAGCGGAAGGTCCTGAGCAAAGATGTGTTGGGATGTGGGAAAGGAGAGGGCCATGTTTACGACCCGATTGATAAGCGGAATCATACTGGTGCTTCTGTCCGTTGTGGTTGTCGGACAGGGCGGCGCCCTTCTGTTCGGCGTCACAGCATTGATTTCCGCCATAGGCCTGTTTGAACTATACCGGGTGCTTGGCATTGAGCGGAAATCCCTGGCGGCCGTGGGGTACGCCACGGCGTGTTCCTATTACGGGATCCTGTGGTTTGAGGGACAGAAGTACATCACATTAATGATCATTGCATCACTGATGGTGATGATGGCGCTTTACGTGTTTACATTTCCAAAGTATAAGACAGAAGAAGTGACAGCCGCCTTTTTCGGCGTGTGTTATGTGCCTGTGATGCTGTCCTTCCTCTACCAGACAAGGGTCATGAATGACGGGGCCTATCTGGTCTGGCTGATTTTCTTAAGCTCATGGGGATGTGACACATGCGCCTACTGCAGCGGCATGCTGCTGGGCCGCCATAAGCTGGCCCCTGTCCTGAGTCCGAAGAAATCCATTGAGGGGGCCGTGGGGGGAGCAGCGGGCGCCGCGCTTCTTGGGTTCATCTATGCGGCTTTTTTCGGCAGGAACATGTCCGGGGTGGATAACCCCCAGCTTGTCTGTGCCGTTGCATGCGCCATTGCGGCCGTCATATCCCAGATTGGGGACCTGGCTGCGTCCGCCATTAAGAGGAACCATGGAATCAAGGATTATGGACGGCTGATTCCGGGGCACGGAGGTATCCTGGACCGGTTTGACAGCATGATATTCACTGCGCCTGCCATTTATTTTGCCCTTACATTCTTAAAATAAATGAATAAGAAGAGTATTTCTTCAGGATAGGGAGAATATAAGTTATGATGAAGAACATTGCAATCCTGGGTTCCACTGGTTCCATCGGCACCCAGACATTGGATATTGTGAGATACAATCAGGACCTGCGCGTCACAGCCCTGGCAGCGGGCAGTAATGTACGTCTGATGGAACAGCAGATACGGGAGTTCAGGCCAAGGCTGGCCTGTCTGTGGGAAGAGGAAAAGGCATCACTTCTCAGGACCCTGGTGGCGGATCTGGATGTGAAGGTGGTAAGCGGGATGGAAGGCCTGATTGAGGCAGCGGTGGAGGACTCTGCTGAGATGGTGGTCACTGCAGTGGTGGGCATGATTGGCATCCGTCCGACCATCGCGGCCATGGAAGCAGGCAAGGACATTGCCCTGGCCAACAAGGAAACACTGGTGACAGCGGGCCATATCATCATGCCCCTGGCAGAGAAGGCCGGTGTCAGGATACTTCCGGTGGATTCTGAGCATTCCGCCATTTTCCAATGCCTTCAGGGGGCGGCGGGCAATCCTGTCCATAAGATCCTTCTGACTGCTTCCGGCGGCCCGTTCCGGGGATGGACCAGGGAGCAGATGGCTGGAGTTAAGGTGGAGGATGCCTTAAAGCACCCCAACTGGTCCATGGGCCATAAGATTACCATTGATTCCTCAACCATGGTGAATAAGGGGCTGGAGGTCATGGAGGCCCGCTGGCTCTTTGATGTGGACCTTGACCAGGTGCAGGTGGTGGTACAGCCCACCAGCGTCATCCATTCCATGGTGGAGTTTGAGGACGGGGCAGTGATTGCCCAGCTCGGGACCCCGGATATGAAGCTTCCCATCCAGTACGCACTCTATTATCCCCAGCGGCGCCATCTTCCTGGCGGCAGGCTGGATTTTACAAAACTCAGGCAGATTGAATTCTCAGTCCCGGACATGGAGAATTTCCGCGGGCTTAAACTGGCCTATGAGGCCGGACGGAAGGGCGGCTCCATGCCCACGGTATTCAATGCCGCCAATGAGATGGCGGTCTCCCTGTTTTTAGATGGCAGGATTGGTTATCTGGACATCGTGGACATAATCGGGGAAGCCATGGCCGTCCATAAGGTGCAGGCTGATCCGGATGTGGAGGGAATCCTTAAAGCGGAACAGGAGACATATGGGTTTATAAAGGACAGATGGAACGCATAGAATGTAAAAACAGTGATTAAGACAGAAAGGTTATTGCCGGATGAGTCTGATTATAGCGGTGCTGATGCTGGGAATCATTATAATGATTCACGAATTTGGCCATTTTTTATTTGCAAAGCTGAACGGAATTGGTGTGATTGAATTTTCACTGGGGATGGGCCCCAGGATATGGAGCTGTGAAAAAGGCGGCACCAGGTATTCGTTTAAGGCGCTGCCCTTCGGCGGCTCCTGTATGATGCTGGGAGAGGATGAAAATGATTCGGATGAACATGCATTTAACAACAAGTCCGTGTGGGCCAGGATATCCGTGGTGGCAGCAGGGCCTGTTTTTAATTTCATTCTCGCATTTCTCCTGTCCCTGGTCCTGGTAGGCGCGCTGGGTTACAATACCACGAAGCTCCTCAGCGTGACCGAGGGGTATCCGGCCCAGCTGGCGGGACTCCAGGCAGGGGATGTGATAACATCCGTCAATGGCAGGAAGGTCCATTCCTTTGATGAGTTCAAGGCGTATCTGTTTACCCATCCTCAGAAGGACCTTGACCTGACCTGGCACAGGACGGACCCGTCAGGCAAGGAGGAATCCCACAGCGCCAGGGTTACGCCAATCTACGTTAAGGACAGCGGCAGCTACGTCATAGGCGTGGGATTTGATGCAATGCCGAGGGCTGTGCAGAATCCGGGCGAACTGCTGGTACAGGGACTGTATCAGGTGCGGTTCCAGATACAATATGTATTTGACACCCTGTCCATGATGGTCCGGGGCATGGTAAGCCTCAATGATATCAGCGGTCCTGTGGGAATCGTGGTGGAGATTGACAAGACGGTGGATGCGGTGGCGCCTGCAGGTGCCATGGCCATTATCCTCATGGTGGTGCAGCTGACCGTACTGCTCAGCGCCAACCTGGGGGTGATGAACCTTCTACCCATACCTGCGCTGGATGGCGGGCGCCTTGTGTTCCTTATCATAGAAGCCCTGAGAGGTAAACCCATTGACAAGGAAAAGGAAGGCATGGTCCATATGGCCGGAATGATGCTGTTGCTGGCCCTTATGGTGCTTATCCTGTTTAACGATGTGAGGAAGCTGTTCTGACCGGCAGCAAGATGCAAAAGGGAGGGAGAAACATGTACAGGAACCATACAAAGACAATACGGATTGGAAGCCGTGTCATTGGCGGCGGGAATCCCATCCTGATCCAGTCCATGTGCAATACAAAAACAGAAGATGTAAGGGCGACGGTGGAGCAGATCCACCGTCTGGAACAGGCGGGCTGCGACATCATCCGGGTGGCGGTGCCCACCATGGAAGCCGCCATTGCCCTTTCCGGCATAAAAAAGGAGATACACATACCGCTGGTGGCGGATATCCATTTTGATTACCGCCTGGCCATCGGGGCCATGGAGCATGGGGCTGACAAGATCCGCATCAACCCGGGCAATATCGGTGACCATCATAAGGTGAAGGCAGTGGTGGATGCGGCTAAGGCGCGGGATATCCCCATCCGCGTGGGGGTGAACAGCGGTTCACTGGAGAAACCGCTGCTGGAAAAGTACGGAGGCGTGACAGCGGATGGTATTGTGGAAAGCGCCCTTGACAAGGTGAAATTAATAGAGGACATGGGGTATGACAACCTGGTCATCAGCATCAAGTCCTCGGATGTGATGATGTGTGTCAAAGCCCATGAACTGATTGCAGCCAGGACCGGATATCCCCTTCACGTGGGTATCACGGAGGCCGGAACCCTTTATTCGGGCAATATCAAGTCCTCGGTGGGACTGGGAATCATCCTGCACCAGGGCATTGGGGACACCATCAGGGTATCCCTGACCGGCGACCCGGTGGAGGAGGTTAAGACGGTAAAGCTGATTCTGCGTACGCTGGGTCTGAGGAAAGGCGGTATTGAGGTGGTATCCTGTCCGACCTGCGGAAGGACCCGCATTGATTTGATTGGGCTTGCAAACCAGGTGGAAACCATGGTATCGGAGTTTGATGACCTGGATGTGAAGGTGGCTGTCATGGGCTGTGTGGTCAATGGCCCGGGTGAGGCAAAGGAAGCGGATATCGGGATTGCAGGCGGCGTGGGAGAGGGCCTTCTGATAAAAAAAGGCGAAATCATACGCAAGGTGCCGGAGGAACATCTGCTGGCCGTGCTGCGCGCGGAACTGGAAGCTATGCAAAAACAGGTTTAAGTTATAGAAAGAAGCAGGGATATATGGCAAAATGTTTTCTGGAAGTATTTCCAACTTTAAAGATTGCGGAACCCTTAAAAGAGCTTTTAGGTCTGGTGCAGGTGGAAAAGGTGACCACCACCAGGGATAGAAGCTCTATCCGCATTTATCTGAAAAGCCCCAGGCTCATACATAAACAGAATATATATGATTTGGAAAAGGGGATTAAGGACCAGCTGTTCCCGGACAAACAGGTGGCCATCAAGATTCAGGAAAAATACAGGCTGTCCGACCAGTATACCCCTAAAAAGCTGCTGGACATGTATAAGGAGAGCCTGCTGCTGGAACTTAAGAACTACAGCATCATTGAGTACACCATGTTCCGGAAGGCACAGATTAACTTTGACAAGGAAGACCTGATGGTCCTGTCCGTGGAGGACACCATGGTGAACCGGGACAGGACAGGGGAGCTAAAGCGCGTCATCGAGAAGGTGTTTACGGAGCGCTGCGGCCTTCCAGTTGAGGTGGGATTTACCTTTGTGCCGCCCCAGGGCAATGACCGCAGAAGGCAGATTGAACTGAAGATGGAGCGGGAAGCCCAGGCCATCTACTGGCAGAACCACAAGGAGGAACTGGCTGCCATGGGCGGTTCCTTTTCAACGGAAGGCCTGGAGGGGCAGGAGCTGGTCCAGGGAACCGGAGGACAGGGAAATGCAGGCAATGGCTTCATGAATCCAGGCGCAGGTGTGCCTGAAAGCGCGCCCTGGGACATGCTCATGGCCCAGGCCTCGGCAGGCGACGTGGGAAGCGATGGAGATACAGGACAGGGAAATGCAGCAGGCTTTGACGGGACCTCATCAAAGGGCGCTGCCCAGGCGTCCGGCCTGAAACAGGCAGGCGGGCAAAAGGACAAGCCGCAGCTTAACAAGGGCCGGAAGGGCTGGGGCAAGGACAGGGATAATGGGTTTGGCGAGGATAAGAAGTATTCGGTCAAACGTTCCAATAACCCGGATGTGCTCTATGGCCGTGACTTTGAGGACGAACCCATGGAGATTGAGAAGATTGACGGGGAGATTGGGGAGGTTACCTTAAGGGGCAAGGTGCTTACCTGTGAGAACAGGGAGCTGCGCAGCGGCAAGTTCATCCTGACCTTTGATGTCAGCGACTTTACGGATACCATAACCGTGAAGATGTTCATCCGTCCCGAGCTTTTTGACGAGGTCAAGGCGGTTATCAGTCCCGGCATCTTCATCAAGGTCAAGGGGGTGACCACCATTGACAAGTTTGACGGCGAACTGACCCTGGGATCCATTGTGGGAATCAAGAAAACAGATGATTTTACCAGCAAGCGCATGGACAACAGCCTGGATAAGAGGATTGAGCTTCACTGCCATACCAAGATGAGCGATATGGATGGCGTGTCCGAGGTCAAGAGCATCATCAAGAGGGCCAAACAGTGGGGCATGCCGGCCATTGCGGTGACGGACCACGGATGTGTCCAGGCCTTCCCGGATGCCAACCATGCCCTGGATAAGGGGGACACGTTTAAAATCATATACGGGGTGGAAGGCTACCTGGTGGATGATACGAAACAGCTGGTGGAGAATCCGGGGGGACAGGGCTTTGAGGATACCTTTGTGGTGTTTGATATAGAAACCACGGGTTTCAGCCCCAAGAAGAACAGGATTATCGAGATAGGCGCCGTGAAGGTGGTGGACGGAAAGATAACAGACCGTTTTTCCTCCTTCGTCAATCCGGATGTGCCCATCCCCTTTGACATAGAGAAGCTGACGGGCATCAACGATTCCATGGTGCTTCCGTACCCCAAAATCGATGTGATCCTGCCGCAGTTCCTGGACTTTGTGGGGGATGCCGTCCTGGTGGCCCATAACGCCAGCTTTGACGTAGGGTTCATCAGCCATTTTGCGGAGGAACAGGGTCTGCATTTTAATCCTACGGTATTGGATACCGTGACCATTGCAAGGCTGCTCCTTCCCAACCTGAACCGCTTTAAGCTGGATACGGTGGCAAAGGCGCTGAATATCTCCCTGGCCAACCATCACCGGGCGGTGGACGATGCAGGGGCAACGGCTGAGATATTTGCAGCGTTTGTCAGGATGCTCAGGGACCGGGGGGTGACTGATTTGGAAGCCCTCAACGGAATGAGCACCATGGATACGAATACCATCCGCAAGCTGCCTACATACCACGTAATCATCCTTGCCAAGAATGATATCGGCCGTGTCAACCTGTACCGTCTGGTGAGCTGGTCCCACCTGGAGTATTATGCCAGAAGGCCCAGGATACCAAAGAGTATCCTGGATAAGTACCGGGAAGGCCTGATCATCGGTTCTGCCTGCGAGGCCGGGGAACTGTACCAGGCGCTGCTGCGCGGCGCGCCGGACGCGGAGATTGCAAGGCTTGTGAATTTCTACGATTATCTGGAGATACAGCCTCTTGGCAACAACTCCTTCATGCTCCGGGATGAGAAGAGCACGGTGAAATCGGAAGCCGACCTGATTGAAATCAATAAGAAAATCGTGGAACTTGGCATGCAGTTCAATAAGCTGGTATGCGCTACCTGCGACGTGCATTTCCTGGATCCCCAGGACGAGGTGTACCGCAGGATCATCATGGCGGGACAGGGCTTTAAGGATTCCGATGACCAGGCGCCCCTGTATCTGCGGACCACAGAGGAGATGATAAAGGAATTTTCCTATCTGGGACCGGATAAGGCACATGAGGTGGTTGTGACCAATACCAGGAAGGTTGCGGACATGTGTGAGAAAATCGCGCCTGTGCGCCCGGACAAGTGCCCGCCCGTGATTGAGGATTCAGATAAGACCCTGACCAAGATCTGCTATGACAGGGCCCATGAGATGTACGGCGAGAACCTGCCAAAGATTGTTGTGGACCGTCTGGAACGGGAGCTTCACTCCATCATCACCAACGGGTTCGCGGTTATGTACATCATTGCCCAGAAGCTGGTGTGGAAGTCCAATGAGGACGGTTACCTGGTCGGTTCACGAGGTTCGGTCGGTTCCTCCTTCGTGGCGACCATGTCCGGTATCACGGAGGTGAATCCCTTAAGCCCCCATTACCACTGTCCCAACTGCCGTTATTATGATTTTGATTCCGAGGAGGTAAGGAAGTTCTCCGGTATGGCGGGCTGCGATATGCCGGATAAGTCCTGTCCCGTGTGCGGGACCCCTCTTGAGAAGGACGGATTTGACATCCCCTTTGAGACATTCCTTGGGTTTAAGGGGGATAAGGAGCCGGATATCGACCTTAACTTCTCCGGTGAGTACCAGAGTAAGGCCCATGATTACACCGAGGTCATCTTTGGAAAAGGGCAGACCTTCCGCGCTGGCACCATTGGCACCCTGGCGGATAAGACGGCCTTCGGTTACGTGAAGAAGTACTACGAGGAGCGGGGCACACGCAAGCGCAACTGTGAGATTAACCGGATCGTGCAGGGCTGCGTGGGCGTGCGCCGTACCACGGGACAGCACCCCGGGGGCATTATCGTGCTTCCCCTGGGGGAGGAGATTTATTCCTTTACCCCGGTCCAGCACCCGGCCAATGATATGACCACCTCCACGGTGACCACACACTTTGACTATCACTCCATTGACCATAACCTGCTGAAGCTGGATATCCTGGGACACGATGATCCTACCATGATACGTATGCTTCAGGACCTGATCGGCATTGACCCGGTTAAGGATATTCCTTTGGACAGCCGGGAGGTCATGAGCCTGTTCCAGGACACCTCGGCCCTTGGGATACTGCCCGATGACATCGGCGGGTGTCCCCTGGGCGCCCTTGGGGTGCCTGAGTTCGGCACGGATTTTGCCATGCAGATGCTTCTGGACACCAAGCCCAAGTACTTTTCGGACCTGGTGCGTATTGCCGGGCTTGCCCATGGTACGGACGTATGGCTGGGCAATGCCCAGACCCTGATCCAGGAAGGAAAGGCCACCATCCAGACAGCCATCTGTACGCGTGATGACATCATGGTTTACCTGATTGCCCAGGGCCTGGAGGAGGGCCTGTCCTTCACCATCATGGAGAGCGTGCGTAAGGGCAAGGGGCTGAAGCCTGAGTGGGAGGAGGAGATGACGGCCCACGGTGTGCCGGACTGGTATATCTGGTCCTGTAAGAAAATCAAATATATGTTCCCCAAGGCCCATGCGGCTGCCTACGTAATGATGGCGTGGCGTATTGCGTACTGTAAGATATTTTATCCATTGGCCTATTATGCCGCGTTCTTCAGTATCCGCGCCAGCGCATTTTCCTATGAAATCATGTGCCAGGGCAGGGATAAGCTGGAATATTATCTGGCTGACTATAAGAAGCGGGCGGATACCCTTTCTAAAAAGGAGCAGGACACCCTCAGGGACATGCGTATTGTCCAGGAAATGTATGCAAGGGGGTATGACTTCATGCCCCTGGATATCTACAGGGCCAAGGCAAGGCATTTCCAGATCATAGACGGCAAGCTGATGCCTTCCCTCAGCAGTATTGACGGACTGGGCGAGAAAGCTGCGGACGCAGTGGTGGATGCGGTAAAGGACGGCATCTTCCTGTCCATTGAGGATTTCAGCAGCAGGGCCAAGGTAAATGGCACCCTGTGCACCCTGATGGCGGATATGGGGCTGCTGAAGGACCTGCCCCGTTCCAACCAGCTGTCCCTGTTTGATTTGTAATGGACATTGGGATGTGTATGTGCATTTTTCAACATGTTCGGCATAATTTACAAATAATTCCTTAAAATATTGCAATAATTTGTAATTTATGGTAAATTAGAAATGTACTTGGACACTATTCATCTGGAATCGAAGAGGAGGAATCAAGCTTATGAAAAAAAGAATATTGGCAATGGCGCTGGCGGCAGTGATGGCCGGTTCCCTGGCAGCATGCGGCGGTTCACCGAAGACAGAGCCGACACAGGCGCCTGCCGGGACAGAAGCACCGGCTGCTGAGAGCAAGGACGAGGGCAAGACGGAGGGTGAGGCGGCCACGGAGGCAGCTGCATCCCAGTCAGGCGGCTATGAGCTGGCCCTGGTCACCGACCTTGGCACCATTGACGATAAGTCCTTTAACCAGGGTGCCTGGGAAGGCCTTAAGAAGTATGCGGAAGAGAACAGTATCACATATAAGTATTACCAGCCCCAGGAAGGCACCACGGACGCCTACCTGGAAACCATCGGACTGGCCATAGAGGGCGGCGCGAAGCTGGTGGTATGCCCTGGTTTCCTGTTTGAGGAGCCGATTTACATTGCCCAGGATAAGTATCCGGACGTCCACTTCATCCTGCTGGACGGGGAGCCTCATGATGCGGAATATAATTACAAGACAGGCGATAATGTCATGCCCATCCTGTTCCAGGAGGACCAGGCAGGCTTCCTGGCCGGTTATGCAGCTGTGAAGGACGGCTATACAAAGCTGGGCTTCATGGGCGGCATGGCGGTTCCGGCCGTCATCCGTTTCGGCTACGGATTTGTCCAGGGCGCTGAGTTTGCTGCCGAGGAAGACGGCATCACAGGCGTTGAGGTCATGTACAATTATACCGGCGGATTTGCAGCTACCCCGGAGGCTCAGTCCATGGCTGCTTCCTGGTATCAGAACGGCACCGAGGTCATATTCGGCTGCGGAGGCGCCGTGGGTAATTCCGTGATGGCGGCGGCCCAGGAGAAGAATGCCAAAACCATTGGCGTGGACGTTGACCAGAGCAGTGAATCCGACACGGTCATCACCTCTGCCATGAAGCTGCTTTCCAACTCCGTATATGACGGGGTAAAGGATTTCTACGATGGCAGGTTCCCGGGCGGCAAGACCTCCGTGTTCACGGTTGGGAATAACGGCGTCGGACTTCCCATGGAAACCTCCAAGTTTGAGAAGTTCTCACAGGAGCAGTATGATGCCATATATAAGAAGCTGGCTGACGGCGATATAACGCTGGTACAGTTCTCAGAGGACAACAATGACCCGACAAAGGATCTGACGGGATTGACCAACACCAAAGTCACATATGTAGAGTAGGAGAGGCGGCTGAAGCTTCATTGACACACAGGGTGCCGGATAACAACGGCGCCCTGTGGTATTTTCAGGCCTTCATCCCGCCGGGCGGTGAAGGCAAGGCCGCACAGGCTGGTTTGTTGCGAGGGGGAACCGCATGGACGATTATATTATTGAGATGCTGGGCATCACAAAGGAATTTCCCGGTATTATAGCGAATGACAATATCACCCTTCAGCTTAAGAAGGGGGAAATCCACGCCCTGCTGGGTGAGAACGGAGCGGGTAAGTCCACGCTGATGAGCGTGCTGTTCGGGCTTTACCAGCCAGAAAAGGGTGTGATTAAGGTCAGGGGACAGGAAGTGAAAATCAAAGGCCCCCTGGATGCCAATGCCCTGGGCATCGGCATGGTACACCAGCATTTTAAGCTGGTGCATAATTTTACGGTCCTGCAGAATATCGTCCTGGGCATGGAGACGGTCAGGCATGGATTTTTGAAAATGGATGATGCAAGGAAAAAGGTAGTGGGACTCAGTGAGCGGTACGGCCTGTACATTGACCCGGACGCCCTGATCCAGGATATCACGGTGGGGATGCAGCAGAGGGTGGAAATCCTGAAAATGCTTTACCGGGACAATGAAATCATGATTTTTGACGAACCCACTGCCGTTCTTACGCCACAGGAGATTGACGAGCTCATGGAGATTATGCAAAGCTTAGTGGCCGAAGGCAAGTCCATCCTGTTCATCACCCATAAGCTGGATGAAATCAAGGCGGTGGCGGACCGGTGTTCCGTGCTGCGCCGCGGTAAATACATAGGTACCGTTGATGTGGCCTCCATTTCCAAGGAGGAAATGTCGGAGATGATGGTGGGCCGCAAGGTAAGCCTTACGGTTGAGAAGACCCCGGCGTCCCCCGGCAGGACCATACTGGAAGTGGAGCATGTATCGGTGCAGTCCCACATAGAGGGACATACCAAGCTCCTGGTCAACGATGTAAGCTTTGAGGTGCGCAGCGGTGAGATTGTCTGTATTGCGGGAATCGACGGCAATGGGCAGACCGAGCTGGTCCATGCCATCACCGGGCTTGGGGAAGCTGCCCGGGGCCGGATCCTGTTAAACGGCGAGGATGTGACGAAGAAGAGCATACGGCACAGGAACACGTCCGGCCTGAGCCATATCCCTGAGGACAGGCACAAACACGGCCTGGTGCTGGATTATAATCTGGCATATAACCTGGTCCTGCAGCAGTATTTTGAACCGGGATTCCAGAAGGCCGGTTTCCTGCAGGATGATGAGATATACAGATATGCGGACCGGCTGATTGCCGACTTTGATATCCGGAGCGGTGAAGGCGCGGAAACGGTCACGCGGAGCATGTCCGGCGGCAACCAGCAGAAGGCAATCGTGGCAAGGGAGATTTCCAGGGACCACGATATCCTTCTGGCAGTGCAGCCGACCAGGGGCCTGGATGTGGGCGCCATCGAATATATCCACCAGATGCTTGTGAAGCAGCGGGATGAGGGCGCTGCCATCCTTCTCATATCCCTGGAACTGGATGAGGTCATGAACTTAAGCGACCGTATCCTTGTGATGTTTGAAGGCGGGATTGTGGCGGACCTTGACCCGGGCGAGGTCACGGTCCAGGAACTGGGGCTTTACATGGCTGGTTCCAAGCGGCAGGATATGACGGCCGGGCGGGATGAAGAAGGCCAGGATGTACAGGGAAATGGCGCAGAAGGCCGGGATATACAGGGAAATGGCGCAGAAGGCCGGGATATACAGGGAAATGGCGCGGAAGGCCGGGATGTACAGGGAAATGGCGCGGAGAGCCAGGATGTACAGGGAGAAGATGCAGAAGGCAGCGATACTCCAGGAAAGGCAGGTGATGCATGATGAGCAGGCCTAAGACACGGAAAAAGCGCGATTATGTTGGGGTATTATCCTCCGTATTTGCAATCATCATCGGACTGCTGGTGGGATTTGCCATACTGCTTTTCAGTAATCCTTCCCAGGCAGTGCCGGGATTCATTACCATACTTACAGGCGCATTGACCCACGGCTTAAAGGGCGTGGGGCAGGTGTTCTATTATGCAACGCCCATTATCCTTACCGGTCTTTCCGTGGGATTTGCGTTTAAGACAGGGCTGTTCAATATCGGTACGCCGGGGCAGTTCATTGTGGGCGCATTTGCGGCGGTCTATGTGGGCATCATGTGGAAAGGGCTGGGACCTGTCCACTGGGCAGCGGCCCTTCTGGCGGCGGTCCTTGGCGGCGCGCTGTGGGGCATGGTTCCGGGGCTTTTGAAGGCATACTTTAATGTAAATGAGGTAATTGCCTCCATCATGATGAATTACATCGGCATGTATATGGTTAACTGGATTGTGAAGAGCTATAAACCCCTGTTTAATAACTTGAGGAATGAATCCAGGAACGTGGCTTCCACGGCCCAGATTCCCAAGATGGGCATGGACCGCCTGTTCCCGGAATCCAGTGTGAACGGGGGAATCCTGATTGCCATTGCAACCGTGATCCTTATCTGGGTCATCCTGAACAGGACCACCTTCGGATATGAACTGAAGGCGGTTGGTTTTAACCGGGATGCCAGTAAGTATGCGGGCATTAATGAGAAGAAAAGCATCATCATGAGCATGGTGATTGCAGGCGCCATAGCCGGTATGGCGGGCGGGCTTTTGTACCTGGCCGGGACAGGGAAGCACATTGAGATAAAGGATGTGCTGGCGTCCGAAGGCTTTACGGGAATCTCCGTGGCCCTTCTGGGACTGAGCCATCCCATCGGCGTACTGTTCTCGGGTATTTTTATCGCCTACCTGACGGCGGGCGGGTTCTATCTGCAGCTTTTTGAATTTTCCACGGAAATCATTGATATCATCGTTGCAGTCATCATTTATTTCAGCGCATTTGCACTGATTGTGAAGACCATCCTGACCCGTGTCAACAAGAACAGGGAGAAAGGAGGCGGGCAGTCATGAGTGTTGTATACTTTATTTTCCAGCAGACCATGCTGTTTACGATTCCCCTGATGATTGTGGCGCTGGGCGGCATGTTTTCCGAGCGCAGCGGCGTTGTGAACATTGCCCTGGAAGGTATCATGACCATGGGGGCATTTACGGGAATCCTGTTCCTGAACATGACCGGAGGAAAGATGGGCGGGCAGCTCCAGCTGTTCCTGGCCATCCTGATTTCAACGGCCACAGGCGCGGCTTTTGCGTTTTTCCACGCATATGCCTCCATCAATATGAAGGCCAACCAGACCATCAGCGGAACGGCGCTTAACATGTTCGCGCCTGCATTCGCCATCTTTGTGGCAAGGGTCATCCAGGGAGTCCAGCAGATACAGTTCAGTAATACATTCCGTATTGAGTCGGTTCCGGTGCTTGGAAGGATTCCATTCTTAGGACCGCTGCTGTTCCAGAATACGTATATCACTACCTATCTGGGCATCCTGATTCTGATTGTTTCGACCCTTGTGCTGTACCGCACCAGGTTCGGCCTGCGCCTGCGTTCCTGCGGTGAACACCCCCAGGCAGCGGACGCGGCGGGAATCAATGTGTACAGGATGCAGTATGCGGGAGTCCTGATATCCGGTGTGCTGGGCGGCCTGGGCGGCCTGGTGTTCGTGGTTCCGACCTCCACCAACTTTAATGCGGACGTGGCCGGATATGGTTTCCTGGCATTGGCCGTGCTTATATTCGGGCAATGGAAGCCGGTGAGGATCATGTGGGCATCCCTGTTCTTCGGCCTTATGAAGGCGGTGGCGGCGGCTTATTCCGGTATCCCCTTCCTTGCAGCCACAGGGATACCGAGTTATGTGTATAAGATGATTCCCTATCTGGCTACCCTGATCGTACTTGTATTCACCTCCAGGAATTCCCAGGCGCCGCGGGCATCCGGCGTGCCGTATGATAAGGGACAGAGATAGCCGAAGCGGTTTATAGTGCCGGTATATTCCTTTGCAGGGGTATACCGGCACTTTATTGGTGTAAACCGTTGGTATTGCTATTTATGTGATAATATGGTAATATATGAAAGCGCCCTGAGAGCATGTTTAGAAGCTGCTCTGGTAGAAGGCGCTTTTATTACGAGATGGGGGATATATAATCATGGAACGTGAAAAATTTTCGTCCAGGCTTGGCTTCATCCTTATATCCGCAGGATGTGCCATTGGCCTTGGCAATGTATGGCGTTTCCCATATATCGTAGGTGAATACGGAGGCGCGGCATTCGTGCTGGTCTACCTTGCATTCCTTCTGATATTGGGACTGCCGATTGTAGTAATGGAGTTTGCGGTTGGACGGGCCAGCAGGAAAAGCGCGGCCCTGTCCTTTGATGTGCTGGAACCAAAAGGGAGTAAATGGCATCTGACAAAGTATCCTGCCATGGCAGGCAACTATATCCTGATGATGTTTTACACCACGGTTGGCGGTTGGATGGTCCTTTATTTTTTCAAAATGCTCATGGGTGACTTTGCCGGCCTTGAGGCAGAGGCCGTGGCAGGGGAATTTAACACCATGCTGGGAAACCCCGCATTGATGGGAAGCTTTATGGTGGTCGTGGTATTGCTGTGTTTCGGCGTGTGTGCCATGGGCCTTCAGCAGGGGGTGGAGCGCATTACCAAGGTCATGATGGTGTGCCTTTTGGGGCTGATGATCGTGCTGGCTGTCCATTCCATGATTCTCCCGGGCGGAGGTCCGGGGCTGGAGTTTTACCTAAAGCCTGATTTCGGCAAGATGAAGGAAGCCGGAGTGGGGGAAGCCGTGTTCGCTGCCCTGGGACAATCCTTTTTTACGCTGAGTATTGGAATCGGCGCCCTGGCTATCTTTGGAAGCTATATCGGCAAGGAACGGTCCCTGACAGGGGAGGCGGTCAGTGTTGCGCTTTTAGACACCATGGTTGCATTTATGGCGGGACTCATTATCTTCCCTGCCTGCTTTGCCTATAACATTGAGTCCAAATCAGGGCCTGCCTTGATTTTCATCACCCTGCCCAATGTATTCAACCATATGGCAGGCGGGAGGATATGGGGGACCATGTTTTTCCTGTTCATGTCCTTTGCGGCATTTTCAACCATCATCGCGGTGTTCCAGAATATCATATCCTTTGCAACGGACCTGACCGGCTGTTCCATCAAAAAGGCGGTTGTATGGAACATCGTGGTAATCATCATCCTGTCCATCCCGTGTGTGCTGGGATTCAACCTGTGGAGCGGTTTTACTCCGCTGGGCGAAGGAAGCACGGTCCTGGACCTGGAGGATTTCATCCTCAGCAATAACCTGCTTCCCATCGGAAGCATGCTGTATCTTTTATTCTGCACCAGCCGGTATGGTTGGGGATTTAAGAAGTTCATGGCGGAGGCCAATGAAGGGGAAGGAATCCATTTCCCTGCCTGGGCAAGGATTTATGTGAGTTATATCCTGCCTCTGATTGTACTGGGTATCTTCATCCAGGGATATGCTTCCAAATTTATGGGCTAGTATGTGTAAAAAGGCGCCGTCACAAAGGCGGCACTGATAAAACAGCATTGGAATATGTTCGGGAAACGGCGTAGCTTCGGCTATGCCGTTTCTCCGTGTATCAACTTTCATACATGGCAGCTATATCATGGATTCTGCGCTTCATTTCCGTACGGATATGTAACGGTTCCAAACATTCACATTTATTTCCAAAACTTAAAAGGATATCATAGTGGTATCCGTTTTCAATGAAAGGAAAGCTGACAATATAATGCTCATTCCCATCTGGTGAAAAATCATCATAAGTACAGTAGTCGAGCACCCTGTCCATGACAGATTTATGGATACGGATTTTGATTTTTGTCTGCATTGTTTCCCACATTTCCGCAAAGTTTAAAGTTGGTTTTTGATAATCCCGGGGTGTAAAAGTTTCCTCCTGTATTTGCAGGTTTGACATACGGGATAGTCTGAATAAGCGGAAAGCATTCCTTTTATGGCAATATCCTTGCAAATACCAATGACTGCTTTTCAATACAAGCTGATATGGCTCGGCTGTCCGCTCGGTTTTATTCCCATGGTGGGCTATATATTCAAAGGCTAGCAGCCGGCTTTCCTGCAAAGCTGCTTTGATGATTTCCAAATATGGTTGTATGTTTCTGTTGCCTGTCCACGGACTTAAATCTATGCATATCTGATTTACCTTTAGTTCAATGTCTTTTGCCCTGTCGGCGGGGATGAAACTTTTAACTTTGGCAAGAGCGCATACCAGTTCATCGCCCCGTATCATGTTAGAAAGACTGGAAAGACCCATCAAGAGAACGGAAAGGTCGGCAGCCGAAAATACCTTTTTATCAATCTTGTATTCCGGCATGATTTCAAAGCCGCCGCCTGCTCCTGATGCCCCGCGGACAGGAATACCCGCCATGTTGATGGCGTCTATATCGCGGTAAATCGTGCGGGGTGAAACTTCAAACATATCTGCTAACTCCTGTGCGCCGATACGCCTTTTATCAAGGAGTATCATGATAATGCTGACAAGTCTGTCTATTTTCATCTACCCACCGCCGTTTGATTTTTTAATTGTTGCCATACTGTTGTCAACGATTACATTGTATAATAAAAAAGAAAACAAATCAATCTGCCATTAGGAGGAAACAGTATGCAGAAAAAAGCTTTAGTAATAATAGATATTCAAAACGACATAACAAAGAATTACAAAGATGTGATTGGCAATATCAATCAGGCGGTTGATTGGGCGGTCGATAATAAGATTCATGTTATTTATATAAGGCATGAAAACTTATCAGCCGGAACAAGGACTTTTAAGCCCGGCACACCGGGAACTGAATTGGTTTCAGACCTGAAAATAGTGTCAAAAAATGTTTTTACGAAATGCAAAGGGAATGCATTAACCAGTGAAGGATTTGCAGCCTTTATTAGTAAAAATGATATATGTGATTTTTATATAGCGGGAGCAGACGCTGCCGCATGTGTAAAATCAACCTGTTATAACTTATGTAAAGCCAATTATAAGGTTAATGTCTTATCAGATTGCATTACCAGTTATGACAAAAGAAAAATTGACGAAATGCTGCGCTATTATGAAAGTAAGGGCAGTAAAATCATTACTTTAAATGATATTTTAATTCAAGGAGAAAATTATTAGCTCATAAGATATGGAATGGCTCATAAATAAAATCGGATATATTCGGGAACAGGAAAATGAATCGGGTTTGTTTAATATATTGAAAGCAGCGGCAGTTCCTTTTTTAAACAAGGATGTAAAATAAGCTTGACATTTGATGTAAAGTAAACTATACTTAAAAAGTAAAAGTTACTTTACATTTTTTGTATCCAGGTTTTAGGGATGAAAGGGTGGTGGGATTGAAGACTAAAATACAGGAACTGCGCAAACAGAACAAGGTAACCCAGGAGGAGCTGGCGGCCGCGCTGGGAGTGACCCGGCAGACCATCATTTCCCTGGAGAACGGCAAGTATAATGCATCACTGCAGCTGGCGTTTAAGATTGCCAGGTTTTTTGAACGAAGCATAGAGGAAATATTTTTATATGAGGAGGAATGATTATGTGGCTGAACCGGTTATTTATTGAGAGTCCTATTGATTTTGAGAAGAGATGCAGGAACCGGGTGTGGATTGGTGTCATGTTCCTGGTATTGGGGGCGGTGGCCCTGGTGCTGTCCTTTGTGGCCAGGGACCGGGTGATGGTAATGTACCTGGAACCGGGATATACGGATTATATCCCGGGGTTTTACGGAGGGACAGGGGCCGGGCTTGTGGCGGCGGGCGTCATTTCCATCATCAGGAATGTGAAGTACCTGAAGGATCCGGAACTGGGGAAGAAGCAGAAGATTTATGAGACGGATGAGAGGAACCGGATGCTGGGGCTGCGATGCTGGGCATATACGGGATATACCATGATGCTTACCCTTTATATCGGTATCCTGGTCAGCGGGTTCATCAGCCTGACCGTATCCAAGACACTTATGATAGTGACGGCCTTTTACGCGGTTGTGCTGTTTGTGTTCAGGCGGCTGCTTCAGAAGGCCATGTAGGAGGAACCCTCGGATATGGATCTGGAGAAAAGGATAAATGAGAATTATGACCGTCTGACGGCCAATGACCGTGAAGTGCTGAACCTGATCCTGAGGGATAAGGACAGGACCACACAGATGAACAGCCCGGAACTGGCCGCCCACTGCCATGTATCCAGGACCACCCTGGTAAGGCTGTTTAAGAAGCTGGGAATTGCCACGTTTGCGGAGTTCAGGCTGCTTTTACAGGAGAAGTCCGGCGGCGGCCCGGCATCCCGGCTGGATATGCAGGAAATCCTATCCGGCTATCACAGGATGGTGGATGACCTGAAGGCATATGATTATGATGCGGTGTGTCAGGTAATCCACGAGGCGGACACCATATACCTCTTTGGCACGGGCAATGAGCAGAAGGCGATTGGAGAGGAATTTAAGCGGATATTCCTGATGTTTGGGAAATGCTGCATTGACCTGTTTGATTACGGCGAGGTGGAGTATGCCTCCAGGAATTTTAAGGCGAAGGACCTGTTCATAGCGGTTTCACTGTCAGGGGAATCACAAAATGGCATTGATGTGCTGCGGTTTGTCCAGTGCAGGGATATACGCACCCTGTCCATCACCCGCTGGACCAATAACACCATGGCCAGGATGTGCCGGTATAACCTGTATGCAGGGACAAAGATGATAGGCGGGGGAGAGGGCGTTAAGCAAGGCGCCGGATATGAGATGGTGGCGGCATTTTACATCCTCTTGGACATCCTGTCTGTTAATTATCTGGAATATATGAGGGAAAGCCATGGGACTGGAAGAACGGTTTAATGAGAATTATCACAGGTTTACGGAAAATGAACAATATATATGCAGGTATCTGCTGGAGCATAAGGACAGCTGCATCAGGCTCAGCATAACGGAGTTTGCGGGAATGTGCCATGTGTCGGAGTCCATGCTGGTCCGTTTTGCCAAGAAGAACGGGCTCTCCGGATACGGGGAATTAAAGGCCAGGTTCAGGCTTGAGCAGGATACCGGGGACAGGCGGGAAGGGGAACTGCTTGATCTTGTGACGGACAGTTATCACAAGATGATGGATGAACTGATGCGCAGGGATATGACCTCCCTGTTTGAAAAGCTGCACAGGGCCAGACGTGTATTCCTGTATGGCAGCGGTTCCGCGCAGACCAGGGCTGCCAGTGAAATGAAACGCATCTTCCTTCCGGTGAAGGAGATGTTCCATATTAACGGACATGACATGCGGGGCGCCCTTTCCAGGGTGGTGACGGCAAGGGACATGGCGGTAATCATCTCCCTGTCCGGGGAATCCGGGGCAACGGTGGGCCTGGCAGAGGAACTGAGGCTCAGACAGGTTCCCATGCTGTCCATCACAAGGATGGGGAACAATACGCTGGCATCTGTCTGTGATGAGAACCTGTATATCCACTCCATTACCCTCCCGGCCAGTTACGGCATTGAGTATGAGATATCCACCCCATACTTCATCCTGATTGAGTATCTGTACCTGGCCTATCAGGATTACCTCTGCATGAAACTGCCATAACAGCCATATTGATGTGTACAAATATTCATTTATAGAAAATATGTACTATAAGTGTACAAAAGTTTTAAGAGGTCCCATCCTATTGATGGGGCTTTTTTTGTGTGATAGAATGGGTTCAGAACAAAGGAAGGAGTCAGGACTGATTGGAGGGAAGGATGATAAAGGCAGTCTTTTTAGACATAGACGGGACGCTGCGGGATGAACGGCATGGGATTCCGGCAAGTGCGGTACAGGCCATTGGGATGTGCAGAGAGTCGGGAATCCAGGTTGTCATCTGCACCGGACGGAACCTGGCTTCCATCCAGCCCGATGTAAAGGCCCTGACCGTGGACGGAATCATTGCAGGCGGCGGATGCCTTATACTGGAGGAAGGCCGGGTGCGGAAGAATCTGTTTTTTCAATATGAGGAAATAAAGGAAATGATTCACGTCCTGGTCCGGAAAGAAGTACCCTTTGCACTGGAAAGCCAGCAGGGGATATTCATGAATAAAGCCGCCAGCCTGTGGTTCAGGAAGGATTTTGAGAGGAAGCTGGAAGGGCTGGAGCCATGGGAAAGGCAGAGACGAAGGGAGGAAAATGGAATCCGCTATGAGGACAACATGGCATGGTACCGGCCAGGGCATGATGCCATCCACAAGGTCTGTATCTGGAGTCCCATGGATGAGCGTGAGGAAATGGAGGGTATGGCGTCCCGGGCAGGAACCATTGTCCAGCAGGGAGGACTGGACGGGCGGTGGTATCTGGAGGTCCTTCCCCCAGGATGCACAAAGGGGGAGGCCATCCGTGAATGGTGCAGGATGAAGGCGGTCAGCCCGTCTGACACCATCAGCTTTGGGGATGGCAGGAATGATATCGAAATGATCCTGTCCACGGGCATCGGCGTGGCAATGGCAGATGGGGATCCCGAACTGAGGAAGCGTGCAGACGCTGTGTGCGGGACGGCCATGGAGGATGGGATATGCCGGGAGCTGGTGAGGAGAGGCGTCATTTCCATGGAACCGTACGGTGTGGAAAACAGGGCCGGCATGAGGCGTGGAGCCAGTATGGAACGCAGGGCAGATATGGAAAAACAATACCAGCGTAGGACGCAGTATCAGGAAAATTTTAGGAGGGAAAAATAATGGCAGGTTCAGGAACTTGGTGGAAGGAAGAAGTAGTATACCAGATTTATCCCAGAAGCTTCAAGGACAGCAACAATGACGGGATCGGCGACATACGGGGTATCACGGAAAAGCTGGATTATCTGAAGGAACTGGGGATAACCATGCTCTGGATCTGTCCCATCTATCAGTCGCCCATGGATGACAATGGTTACGACATATCCGATTACTGTGCGCTGGCGCCGGAATTCGGAACCATGGAGGATTTGGATGAACTGATTGCAGAAGCAGGAAGGAAAGGGATTAAAATCATCCTGGACCTGGTCATCAACCATACGTCTGACGAACACCAGTGGTTCAGGGAAGCCCTCGAACACCCGGACAGCGGGTTCCATGATTACTATATTTTCAGGGAAGGCAGTAAACCGCCCTGCAACTGGCGCTCCATATTCGGTGGAAGCGTCTGGGAAAAGGTGGAGGGAAGGGATGAGTACTATTTCCACGCCTTTGGCAAAAAGCAGCCGGACCTGAACTGGGAAAATGAAAAACTGCGCAGACAGCTTTACAATATGGTCAACGGGTGGCTTGAAAAAGGAATTGCGGGATTCAGGATTGACGCCATCACGTTCATAAAAAAAGACCTGTCCTTTGCAGACCGGGAGCCGGACGGGGTGGACGGACTGGCTAAATGTACCAAGGGTTCCAGGAACCAGCCCGGGATTGGGGCATTCCTCAAGGAACTGAAACAGGAAACCTTTGATAAACACGGCTGTGTGACCGTGGCTGAGGCGCCGGGGGTGCCTTATGAGGATCTGGATGAGTTCATTGGACCGGACGGCTATTTTTCCATGATATTTGATTTCCGGTATGCGGACCTGGATATCGCGTCAGGCAGCGAGTGGTTTAAACGGCGCAGCTGGAACGTAAGGGAACTGGGCGGGAAGATCATGGACAGCCAGATGGCGGTGCAGAAATACGGCTGGAGCGCCAATTTCATAGAAAATCACGACCAGCCCCGTGCAGCCACAAAGTATCTTAAGGAGGCACAGGATGATCCGCAGGCAGTGAAGATGCTGGCCGCCATGTATTTCTTCCTGAGGGGAACACCTTTTATCTATCAGGGCCAGGAACTGGGGATGGTGAACTTTGAGCGGCAGTCTCCGGAGCTGTTTAACGATATTTCCAGTATTGACCAGTACCAGCGTTCGCTTGAGGAAGGGCTGGACCCGGATGAGGCGCTGAGGATCGTGAACCTGAGAAGCCGGGACAATGCAAGGACGCCCTTTCCATGGGATGGAAGCCGGTACGGAGGTTTTTCCCAGTCCCAGCCCTGGCTGCCGATGACCATGGAATATCCTGTCATCCATGCTGAGGCACAGTCAGGCGTACAGGACAGTGTGCTGGAATTTTACAAGTCCATGATACAATTCCGCCAGCACGGTCCGTACAGGGACTGCCTCATATACGGCAGCATACGGCCCATCGAAAGCAGCGGGAATGTAATCGCCTATGAGAGGCAGATGGATGATGTGACCATCTGGTGTTATTACAATTTCAGTCATACAGGGACACAGGAGAGGCTGCCGGATGACGCGGCAGGGGCGGTGGGCATCTGGGGAAATGATACGGATGCTGAGATAAGGGACGGCATGCTATGCCTGAAACCGTTCCAGGCCATATTGCTGAAGCAGGATGTTCCACAAAGCGGGACGCACAGCTGATAGAAATGGGATGCACTGCTGACGGAAAGCGGTTTTCAAACAGGCCAGTACCATTTTCACATATACGCGAAGTCATTTTCATATAATCGGGAGGGAATCAGGATGGAAGGGAATCAGTACCGGCAGGCGGCCGGGGCAATCGTAAATGCGGTCGGGAAGGATAACATTATTTCGGCAACACACTGTGCAACCAGGCTCAGGCTGATTGTGAAGGATAAGGATGGGATAGATGAAAAGGCCCTTTTAGCCATCGGGCTGGTGAAAGGGACGTTTTTCAACGCGGGACAGTATCAGATTATCCTGGGTACCGGCATTGTCAATAAGGTTTATGGGGAAATGCAGGACATGGGGCTTAACGTACTGTCCAAACAGGAACAGGATGAAATTGTCAAAAGCCAGCAAAAGGGCGTAAAACGCATGATGCGTATGCTGGGGGACATATTCATCCCTATCATTCCCGTGATTGCGGCCACCGGCCTGTTCCTGGGATTAAAGGGCTGCGTGTTCAATGACAATGTGCTGGGGCTTTTTGGCCTGTCCTCATCCATTATCCCGGACTATGTGGTGATTCTGGTAAATGTCCTTACGGAGACAGCATTTGCCTTCCTGCCCGCACTTATCTGCTGGTCCGCGTTCAAGGTGTTTGGAGGGATGCCGGTCATCGGCCTGGTCATCGGGCTGATGTTGGTATCACCCAGCCTGCCCAATGCCTACGCGGTGGCTGACCCTGGCAGCGGCGTCAGCGCGGTCATGGCATTTTCACGCATTCCCATTGTGGGCTGCCAGGGAAGTGTGCTGACAGCAATCCTGGCAGCGTTCGTGGGCGCTTCCATGGAGAAGAAGCTGAGGAAGATAATGCCCAATGCCCTGGATTTAATCATGACCCCATTCCTGGTCATGCTGGGGACCTTCCTGGTGGTCATGCTGGGAATCGGCCCTGTCATGCATGTGGTGGAACTGAATCTGGTGACCGTGGTGGAGCACCTGGTCCATCTGCCCTTTGGAATCGGCGGGTTCCTCATTGGCGCCACGTATCCCCTGCTTGTGATTACAGGGCTTCACCATACGTACACCATGATAGAAACATCCCTTTTGGCTAATACAGGGTTTAATCCTGTCATCACCCTCTGTGCCATGTACGGGTTTGCCAATGTGGGCACCTGTCTTGCATTTTTTGTGAAGTCCAAAAAGCAGAGTGTGCGGTCAACAAGTATCGGCGCAATGCTTTCACAGCTGTTTGGTATCAGTGAACCTGTCCTGTTCGGTATCCAGCTGCGTTATAATTTAAGGCCGCTGCTCATTATGCTGTTCACCTCAGGAATGGGGGCCGCGCTGCTGTCCGTGCTCGGAATCCAGTCCAATTCCTATGGGCTGGCAGTGCTGCCATCCTATCTCATGTATATTTATAAAGGGAGCCAGCTGCTGTGGTATTTCGTCATTTCCGTGTGCTCCGTGGCGTGCTGTTTTGTACTGACCTGCCTTTTTGGGATTCCGAAGGAAGTGCTTCAGGAGGATGAGGACGTTAAGGGGGGCATTCCTGTGGAATCGGATTCTGGAAAACCAGTACAGGAGACAATGCAGGAGACAATGCAGAAGTCAATGCAAAGGGAAATGCCTGAAATAACCTCTCCGGCCACAGGCACCCTGGTTCCCCTCAATGAGGTCAGGGACGAGGTGTTTGCCAATAAAGTCCTGGGCGATGGTTTTGCTGTTGATATTACGGATGGAAGGATCCTGGCCCCTGTGGACGGA
The DNA here is from genome assembly GCF_020709765.2 of Clostridium pacaense. Classification (NCBI taxonomy): domain Bacteria; kingdom Bacillati; phylum Bacillota; class Clostridia; order Eubacteriales; family Clostridiaceae; genus Clostridium; species Clostridium pacaense. Next base: position 46,058 of record NZ_JAJFEB020000029.1, read on the forward strand.
ACCGTTGCCGCGGCATTTGATACGGGGCATGCAGTGGGAATCCGTACAGAGGAAGGACAGGAAATCCTGGTCCATATCGGAATCGATACCGTTGAACTGGGCGGCCAGGGGTTCCGCCTCTGTGTGGAGCAGGGACAGAACGTAAAACGCGGGGACCTGATGGTGGAAGTGGATATGGATTATGTGAAGGGAAAAGGCAAGGACCTGACTACCATCGTGCTGTTTACTTCCGGTGAAGCGGTGGCTTTAAAGGAATACGGGAAAGTGACGGCGGGGGAAAGGCTTGACTGCCTGGTGAACGGTTAGGGGGTGTTCAGGGCTGCCCGGCGATAAACGCCCGGAAGCATTAAGACAGGCCCTGCAGGCATTTGGGAAGTACGGTTTCCGGGGATAGGCATCCCCTGTCCGGGAAATCGTACTTTTTTCTTTTGTAATTAAAAGTTTATGCTATAATAGACTCAAACCGTGTTGAGGGGAGAGTAGGTCAGATGAATGAGCTGAATGGTCTGCAGCGGCAGATTTTAGACGAAATAAAAGAAGACATCAAGAAAAACAGCGATATGTCCATTAAGGATTTTGCGAAGAGACACTATATATCCCCGGCATTCCTGGTGAACCTGTCAAAAAAGCTCGGGTATTCCGGTTACAGGGAATTGATATTCTCCATCAAATCCGACCACAAATCCCCGCCCGCTGCCCAGGACCGCGATTTGGCCGGAATCAGGAACACCATCATCAGCAACTATTCGGAAGAACTGGTGGATACCTTTATCCGGCACATGAAGGGGGCTAAGGAAAAATACGTATATGCCATGGGGGTTGGATACTCCATGGTGGCCATTGATTATATCAGCCGTAAGTGTGTCAGGGACGGCTACCGGCTGATATATACGGAAAGCCTGGGGGAATTGTCTGAGTTCAAGGATAACGTGGGCATTATGGTGTCAGAGTCAGGGGAAACCCAGCTGGTGATAGACGAAGCGGAAAAGTGCAGGCAGCACGGGTATTTTACCATTGCATTCCTGCGCAACGGGAACAGCCGTCTGAGGAAGATGGTGGACCTTCCGGTCATCATCCCCAAAGAGGAGTGGGAGGATGAGCTGCAGATCAATACCTTTGTATCCAATACCATCATTGCATTCCAATTATTGTTTTCCAAATTATAAAGGTTTGAAATATAATACAGGTGTGGCTGTATGGACTGTTGGAAACCGTTTATTCATGATATTGAATGGATAAACGGTTTTTTGCCGTGAATTATCTGAAACCGTGAACTATTTTACTCAGTATGAAGAGTTTCACGGATGCCCTGGAAGTATTGCATTTAAAAGTCCGGGTCATTATACTGAAAATACAAAAATACAGCCTGCGCAGGTAAAGGTATTTACACGTTGTAATGTATAAGGAGGGGTATCATTCATGTCTAATGGTATGAAAGCTTTTTTCCAAAAGCTAGCAAGAGCATTTTTAATTCCAGTATCCCTGATAGGTGTAGCATCGCTTATCATGGCCATTGGCTGTATTTTCACCGATGCGGCGATTATTAAGATGGTCCCGTTTTTTGCCAGTACACCCATTCAATATCTGGGGAACTGGATGGTAACCACAGGCGTGCAGGTCCTTCATAACCTGGCATTGGTTTACGCCATGGCGCTGGCCTTCGGCCTGGCGGCGGAAAAGAAAGAGTATGCGGCGCTGGGCGCGTTTATCGGTTATTTCGCCCTGCTTAAATCAATGAACCTGTTAATCACGACCTTCCCCACCGTAAGGGCCATGTTCCCTGAGACGGGCATCACGACGGTTCTGGGGGTGGAAACCGTCAATGTAGGAATCATGGGAGGCATCCTGGTAGGTGTTATCGTTGCAAACCTGCATAACAAATTTAAGGATATCAAGCTGCCAATGGCATTTTCCTTTTATCAGGGTACAAGATTTGTTCCAATCATATCTTTAATCGTACTCAGTCTTGTCGGACAGCTGCTGCCGTTCCTCTGGGTATATGTGCAGAGGGCGATTGATGCATTCGCAAAGGTGTTAGGCAGTCTGGGCATCTTCGGTCCCTTTGTCTATGCGCTTGGGGAGAGGGCGCTGATTCCCACGGGCCTGCATCAGATATGGAATACGATTGTAAGGAATACCTCCGTGTCAGGTGTATATACCTTTGCTTCCGGGGCAGTGGCTGAAGGCACGGTTGCCGGATATGCACAGTATCTGGTGGAAGGAGTGCCCACCAACGCATCGCTGGCACAGCTGGTTTCCTATTATTTCGGGCCGCAGATTCCCATGATGTTGGGCGGGCTTCCGGCAATCGCACTGGCTATCTACAAATGTGCGGATGCGGATAAGAGGGAGAGCATCAAGCCTCTGGTGGTAGCCGGGGCGCTGACAGCCATATTCGCAGCCATCTCAGAGCCGATTGAGTTCATCTTCCTGTTTGCGGCACCGCTTCTCTATGTGGTTTACAGCCTCTATACCGGATTAAGCTGGTTTCTGTGCTTTATCCTGGGCAGCGGTGTGGGCGGCGCTAATTCCAGCATCATCGGGTTGTTTACCAATGGATTCTTGCGGCCCGGCTCCAATGTTTGGGTGGTCTGCGTGGTTACCGTTCTGGAATTCATACTCTGCTATGTCACCTTCCGGTGGTGGATCATACATTTTGATGTAAAGACACCGGGGCGAGGGGGAGATTATGACGATTCACTGGCATTTGCAGCTGAGATTGCCAATATTGAAATGCCGGCAGCAAAAACAGGGGAACCGGCCGGACTGGATACCAGGAATCCCGAGATGTTGAAGGCACAGCTAATCGTAAGGGGCCTTGGCGGTAAAGATAATATCATGGAGACGGAAGCATGTATGTCACGGCTCCGCGTGGTTGTGAAGGACTATTCCCTGATTGATGAAGCAATCCTCAAGAAGACGGGATGCAACGGGATTGTAAAAGTAAGCGGCAATGAAATCCAGATTGTTTACGGGACAACCGTGACATTAATCAAGAAGACGGTTGACAAGGTAATGGAAAATAGTTAAGGAGAGAATGTAAAATGAAAAAGTATTCAGTAGTGATTGCGGGCGGCGGAAGCACTTACACACCTGAGATTGTATGCACATTGCTTGCACATCTTGACAGGTTCCCGTTAAGGAAGATTAAACTGTATGATAATGATGAGGAAAGACAGAGCCAGCTGGCAGAGGCATGCAGGATCCTGGTCATGGAAAAGGACCCTGAGATTGAGTTCCTGGCAACCGTGGACCCGGAAGAGGCTTACACGGACATCGATTTCTGCCTGGCACATATCCGGGTAGGGAAACTGCCCATGCGTGAAAAAGATGAGAAGATTGCATTAAAGCATGGATGCGTGGGACAGGAGACATGCGGTCCTGGCGGGATTACATATGGGATGCGATCCATTGCAGGTGTGCTGGAAAACATTGATTATATGGAAAAATATTCCCCGGATGCCTGGATGCTCAACTATTCCAATCCAGCGGCCATTGTGGCAGAGGCCACCAGGCGGTTCCGTCCTGATTCAAAGGTCATCAACATCTGTGACATGCCCATTGGCCTGGAGGACAGCATAGCCAGCATTGCAGGGCTTAATGACCGCAAGGAAATGGATGTGCGCTATTTTGGGCTGAACCACTTTGGATGGTGGTGTGATATCAGGGACAAGGCCGGCAATGATTTGCTGCCAAAGGTCAGGGATTACATGCTGGAAAAGGGATTTGTGTCACCGGCCATGACATCCAACCAGCAGGAATACAGCTGGAAGGATACCTATTACAAGGCAAAGGATGTCCTGAGCCTGGACCCCACCATGATTCCCAACAGTTATTTCAAGTATTACCTTTTCCCGGATTACGTGGTTGCGCACTCAGACCCCGGCCATACACGGGCCAATGAGGTCATGGAAGGAAGGGAGACAGAGGTTTTCACGGCCTGTAAGGAAATTGCCGAAAAGGGCACTGCAAAGGGCAGCTATCTGGAGGTGACGAATCATGCGACATTTATCGTTGACCTGTGCATTGCCCTGGCCCTTAACACCCATGAAAGAATGCTGTTGATTGTTCCCAATAATGGTGCTATTGTTAACTTTGATGATGATGCCATGGTGGAGATACCATGCCTGGTGGGAAAGGATGGCTATGAGCCGTTATCCATCGGAAGGATACCCACGTTCCAAAAGGGATTGATGGAACAGCAGGTGGCAGTGGAAAAGCTGGTGGTGGATGCATGGGAGGAAGGCTCTTACCATAAGATGTGGCAGGCATACACGCTGTCCAGATGCGTGCCCAGCGCCACGGTTGCCAAGGCGCTTCTGGACGATTATATTGAAGCCAACAAGGAATACTGGCCGGAACTGAAATAATGAGGATGAAGTAGGAAGGTGATAAGGTGTTGGGGATATTTAAAAAGAAAATCAGTGTCTGCGCTCCTTTTGACGGAAGGACCATGGATATGACCGAGGTCAGGGATCCTGTCTTTGCACAGCTTATGATGGGGGATGGATGCGCCATCATACCGGCATCGGGAGATGTGTTCGCGCCTGTGCCGGGACGGGTGGAACTGATTGCAGGGACACGGCACGCCATATGCCTGAAGACGGATGAAGGGCTTGAGCTTATGATCCACTATGGCATTGATACCGTAAAATATGGAGGAGAAGGATTTGATATGAAGGCAGCCGTGGGACAGCAGGTCCAGGTTGGGGACCTGTTATGCCATGCTGATATGGACTATTTCAAAAAACAGGGCGTTGACCTGACATCCCCGATACTGGTTTTGGACTCCGATAAGTTTTCAGTTGTCAACAAACAGCTGGGAAAAGAAGTGACAGCAGGAGAACCCATTTTCTCTGTTGTCAGGAAATAGGAGGGGGTACGGTGCCAACATATGAATTAGAGCAATCTACCTGTGAAAAGGAAGGGGTGGATTCGCGGGGGATACTAGCCTTTATTCGCAGATTAAAAGAACGTGATATCCATTTACATACGTTCACAATGGCACGGCATGGGAAGCTGATTGCCCAGGTTAATGCATTTCCATATAAGAATACATGCAGGCATGTGGAGAATTCGGTTACCAAGACATTCACATGCGTGGCTGTGGGCATCCTTCATGACAGAGGGCTGTTACGCCTGGATGAACCGGTGCATCCCTATTTTTCCAATCCTTCTTATGCAGAAAATGGATTGGGAACCCTTACCATCCGGCATCTGCTGACCATGGCCATGGGACAGGATGGGCCTGATATGTTTGCGGCAGGGGATGACAGCAGGGACTGGTGTGAAAGTATATTTGACCGACGCGTAACGGATCTGCCCGGAAGCCGTTTTTACTATAATTCCATGGCCTCCCATATGCTGTCGGCAATCGTGACAAAGATAACAGGCAAAAGCCAATGTGGATTCCTGAAAGAAAACTTTTTTGATTTGTGCGGGATTCAGGATTATGACTGGCTGGAAGACCCTTCCGGATATTCCATCGGCGGGGTTGGCCTTTACATGAAGGGAACGGACTTGATTAAGCTGGGGCAGCTGTTCCTGAACAGGGGTGTACTGAATGGACACCGGATCCTGTCAGAGGAATGGTGTGCGCTTGCAGCCTCTAAGCAGATAGACACCGCGCCCGGTTATCCGGCCTATAAAACAGAAAGCACCCAGGGATATGGTTTTCAGATGTGGCGGTGTACGCACAACGGATACCGTGCGTCCGGATTATTTGGGCAGATGTGCGTGGTGCTGCCGGATTGTGACACCACGTTTGTGATGAATTCATCCACGGCAGGCTCGCAGCCTCTTCTGGATACATTTTTTGAAACCGTATATCCGTGTATCGGGAATGAACCGCTAAAAGAGTGTCCTGAAAATGTGCAAAGAATCCTGGAGCTGAGCCATATCCTGGACGCACAGCCGGTTACGGGCAACGCCATTCCTGCTTACCAGGATTCCATCAATGGCAGGAAGATACGTTTCCGGGATGCGGATAAGTACATACGTCTTACCTTTCTTTCAGATGACTGCAGTTTTGAAATCGGGGAAGGGGACCGCACCTTTTCCTGCTGTCTGGGAAAACAGGAATACAGGGCCGGGGCAACCGACCTGGACCAGTATCTGATGCGCTACGGAAGCTATATGCAGACAGCAAAGCCCAGGAGCCATGCCCCGTCAGCCTATGGTTCCTATGCCTGGCTGGGGGCTTCCCATATGAGGATCCGGGTCCTGTTAAATGACCATACCTCATACAATGAATGGGACATTTATTTTGACAGCTATATGGCAAGGCTGGATGAGAATTTTAAGTATCTGATTGAAGGATACGATTATCATACGCAGAATATCCTGCTGATGCCATAAAAACAACAGGGTAATAAGGGAAACCTGCTGGAAAGCCAGATGACACATGGCTTTTAACAGCAGGTTCCTTTTATTTATAAATTGATAAACCGGCTTCATGCAGGGCATACTGATACGGGAGCGTGTTGGAAAATCCAAACACATCCTGGTATGAGAGGAGCAGAAGATATGAGGACAGAACAGTACCGCATAGATGGCATGTCCTGCGCGGCCTGCAGCAGCGCGGTGGAGCGTGTGACGAAAAAACTGGGAGGGGTGGAGGACAGCCATGTGAACCTGACCACCAGCCGGATGGTGATAACCTATGATGAGGATCAGGTGACTTCCGGCATGATACGTGAGGCCATATCCAAAGCCGGATACGGCGCCAGCCTTGTGGCGGAGGAGCCGGACAGGAAAATGGAGGAAGAGGAATGGCAGCAGCAGGAGGAACATCTGCAGTCTGCCAGGAACCGTGTGATTACGGCTGTCTGCTTTTCCATCCCGCTGCTCTACATTTCCATGGGACATATGCTTCCGTTTTCCCTTCCCCTGCCTGCATTCTTGGAAATGGACAGGAATCCGCTGAACTTTGCCCTGGCGCAGCTGATCCTTACCGTGCCAATCCTGGTCTGCGGTTACCGGTTCTATGTGGTGGGCATCCGTTCCCTCATAAAGGGAAGCCCCAACATGGATTCCCTGGTGGCCATCGGCACGGGAAGCGCATTTGCCTACAGCCTTGTGATGACCCTGGGAATCCCGGCCGACCATATGAAGGCGCACCAGCTGTACTATGAGTCGGCCGCCGTGGTCGTAACCCTGGTGATGCTTGGCAAGTACATGGAGAGCCGGAGTAAGGGAAAGACCTCGGAGGCCATCCGCAAGCTGATGGAACTGGCGCCTGACACAGCCCTTCTTTACGAAAATGGTGTGGAGCGTGAGGTGGAAACCGGGCAGGTGGAGGCGGGGCAGCATATACTAATCAAGCCTGGCAGCAGGATTCCTCTGGACGGGGTCCTGGTACAGGGAAGCAGTACCGTGGATGAATCCATGCTGACGGGCGAGAGTATTCCGGTAGAGAAACAGACAGGGGACCGTGTGATTGGGGGCAGCATGAATTACAACGGAGCAATGGAAGTGGAGGTCACCCATGTGGGCAGCGATACCACACTGTCTAAAATCATCCGGATGATAGAGGATGCCCAGGGCAGGAAAGCCCCCATATCCAAACTGGCTGACACGGTGGCCGGGTATTTTGTGCCGGCTGTGATGGTTATCGCCCTGGCAGCCGCCCTTATGTGGTGGATAGTGGGAGGCAGGGACCTGTCCTTTGTGCTTACCATATTCGTGGCTGTCCTTGTGATTGCCTGTCCCTGTGCGCTGGGGCTTGCCACGCCGACGGCCATCATGGTGGGGACCGGGGTGGGGGCCGGACACGGCATCCTCATAAAAAGCGGGGAGGCCCTGGAGGTCTGTCATAAGGTGGACGCCGTAATCCTGGATAAGACAGGAACCATCACGGAGGGCCGGCCCAAGGTGACGGATGTAAGCGTAATCAGCGATTCGGTGGTGGAGCAGGTGTGGAAACTGGAGAGTGCGGCCCTGCCAGGTGTCACACCGCCCAATGAGACGGAGGACGGAACCCTCAAAGACAGTACAAAGGCAGCAGCGCCTTCCGATGCGGAGAAAAAAGAACACCTTCTATTCCTGGCAGCATCCTGTGAACAGATGTCAGAACATCCCCTGGGCCAGGCCATTGTCCAGGCGGCCAGGGAGAAGCAGATGGAACTGGTCATGCCGGAGTCGTTTGAGAGCGTGACCGGCGCAGGTATCCTGACCTCCTTAAACGGCTGGAAGGTGGCTGTTGGCAACCGCCGCCTTCTGAAGCATCTGAATGTCCCTGTATCGGATGAAACAAAAAAGCAGGCGTCGGAATATGCAGGCATTGGCAAGACCCCCATGTATGTTGTGGTGGACGGCCGTCTGGCCGGACTGATCTGCGTTGCGGACACCATCAAAGAGACCAGCGTGGAGGCGGTGGGGAAGATTAAAAAACTGGGTGTGCAGGTCTATATGGTAACAGGAGATAATGAGAAGACGGCCCAGTATATTGGACGCCTGGCCCATGTGGACAAGGTGGTGGCGGAGGTATTGCCGGAAGATAAGGCAGATGTGGTAAACCGGTTGCAGAAACAGGGAAAAACAGTTATGATGGTAGGTGATGGAATCAACGATGCGCCAGCCCTTGTCCAGGCGGATGTGGGCTGCGCCATTGGCAGCGGCAGTGACATTGCCCTGGAATCCGGGGATGTGGTGCTGATGAAATCCGATCTGATGGATGTGTACCGTGCCATCAGACTCAGCAAAGCAACCATACGCAATATTAAACAGAATCTGTTCTGGGCATTCTTCTACAACACGCTGGGAATCCCTGTGGCGGCAGGCGCCCTGTATCTGTTAGGCGGCCCGCTTTTAAGTCCCATGCTGGGAGGGTTGGCCATGTCCCTAAGTTCCGTATGTGTGGTGGGCAACGCGCTCAGGCTCAGGAATCTGACGCTCTGATCATAAAAATCACAAATGAAAAAGGATACAAGGATCATGCAGTTTAATTCATATCTGTTCATAATGTTATTTCTCCCGTCCTGTATTGGAGGGTATTTCGGATTGCAGCACTTGGGAAGGAAGACAGGGGCCAGGCTGTTCCTGGCCGCCATGTCCCTTCTGTTTTTTGCTTATGGCAATCCATGGTACCTGCTTCTGCTCTTAGCCAGCACCGGGTTCAACTGGGGAATTTCACGGATGCTTCTGGAAAATGTAAAGGAGGCCGGTTCCGCCCCCTCCCCGGGCCGGGATGGAGGCAAAAGGAAGGCCATCCTCATACTGGGCATCGGAGCCAACCTGGGACTTCTTTTCTATTATAAATACTTCAACTTTTTCTTGGAGAACCTGAACCTGTTCCTGAAACAGGATTTATTGCTGACAAGGATCCTCCTGCCTGTGGGCATCAGCTTTTTTACGTTCCAGCAGGTTGCATGGCTGGTGGATTCCTATAGAGGTGAAACAGGAGGGTACGGTTTCCTTGATTACGCCATTTTCACGGTGTATTTCCCCAAGATTGCCATGGGCCCGATTCTTTTGCACAGGGAGTTCATTCCGCAGCTAACGGAAGAGGCGCGCCGGAGGATGGATTCGGAGAATATGTCCAAGGGACTCATGGTGTTTGCCGCAGGTCTTTTTAAGAAGGTAATACTTGCGGAGTTTTTTGCAGGCCCGGTGGCCTGGGGATTTTCACAGGTGGGACTGTTGAGCGCTGCCGATGCATTCCTTGTGATGCTGGCCTATACCTTCCAGCTGTATTTTGACTTCAGCGGGTACTGCGACATGGCGGTAGGGATTTCACAGATGTTCAATCTGGAACTGCCCCAGAATTTCAATTCTCCCTACAAGGCGCTTTCCCCGGTGGATTTTTGGAAACGGTGGCATATGACTTTGACACGGTTCCTGCGCAATTACATATATTTTCCCCTGGGCGGAAGCAGGAAGGGAAAGGTGCGCACTTATGTGAATGTGATGGCTGTATTCCTGGCCAGCGGCCTGTGGCATGGGGCCAACTGGACATTTATCCTGTGGGGTATGATCCACGGGGCGGCACAATGCCTTAACCGTATGTTTGACAGGCAGTGGAACAGGCTTCACATTGCGTTCCAGTGGATGGCCACCTTCCTGTTCGTGAACCTGGGCTGGGTCATATTCAGGGCTGACAGCATTTCCCAGGCAAAACAGTTTTTTAAGAGACTGGTGTGCTTTGGGAACATGCAGATAAATCCGGGGTTCATAGAAAGTTTTAAGATGGTGGAGCTGCCCCAGGTTTTCTTAAATCACAGGATCATGACCATATTCCTGATTTACGGCATTGCAATCCATCTGGTGATGAACACCAGGAACATGGCGGAGGCAGGGCTTAAGCCCACGGTGCAAAGGGCCGCCGGGACAGCGGTTATGCTTGTGTGGTCAATCATATCGCTGGCCGGGATTACCACTTTTATTTATTTCCAATTTTAAGGATGTTTAATTTTATCGGTATTGACAGGAGATACAGCATTGGATATACAGACAGATAGCAGGGATGGACAGAAGAAATACTGGGGAAGATGGCTGGGCCTTACGCTGGGGCTTACCGTTTTGGGGCTGGCTGCCCTGGGAGGGCTTGTGGCAGTGGTGGACCCCTTTTTCCATTATCATGGGCCAGTGAAAGGGCTGGCATATACATTGGACAGCGAGCGTTACCAGAACGATGGCATCAGCCGGCATTTTACATACGATGCGGTGCTCACAGGCACATCCATGACGGAGAACTTCAAGGTATCCCTGTTTAATCAGCTGTTCGGGGTGGATGCAATCAAGATCCCGTACGGCGGGGGATATTATAAGGAAGTGGATGAAGCGGTGTGGCGGGCCATTTCCTATCATCCGCAGATTAAGATGGTGTTCAGGAGCCTGGATAAAAGCTTCCTCATGTATGACAAGGATGAGTGGAATCCCACGGCGCCGGCGCCGGATTACCTGTTTGACAGGAATCCGTGGAACGATGTGGATTACATATGGAATAAAGAAGTGATTTTCGGCAATATACGCAGCATATTGAACCGGACAAAGGCAGGGGCAGATATGACCACCTTTGACGGATATATGCACTGGGCGCCTGATAAGGAGTGGGGCAGGGAGGCTGTGCTTAAGACCTTCGTGCGCCTGGAAGGGAACATGGAGCCGGTACCGTTTACCATGGAAGACAGGCAGATGGTTGAAGGCAATGTGGAACAGAATATACTGGCCGTTGCAAGGGCTAACCCGGATATTACATTCTATTGCTTTATCCCTCCCTACAGCATTGCGTACTGGGACAGCGAGCTTGTGGCAAAGGGGGATTTTGAACGCCAGCTTACGGCGCTCCGCCTGATGGCGGATATGCTCCTTACCTGTGACAATATCCGGCTGTTTGGGTTTGATGACCAGTTTGACATCATCTGCGACCTGGATAATTATATGGATGTCATCCATTACTCCGAGCAGGTGGGGGACCGGATACTGGAGTGGATGGCAGCAGGGGAGCACAGGCTGACCCGTGATAATGTGGACCGGTATTTTGAGACAATCAGGGATTTTTATGGGAGCTACGATTATGGCAGGATTTACGATTAATGGGAATGCAGGATGGGGCAGGATTACTTCAAAATAAAATTCTGAGTTTTTTTAAAAACTTTGACAATTTATGGTTGACATTCTGCCATATTTGTATTATACTACCAAAGGTATCGAGGCGTGGCTCAGTTTGGTAGAGCGCTGCGTTCGGGACGCAGAGGCCGCGTGTTCGAATCACGTCGCCTCGATTCACCTAAGGCCTGATGGTCAAGCGGCTAAGACGACGCCCTCTCACGGCGTAAACCCGGGTTCGATTCCCGGTCAGGTCATGATGAAGAGGCTGTTGCGTGAGCGACAGTCTTGTTTCATCTAAGGGACAGCATGACTGTCCGGATGCCACTGTAGCGCAGTTGGTAGCGCAACGCATTCGTAATGCGTGGGTCGCCGGTTCGAGTCCGGCCAGTGGCTTATCGAAAATCCCTTGAGAAATCAAGGGATTTTTTTTGATATATATGCTGCCATTTATCGATTGGAATAGCAATAGACGATTGCTTGAAAGGAAAACATACATACGCTATAATAGATTCATTCCATAGAGGGAGGGTGAAAGTATGGATACAAAGGATGTATTGAAAAACATCCGTGTTAAAAACAAGCTGACCCAAGATGAAATGGCTGAAAGGTTATCTGTTACACGTCAGGCCGTTTCACGTTGGGAAAACGGTGACTCAACGCCGAATATAGAAACATTAAAACAGATTTCCATAGCATTTGATGTTTCTATCAATACATTACTGGGAAGTCCAAGAAAACTCATTTGCCAGTGTTGCGGTATGCCATTGGAAGATGATAGTGTTATCAGCCGGGAGACAGATAACAGCTTTAATGAGGACTATTGCAAATGGTGTTATACAGACGGACAGTTTGCATATGAGACTATGGACAGATTGCTTGAATTTTTGGTAAGCCATATGTCGGATGGCAATTTTACTCCAGAACAGGCAAGGGCATATTTTTCTGAACAGCTTCCTAAATTGAAACACTGGAAATAATGTATCTTTGTTACACGGTAGACGTTTTGAGGCTTCGATTGCGTAACACAGTCATTGAAAACTGAATAACCGCTATCCTTACAGCAGCACTGCTGAGCAGGAAATCAAAAGAACCGTCTGGTCATGGGCGGTTCTTTTGATTTCCTGACATTTAAACGTTGATATGGGCAAATGGTCCATGTAACGGGCGGAAACAAAATAATAGCAGAAACCGTCACTATTCCATGTTATAATGGATTTGTACAGAAAGCAGCAATCCGGAAAAAAGCAGGTTGTTTATGGAAAACAGCATGGATGGAACAGCCGGGTTCAAAACACCGATTGGAGGAAAAGGAATGGATGAAAAGGTAAGATGCGCCTGGGCGGGAGACTCCCAGATATACATTGATTATCATGATAATGAATGGGGCCGCCCCGTACATGATGATGACAGGCTGTTCGAAATGCTGATATTAGAAACCATGCAGGCAGGGCTTTCATGGATAACGGTCCTGAAGAAAAGGGAGGCATTCCGCAAAGCTTTTGATGGATTCAAGCCAGAACTGGTGGCCTGTTATGACGATAAGAAGATTGAGGAACTTATGGCAGATGAGGGCATCATAAGAAATCGCCTGAAAATCAACGCGGCCATAAGTAATGCCAGGGCATTCCTCGCAGTCCAGGCCCGGTACGGCAGTTTTGACCGGATGATATGGGGGTATGTGGACAATACGCCCATTGTGGGCCACTGTGAAAATATCAAGGATCTGCCAGCCACAACCGCGCTGTCAGACCGGATCAGCAAGGACCTGAAAAAACTTGGTTTTAAGTTTGTCGGTTCAACGACCATATATGCCTTTATGCAGGCCGTTGGAATGGTTAATGACCATGTCACAGGCTGTTTCCTCTATAACAACATCAAATAATGGGGATTTCGGGCCTGCAATGAATTGTTGCGTGACCAAATCCGGCATTCTGTGGTATGTTTAATCTATAAAACAGTGTGCCGGGAGGAATCGGGATGAGCAGCATAGGGAAAAATATCAGGAACCTGAGAAAACAGAAGAAGATGTCCCAGGAACAGCTTGCAGGGCTTTTGCATGTGACAAGGCAGGCTGTCTCAAACTGGGAGACCGGCAGAACCCAGCCGGATATTGAAACGCTGGAAGCCATTGCAGGAGCTTTTGACACGGATATCCTCATGGTCTTATACGGGCGCCGCCAGGAAGAGGCGGATGCAGAGACAAGACAGGCACAGAGAAAACAGTGTATCAGGAATGCCCTTTTGTGGGGGGCCTTAACGTTGACAGGGACCTTGATTTATGTATTCACAAAGGACTGGACGGAAAGGATGGCCCAGCACTATTATGACGGTCTGCCGCGCTTCCTGTCCGTTCTCATCCTGTGTCCGGCCTGTTTCTTTGCAGGAACGCTTACCTTCATGAATATAATGGGGTTTTTAGGGGATATCAGGATAAGACAGGCATGGGTGAGGAGGACGGTATTGGGGATATCCATCGGGATTCTGGTTTTTTATTTCATAGCGGCATCGGGCGTACTTCTGCCGCTGCTGTTGCCAGACGTGCATCTGTTTGATGAATTGTTCATGGGACTGAACCATATCAGCCTGCTTTTAGGTTACCGGCTGGCAAAGGTGCCGCCTTTGTTCTTTGTATCAGCAGCCGGCATATTTCTTGGAATGAAAGGGGATAAGGGATGACAATATTAGCATTGAGAATCAGGCTTCATGCACCATGGGTGCATTCGCTGAAGGAAAAAAGGATGGTTGTAAAAAGCCTGCTTGCAAAGCTGCAGAACAAATTCAATGTTTCTGCAGCGGAAGTGGGTGAGCAGGATATCCATCAGATCATCGTCATAGGACTGGCGGCCGTGGCTGCCCATCAGGCACAGGCAGACAGTATCCAGGAAGAGATTGGAACGTTTGTGGCACAGAACACGGAAGCTGAGATACTGGATATTGAAAGGGAAATTTACTAGAGCGTGTTTGAAAATTAAAAGTTGCACAAAACATATGTTTCACTGCCCTTTTTCATGTTAAAATAAAAGAAAA
>NZ_JAJFEB020000030.1:0-54703 GCF_020709765.2 Clostridium pacaense
CACAGCGTAGAGAGTTGGAAGACTTTCATAACTATTTGTGCCGCCATCCGAAGGCGGCGGAATGGAGATTTATATGAAAGAGGGCTTTTATTGTTATAGAAACAATATATACTACGGTTCTTACGAAGAGAAGCAAGTTTCAGGACGGATGCGTATTTCAATGATTTCAACGAACAAATCAGAACGGATTCGGACAAATCATCCGATATCCGAAGATGACTGGGCCGTCCGGTTATGGGACAATCACAGCCTGCTTGAACCGGAGTATGCGGATTTGCAGGAAATGTTCTTGAAAATGAGGGCGTTCATGAACCTCAGCACAGACCAGGAGGTTGATTTTTCTGCTGTGGAGAATCGGCTTGATATTTCTTTTCCCAGGGAACTAAAACAAGTCTATCAGGCCATTCAGAACCAGGAGGAGTATTTTACAAGCACGGAACATTTCCTGCCCCTGGATGAAATTTATGTGGAGCAGGGAATCATCGTCTTCTTCAAAAAGAAACGGACGCCCATTGCAGGTTATGATATAGAGAATGGATGCCTTGCAGAGTATTACAAAAAAGATTGGCATATAGAAGGGGGAGGAATCTGCTGTTATCAGTTCTGTGCGGGCAGAATGCTTACAATCGCCATTGAGAATAAGCCCGTTTTCAAAAAGGGACGATGTAAGGGTAAATTTGTGACAACACTCAACATTGAACAGGAATTAGAAAATTTCTGCAATGAGAATTATCACCTTTTGTCAGAGTTCCATGTGTATGGGATTGCCGTGATGTATTCAGACAATGGGCTTATCGCCTGGATTCGGAGCAATGGATTTTATGCGGATATCCATGCAGGGGCAATGGATGAGGCCCAGCTGGAAGCACTTGCTGAACATCTGGGCGCTATGGAGTGGAAATAAAAATGATTGTGTCGGTTCCGCCATCATGGTGTCTGAGGAATGAGCCCACAGGCATAAGGAATATATAACAAAAGTCTGCCTGGATTTGATTAATGACAAAGGATACAAATTATGTTGAGGATATCGGTTACATTTTTAACAGCTTGAATTGCATGAGAACCCGGAATTGAAAGGATAGACAGTATGATTACAACAAAAAAATTTCCACTAAACCGTTTCAATTTTTCAAATCTCATTGAACAGATTAGAACAGACGTGTTGATACCAAATATAATTACTGATAGTGAAACAGGAATAGAATTTTATGGTGCGGATACCATTTCAAAAAAGGCACTGATAGATATGCTTGAAAATTTTAATATGATTGATAACCTTGCTCAACAAGACAACAGACACGAATATGAAAAGCACACACAACTTGATATTAAAAATTTTCAATTTGAACCGTCATGGGTAGAGATTACTCCTAACAATATTACCGTTGGATATGTTGGCATTTATATCAACTCTGATTTCAGTTTAACCTTTTCAAAAATCAACGATGGATGGGTTTTGATAAAATAACAATGCAACAGAGATTGCTTGAAGCGCAGGGATGTGCGGAAGCAGTTTTTGGAATTCATCCTGAAAAGGGGGCTGAATTACACTGGAAAATGCCATCCACGCCTGTGAAACGCTGCCGTAGGGAAGGCCCCGGCGCATGAGGTCTCGGCGGTGTCTTCCCCTATGTTCTGTGCCGAGTTTGCCAACACCTGTGACGGGACTGTGGTATTTGACAGCGACGGCCTCCCCACCTCCTCCGAGCCGGAGCACGGCGTGGGCACCCGCAGCATGGCCGCCTTTTTCACAAAGCACAAGGCGGTATACCAGTACAGCGTGACGGAAGACGGGATGTTCCAGCTCCGTTTTCTTATTAACCGCTCCCATGAACAGGATGGAGGGGCGTCTGGCGTCAAGACATAAAAGTTCAATAGGGATTTGTGGGAGGAAGTTTAAGTTGACAAAATCATACATAGTTATTCAAATTATAGGCTTCATTGGAGCCATATTGTTCTTTGTATCGTTCCAGTGCCGAAACAATAAAACATTATTTCGATTTCAATTTCTATCTTACTTGTTATATACAATTCATTTACTTCTTTTAGGAGCTATAACTGGGGGAGTAAGTTATATTATAAACGCCATTCGCTCATTTTGCTTAAGCAGCAGGTGGGACTTTGGCAGAAGCCAAAAAATGTGCATAATTCTCTGCTTTATGCAGGTTGCTGCCTTGATATTTACCTGGGTCGGATGGATTAGTATATTACCTGTTGCAGCAAATATAGCAGTTACCATTGGAGCATATACTTATAATGCGAGAACAATACGATTGGTGACTATGCTAATTAATTCACCACTTTGGATTATTTATAATATTATTGTTGGAACGTGGGCGGGAATAATTGATGAAGCGGTAAGCGAAATTTCCATCGGAATTTCTATTGCCAGGTATGGCTGGAAAAATCTCGGAAGTGAACAGGAATAAATTCCCATTTATCGGGCTGATAAATCGGGAATCATGGGCCCCAGATAAAACAACAGGCTGCTCTCCCACCAACCAGAGGGCAGACTGTTGTTTTTCTTCATCCCCGCTCTGCGGCAGGTAAAAGTGTGAATGGTAACATAGACGGATTTACCGTATTATGGTAGAATATTTGTTATAGAAACAGCTTCGCAACAAAGTATCTAGCACTTTGGGGCAGACTTGAATAAATGGAATAGAAGTCGGTATTTTTTGAGGTATATGCCATGGAACTGATAAAAGAAGAAAAACCAGCTGAGCAGGAATGGCAATGGTGTCTTGTCGGCAATATCGTTGGGGAGCATATATCTGGGGAAAGCCACGAATTAAAGTATGGGAATAAACAGTTCCGTCCACATGCAAAGGTATATATAAATCTAATCTATGCTGGAATGGGCCATGAAAGCATACTTGTCTTGGGTATTCCCAGACATTCCTCCAGATACATAGAAATTGTAATCGCAAGAAAGTATGTAGAGAACTTCCGTCTGCAAAAAGTTTTCAAACCGGTTGTATTAAAACAAATGAACCAGTCGAAATGGGATTGGTGGGGAAATACCGATTCAGCCCGTGACAGCCTGATTCAGTTTCTTGAATGGTTAAATCCGGCAGAAGCAGAAAAAGCAAAAAGTAAGTATATAAAACCTAACTTACCGGAATGCTGAACCAAACCTCGGCCTCATAGCTGGATGGCTGGTTAAATGTTTCCAACGGTTATGCAGAACTGTTTGATAAGATTAGCTTAACTTTATGGGGGTAAAACAGTATGCTATCACAGAACACAAAAGAATCTGTAAAAGAGAGACGCATCTTCCGATATACCCTGGCTGATGCATGGGAATATACAATATCACAAGTGGATGTGATGGAAGGTGTGGAAAAAGGAAATGTTCGATGCCTATATTTTAATACGCCCGGGATGCATGCCGACACAAACGTTGATTCCCTTATCATTACGATTAGCCAAAACTATATAGACATGATTAAGAACGCCATGCTCTCCCACTTGGATGTCTGCAGATACAAGGAAATTGAATTTCCGATGGTGCTGGACGGGTTCATCAATACGTTTGAATTTGCGCCCAAGGAATCCTTTTCCAACATAATTACTGTTTTCAACATTTTCGCATTCAGGGATGCGGCTAATGTGGGCATAGTGGGTAATCCGCCATATAAAGGGAAAGAGGTTCTGAAATTGTATGATTATATTTCTAAAATACTGTCGGATAATGGAGTGGACCAAAAATATCTGTCGTTGGATTACCAACTGCCGCGACGACCAGAGGAGAGATTGAAGAAATAGAATATGGAAAAAATCTGATAAATTTAAAAACTCATTCCTTACTTCGTATAAGCATTGACTGGCAGGATAGGTGCAACCCCCTGCTGGAAAGCCGGATAAAACAACAGGCTGCTCTCCTATCAACCAGAGGGCAGCCTGTATTTTTTCTTCATCCCCTGCCCTGTGGCAGATAAAAAGTGTGGATAATGACATGGACGGCTTTTCCGTATTATAATTGTAAGATAATTTTAACTTTCTTCGTACCATATTTCTCCATTTTATATCTTATAATAAAGTATACTAACCGCATGTTTTGATGTTACTATAATTAATGCAAAACATGGGGGCTTTTGATGAAAATTAAATACTTTATAGCAGGTGTGGCCGTATATTTCTTTTTTTGTTTGCTTAAGGCTATATTATAGCCACAAATCAAACATGCTAAGGTACATTTCTGTAATCAAATGCACTATCAAAAACGTTAAACATAAGCGCCTATGAAAATGAAACGCTGGTGGGCTGCCTGCGGATTCTTTCAGATGACTATTTCTTTGGAACTATTACAGAACTGCTTGTTCTTCCTGAATATCAGAAACAGGGAATCGGCAGCAAACTCCTCCAACTTGCCAAAGACAATACACCGACCTTGCTATATTTTGGCGCACAACCAGATGCGGAACAATTTTACGAAAAAAATGGATGCCACAAGAGCCTACAATCCTACCAAATAGAAAAATAGCGATAGTTATTTAGTTTTCTGTTTACTGTGAAGTTACCCGAAGGACAAATTGGGCATTGAGGAGGGAAAGATGAAAAGAAAATCTTTTATCTGTACAATCATAAGCATATTCGTAATGATTAGTTTGGGAATACTTTTGAGTCTTTTTGTTATAGGAGAACCGATTGATGGAAAACAACTATACTGCACTACTTCCCTGAACGGACAAACTTTAAAATTACGAGTAGAGCCTGTAGAGTCAGGCGTTGCGCTTCGAGGCTGGAAATTTAGGAAAGATAATAATATTTTATATATCAGCGCAAGAAAAGTATTGGTATCCCCACTCTTTCATGAAGGAACTTACGAAACATCGATTGATTTAGAGCCGATTGAAAGTGTTATGGTTGGTGGTCAAACAATTTGGTCATATGCAGATCAAACCGTAGAAGGATGGAAAAATATGAATGGATTCCCAATGACTATACCGGACGTGATTAGGAATAGCCTGATGAAATAGTTTGACAACGTGGGTACAAAACCTACATCATAGAAAAAAGGAGAGTTTTATGAAGCGATTTATGCTACTTGCACTTATGAAAGCACTTGTCCTTACAGTAGGAACCGGTTTTTTATATGTTCTATATGGTTTAATATTTGAAAATCATTTTGAAATAAACTTAAAAATTGAAATAATACTTTTCCTGGTAATATTCTTTGTTAGCTTAATTGAATATGTATGGAAAAACCGAAAGAAGTAACGTTATGCCACAACGTTAGGAAGTGAATTCATGATAGACAAAAAGATTGCAGGTCAATTTACAGTAGTAACATTCATCCTTGCTTATGCAACAGCAGGTATACTGATTTTCTTTGGACAGTTTGGTTATAGAGTCTATAACTTTACAAACACATTTAAGCAGTTTGCAGCGAATATTCCTTTTGCCATCTACATTCTGTCGCCAGCGATTGCTTCTTACTTTGTTCTGAAGAAAAATAAAAGAATCACTTGCCTTATAGAATGGCTGAAAAATGTATTTTATGTGAAAAACAACTGCTTTCCCTATTTATTTATTGTATTAGGGTTAGTAATGTATTTTGGCATACACCTTGTTGTTTCGGGCCATGCATTAACAGAATTTCCATTTTATATATTTTTACTTTCTTTGCCGGGCAATCTTATTATCGGCGGTTTAGAAGAATCGGGCTGGATGTATGTATTACAACCACTGCTTGATAAAAAGTACGGATATATTCTGTCATCTGTTTTTGCCGGGGTCATTTGGATTTTTTGGCATATTCCTCTTTTCTTTATCCCTGGGACAAATCATGAATATGGGCTAATTAATTTTGGGATGTTTGCTGTTCAGTGTATAGCTTTGCGATTTTTCTTTGGAGCAGTCTACAAAGTATCAGGGAAAAGCTGCATATTTATGTGTGTGCTGTTTCACACAATGTTTAATGCAGCATCCACTATCTTTGGAACGATAACGATGAACTGGACGGGTACGATTGTTGCAAATGCCGCGATTATTTTTGTTTCTATTACAACCATTAAGATATTATCGGACGGTTAAACAGAGCAAAAAACGGAATTTGAAAGGATTACCACTATGAAAAAGAAACTCAAAATATCTTTGGGAATAATATTAGTTCTTGCATTAGCAATAGTATCTTATAAGCTCATCGCTAATAATAGTATCAAAGACAAAACCTATTCACATTTAGAAACTATTGGATATACTCAAAATGATATTGACAATGTAGAGATAAAACATTCCTTTATCAATAAATTATTAGGATATAACGAATGGCGAATTTTTGTTGAGTTTGAAAGCGAACCTGATATTATTTTTGCTTTTACATATCGAGATAAGCAAATTATAAGACAGGGTATAACAAGCAAAGTTACTCAATTAGACATAGCTGAAATTGAAGAATATGACAGTAAGTTTGATAATGGGGAATTAAAGAACAATTAGTAACTTCATGTTTATCGGGGAGCTAAGTAGAACGCAAAATCGATATTTACGGAGGAAGGCCATCTACTGGACTTGTTCCTTATGATAAAGCGGTAGATGAATATCAGTTCGTAACCGGATTGGGGGACTTATACAGACAGCGCCCTTGCTTACAAGAGATAAAATGAGAAGGGGGATATGTTGTGAGTAAAATAATCTGTATGTTTGTTTGTATCTCTTTGTTGCTTAATCTAAGCTTTACATCATATGCATCGAAACGCTTGATACCTTCAGAGGGAAACGAGTATCAGGAGATTCTTTCTATGAAGAATGATGTTTTATATCATATCAATTATGGAGGAGCACGTACAGAACTCAACCGGGATGTGGAAGCGGATGAGGTGAAAATGGAAGGCGCATATAAAGTTTATGCCAATTCTGAGCTGTTAGAAACAAAAGATATTAAGAAATCATTGGAAACCAGTTATTATAAATGGCAAATTCCCGTATACATAGACGGTTTTACGATTTTGGTTGATATAACCAAGGTAACATCCATTCCTGATGATATTCCGGAAGATGCAAAAGAAACGCTCAGACAGAAATTAAATATTTGGACTGTAGGAGCTGTCTATGTATACGATACAGAAACGATTGATTATGACAGTACTGTAGCAACTTCTCTTGACGAGGCGGGGTACAACAGTGATGAATATTCTTACGAAGTTGTTTCAGGACTTCCCGGAATCAGATATCCTGTAGCCATCATATTTAATGCTGATGAAAAACCTGAATTTGTGATTCCTGCGCAGAAGTCTACGACACATGCATTTAATGGGGAATGGCCCACAGCAGCAAAAAACAGGGAAAAGACAACTGCATCTTCAAATACGCAGAATAGTAATAATGATAACACAAACGGTTTCTCCGTTTATTATTATGATGATGTTGTAAGGGCATCAAATTCCTACAATCAGTCAGGAATAGGACTTTCTTACAAAAAGGATATCTTTAAAAAAAATGCCATAGCAGTGTTGATATTCGGAGCTGCCGGAATCTTATTGATTATAGGAATAAAAAAAAGAAATAAGACGAGTGGTATATGAACTGGAAAAAATGAGCTATTACCATTTTAAGTGCCATACTAACATTGTCTATCGTGAGGTGGTATCTGAAAGAGAGATAAATCTGTAAAATTATGATTTATAAAGGCAGTCATATTCCCTGTAACTTTGTAGTTGACGTATATGTCGACTAATATGAAACAGCCGATTTCACCGTAGGCGTTTGGCTGCGCTACGAGTGATAGGACCAGCAAAAATCAACTTCCGGTTTGTCGGACTGTTGAATGGCCTATCATCGTTTCATAGCGCTGCGTCTTCCCATCGGGTCCCTCCCTGCGCTTGGTCTGGATGGAAGCCGCGATGCAGACGCAATCATTTTCGGCAAGCTTCGCTGCCTCCTGGCCGACCAGCCCAAAGCAGGTCAGCCTTGGGAAATTCACCCTGCCGTTATCAACCGTCCTGAGAGTCACGATGGTCCCAATCGGGGAACAGCCGTTGGAAGGGATTTCATATATGCCGATTACCTTTCCAAGGATGCACACCTCATTGCAGCCTTCCAGCTTACGGGCTCCGATATTCTTTTTCCCTGTCAGGTACTCAAGGTTTGTGGGCGCCCTGCTCAAAGTATGACCGACAATGTTCTGATAATACTGGGTCTGTCCGTTCATAGTGCGGCGCGTGGTCTGGACCATCCCTTCAATGCACACTCTGGGATAGTTCCCCGGGACTACTTCAATCGTTTTGTCAATAATTTCAGCTACTTCCCCGTAAAACACCACATTGGGGTAATCTGCATGGTCTGTTCCGGCACGTCCTGCTGCCACAGTCAAGACCATCACATTGTCACGGGGGCGAAATTTATGGACCACGCTGCCAACCAGCTTTACTTTGTTAATGGTCTCTTCTTCTGTTTCTTTTGCTACGATAACATCCTGATGATTCATCATGATAGGGTCCTCCTTCATTTAATTGGGGGTATTTCGATATAACAGTATGTCAGAACCCTATTGAGAATTGAAAAAGCCCCGGATTACACCGGAGCCATGTTATAAACAATATACTTTCCTTTTATTTTTCCTCGTAATCAGATGTTGTAATCAAGGAGCACTTTTTTACATGACTTACAAATATATGCCTCAAATGAAAGGCCCTCAAAAACGTTATTTCCCAATAATACTTCACCTTTTTTTGGAAGCAATGATATTTTGTGTGGAGTTTTTACCCAAACCATTCGTTGACCACTTTGTAAAAAACCTGGTTCCATCTCTTCTCCACATACGGGACACCGCATATTGCACCTCCTCCCTACAAACATGAAGTTGTCTAATACTTATTGTATGTGTATACATCAACAGTTACAATTTCTTGACCTCCCCAATTTTTTTCTTGCACAGTAAAATCCTCTTTTACAAAGCCATTGTTTAATAGCACTTTTGATGAATATAAATTTTCTGGCATAACAAATGCATGAAGTGTTGTAATATTAACTTCATTTACTAAATATTCAACCATCAATTTCAAAACATTTGTTGCAATTTTCTTATTCCAATAATCCTCATTTAGACGATAACCCACTGTTATTTTATTTTCTCTCTTTTTATAGTCAAACATTTCTGCTAAACCTACAAGCCTATTAGGATTATCTTTTAAATAAACTCCTGCAATTATATACTTTTTCTTTTCAAAATCTCTTCCACCAAGATTTTTGATTGCATTCTCTAATGCTTTGTTACTTTTCTTATATAAGAATGGCGATATATACTTATAAACATTCTCGTTCTTGCTTATCTCGGACAAGGCTACAACGTCATTTAATTCCATTTTTTTTATAATAATTTTTTCGTTTTCTAAATATGGAAATACACCAAATAATTCTGTCATCATAACCTCCATAAATTCTAATTCAGAGTCTTATTTGCTCCATAATAAGATTTGTATTTTCTCCGATGGACTTTGTTCCATCCACTCGTATAACAGGACAGCTTAAAGATTGCAGCCATTCCTCAACATCATTTTCAGCTCTGGATTGAACACGATGAAAGAAGTTTTTTTCCTGCTCATATAAATCTCCACCCGGCAGCATTCTATTACCGAATTTCTGAAAAGAACGGTTTTTAACGCGTTGTATCCGAACATCTCTCGGAACATCAATCAAAACGGCATACTGAAAACAGGGATAGAGCCATTCTCCGTAATCCCCTTTTACGGAAGCAAAAACAAAATTTTCATACATTTTAATTTCATTGAAAAGGAGTTTTGCCGCTTCTTCATGGGTGCGCGGATAAGCATAACTATAAAGAGGGTCCGCCGTAAGAAAATACAGACTCTCGCTGTCAATAAAATGAAAATTTAATCTCTCTGCCAAAACTTTTCCCAACGTACTCTTTCCAGTCCCGTTTAGACCACATACAATTATTCCTGTTCCCACAAATTTCTCCCCCCTAAACAGCGGTCCGCCGCGCTGTTCAGTTCTCCGACAAATTCTAATTTTTCAGTTTGACAAACATGAATTATAGAGTTTCTGGCCTATGTTTCACTTGTACTTCCAATTTCAAGCAAATTCCCCTCTGGGTCAGCTACATAAAAATTGCGGATACCGAAAGGATAAGTGATGGGTTCTCCCGTGGGAAACTGCACACCCAACTTTGACAGACGCTCATACTCCAAATCTACCTCAGCAAAATTGGATAGCCAAAGGGCGATTTCAAATGTCTGATTGATACCCTTTGGAAGTACATAGTCTTCTCCTATTGCCTTTACAAATTCTTTCCTGCTATACATAAATAAGGATAGTTCTCCACTTGCAGTTTCAAAATCCGCAAAAGGTCCACCATTCCATTGAGTTTGAAAACCTAGTGTATCTCTATAAAATCGAACCATATTTTCCATATCACTGACCAGCAAACTCACACCGATACGTACATCTTTTCCATTCATTATCAATACCTCCTCTACAACTTCCGATTTCATAGACTGATAAATAAAATTAATGCCTATTACTGCCTATCCAATAACATCCGGCTGCCAATACAGAAGCCAATAACTCCGTTGCACGGGCATTGATATCATAAACCCTGGAGCCCATAAGATAGGGCGAACCCCAGAATACAACCGCAAAAATCATGAGTGCAATAACAATCCGCTTAATTTCTTCCTTCATCGCAAGACACCTCCATCCAATTCTAATTAAACAAAGTATAGCAAAGAAGCTTTTGAAAGTGAAGCGGAACTCTCCAGGTAAGAGGAAAGTCTGGAATCTGCCGTGGCTTTTTATATCTTCTAAATCTTGACCATGATTTCCAGTGGTTATATACTTATCCATATACAAAAATGGAGGGGTTATATGTATCGCAAAAAGAAAAGAATTGACCAGCTTTTAGACGAATACAATCAGGAGCAGGAATGGGGGTCCTGCCTTGATTGTGGCGATGATGCATTCTGCGAGTACGATGAATATGACAAAGGCTATTCATTTAGCTGCCATAATGAAGACTGTCCGCACCATTGGCCACCACAGATTGTAAAGAACAAAGAGGAGGTACCTGACTGGTTTGCATGGCCGTTACCATAAATATAGTAAAATGCAGAAAGCCCCGGCATCAGCCAGGGCTTTCTTGAAAATCAGAATGTAATAATCTTCGCCTCTCCGCTCACGGCCGACGCCTTTGCCGCCCGTTCCAGGCTTTCATTGGCGCTGGCCAGGAACACATGGTCATAATCCTCCAGGTCTCTTTCTATGAGTCCAAACAGCATCTGGCACGAGGTATCATCCAGGCCGTCCAGGTTATCCAGCATGAGGATGCGGAACTGGTTCAGGGCGTTAAACATGCTCATGAGCACATAGGCCGCACGGAACTGTTCCCCTTTGCTCAGGGATTTATAGTTTATCATCCCTCCGCTTTCCTTATCTGCAAAGAGAACCCGGAACCCGTCGCTGGTATCCAGCACCATATCATACTTGGGAAGCACATCCTGCATCTTCTCATTGCAGTAATCCTGCAGCGGCCGGATGTGGTATTCCAGGACCTTCTGCCGGACGCCCCCTTTGGGGGACAACTGTTCCACCAGCTCCTGCTGGATGGCGGTACTCTTACGCAGCTTAACACTGCGCTTCTCCGCCTCCTGCGCCCTGGCATATTTCGTTGCGTCATTCAGTTCATTCTTCAGTTCCATTTCCCTGGCCTGAAGTTCTGTCAAAAGCCCCAGGTCCGGCTTTACAGGCTCTGTAAGACTGACCTTCTGCTCTTTTTCATACTGCTCCAGGTAGACAAGCTTTGACTGATAGTCCCGCTCCTGCTTTGCAATGACCTCCCTTGTCTTTTCCAGTTCGGCCAGCTCCTTTTCCAGGCGGGCCTTCTTCATGCGGCCACAGGCGGCAATTTCCTCCTTCTGCTCCACGCCGTCCTCCAGCTCCGAGCGGATGCCGGTCTTATCCGTGGAACACACCAGCTTATTGCTGATAGGGCAGACAGGCTTGGCCAATGCCTCCAGGACCTTTCCCATGAAGGCAATGTCCTTTTCCGCAACCTGGATGCTGGACTGTACTTCCTGGAGCACATCCCGCTTGTCCTTAATCTCTTTCTTCACGGACTCCTGCCCTGTCTTCGGCGGGGCCTTTACCTCCTTATACGCCTCCAGCTTTTCCGCCAGGGATTCCATTGCCTTTGTGTGTGCGTCATAGGCAGCCTTCAGTTTTGTATAGGAAGCAGATTCTGCTGATAACCGGCCGATTTGCTGGGAGACAGACTGCTGCTCCGTGTTGATGTCCTCCACAGAGCGGGTCGGGACAGGGCCGGCATATTTGGCTGCAGCCTCTGCCTCCGCAAGGGACTTCTTGCGTTCCGCCCTTGCCGCAAAACACATATCGTAGGCTTCCTGGATATCCCCAAGGGTAATCTTCTCCGGGGCCTCCGGCAGGAGCATCCGGAGCTCGTCTTCCGCGTCCTTTGAGAGGGAACACAGGGACAGGAGCTTTTCTATATCCATGTCATTTTCCAAAAAGCCCTCGTTCAGCAGGTACTCCGCCAGGTCCGCGCCCATCATCTGTTCCATGAGCTCTGACGAGAACATCATGTTCATGGTCCTGCCTGAGCACCCAAGGATATCCCCCAGGTCCCTTGCGACGTCCTTTGCCGTCGTAACCTTGCCGCACATCAGGGTCTTTGATTTTGAGGGGGTATATCTCCGCTCAATGGTGCCCAGCTTTTCAAGCTCCACGGCTACAGAGCTTTTGGAAGTCCCCATCGCCATATAGTCATCCGGGGTTTTGCCGGTGATGGCGCAGCGTATGCCTTCCAGCATGCTCGTCTTGCCCATCCCATTGGGTCCGGACAGGATGTTGATTCTTGCCGGCTTGACCTCCAGACTTTCAATTCCTTTAAAATTCATAATTTTGATATTACTGATTTTCATAAGGTACTCTTCTCCTTTCATCGTTAAGCACTGCAAATGAGTATGTCAGATTCCCGCGCCTGGAGAACTTCGTACATACTGGACAAAAGGAGGTGCTGATATGGACGAATCAACCAATCTAAATGAAACTAAGGCTGAACCGGAAAGTGACGCCATTGCAGATATGCCCGATGAGACAACAATAGAACATACGGCTGATGAAGGTGCTGAACAGACCACAGCTGATGATAACCACGATGCGGACCTACCAGAGGAAGACAAGGAACTTTTCACAGAGTTCGGGGAGGTCATCAGTGAAGCCATTGTAGACGCCCTGAAGGAGGTTTATGGTGAGGAAGCGGCCGATAAGCTCTGTGCCGGGATTGCCCAAGAAGCACGGGACTCCGAACAGCCCATACAAGAAATCATCAGCGAAAAGGTCGCCGAGATAGCCGGCATAGACTTAGAGGCGCGGGTAGACACCCCATCAATGGATATAGAGCCCCCTGCCGAACCGGAGATAAGCCGCTATGAGTCCCTGAAGGAACGCTATGATTTGGATAAGGACAAATACCTGTTCCGCAATACCTTCGTGGTCCTGGAGCGCCTGGAGCTGAACATCGAGGCCTATAAGACCGGCGAGGACGGCGACAAAGGGCGTCCTGTCTCTGGCGGCGACATCGCCATGAACATCATCGAGCTGACGCGGAGCAATGTGTGGGAATCCATGGTGGAGATTGCAGTCCGCACCTATTTCGACGAACATTTCCCGGCAAAGGTGGATACCGGGACCACCGTGGAGGAAAAACCGGATATAGAAGCTGAACCGCCCAAGATGGACCGACCCGACTTGGTAAGGGACGCAAGCGGCACTGTCCGGGATGACGGCCTTGTCTATGGTCGCAACGTGGACTTAAAAGAGCTCGGGATTGACAGCAAAAACCCCCTGGCCGGGCATTACATGGGCGTGGACATGACCAAGGCCCCGGACCCGAAGATGTCCGATATCAGCATGGACGTCTGGAAGACCGGCCGTGGCGTCACGGATACCGTGACCATCAACGGTGAGGCAAGCACCCTGCGCATCCCGGATATCCGGCTGGTGGAATTCAACGATGACCACTATCTCGTGGACCCCTTCGGCAAGGTGGTGGCCAGCGACGTTGACCCCACGGAAAAAGAACCTACAAGCTATTTCCGGAGCCTTGACATCTCCAGCTTCCGGTATAACGCGCCCATGGTCGAGGCCGCTGCCCAGGGCAAAGGCATCACTGTAGAGGAATACAAGGAACTGGTTTCGGATAAGGTCAAAGCGGATTTCACGGAACGCACCCTGGCAGGTTTTGATGCGCATGCAGACTACCTCAAGGAACAGATACCTGATATCAAAGGGACCATTGAGGCTTATACAGAAAGAATCGAAGCCCTTTCAGCCAAGGAAGAGGAACTGAAGGCCGGCATTGAGCGCATTGACAGCCTCCCGGCCGAATCCATGACCCCAAAGGATGTCAGCACCCGGGAATCGTATGAAAAGAACCTGGGGGACATTGTGGAGGCAAAGGAAAAGCTTGCCTCTGCCGTTGAGAAGATGGAAACCCGGGCTGAAAAGTTGGAGGCCACTATTGAGGGCTACTCACAGGCGAAGGCCGTCTGTTCCTCTGGAGCCACGGACGTGGACTCCTCCCTGGCCGTCGTGCTCCGGGCAGACATGGATGCCGGCGGCCGGACCGGCAACGAGGATTACGGCCTTAGCGTAGAGGACATTGAGAAAATCAGCAGCGCCCTCTCCTCTCTGGAAGCCGGGGTTCCGGATGATGTAGATGCCAAACCGGAGGACTTGGAGGCCAATCCGGACAGCCAGGAGGATAACGTGGACATCCAAGAGGATAAGCCTCTGGATTTAGACACCGGCGCCGCTGATGTGGAAACTTCCAGGGAGCAGGATGCCCAAGGTTCCCAGGATAATGCAGATGTGCAAGCCATTGCTGATACTGAAAAAACAGAAGTACATATTGAACCCGACATTGAGGATACAGATATTGACGTAGAGCTTCCCCCATCCCCCTTTGATGAGGAATTCATTGAGGAATCACAGGGCTACCCCTCCGACATGGAGCTTTACCGGGATGAAATCCTGGGGCCGGATGAGGATTATATCGCCGCCGACATGGACGCCTATAAGCCGCTCCCCTACGACGGCCCCGCGCCGGTGACGGAGGATGACTGGAAATCCGCACAGCTGGAGCACTTCCGGGAATCCATCTATGGACTCCAGACAGAGGGCTATTACCAGAAAATCAACATCACCAATGATATCCAGGACCTTGGGTATCAGGAATTCGACCTGCAGCCGGACTGGCTCTATGAAAACCTTGGGGACGACGTGGCTGATGTCCTGGCCGACTACAATGGGATGAAGGCAACCATTGAATCCATTGACCAGCGCATGGACGCCACCGACGCCTACATAGAGCTCCTGGATAACCCTGACATCAGCGACGACGATAAGCTGGCAGCCTTTGACCGCATGGCCGGGAAAATGGGATTCACAGAGGAAATGCTGGAGACCGTGTACATCAGCCGGTCGGAAGGAACCCCGGATGTGGATATCCAGACAGATGATAATGCGGATACACACGAACCTGACGCCATAGCTGCAGATGATATCCCGGATATGGCAGGAACGGTACCAGATTTACCCCCTGATGAGGATGACGCTGTCATTGTGGCCTCTGAGGAGGAATCCGTGGGCTATGAGGAAATCCGGGAAGCCCTGGACCGGTTCATTGACCAGGGGCCTGACGGCACGTTCTCCCTGAAGGAGGATTTCCTGGACAAATATGCAGGGGAAATCCCGGAACAGGACTTCTACTCCGCCTTTGCCGATAAGGTCAAGGAGATTGAGGATGAGGAAAAGGACGAGGATAAAGAGGTAGATGCCAATGTGATTGAGCGCCTGGCCGATGCCTTCTCTGACATTGAGGACGCCGCCATCAGCAGCATAACCTACCAGGCGGAACATCTGGTGGACCTGGTGGAAGCCATCTGCGAGGGCGACTGGGATTCCGTGGGGAACATGCTCATGGACAGCTACTTTGACAAAATCGAAGCCCAGCTCTCCCCTATTGAACATGTGGCAGATTACCTGAATGACAGGTTCGACCCTGAATGGCAGGCGGATTCTGAGACCATCAAGGAGTCCATCTGCGAACGCCTGGAGGGGATATCCAATGATTCCTTTATAGACCGTGTCTGCGACATCACGGAAACCCTGAGCGACATCTTCCATGGGTTTGATGTCACCCTTGCCCAAATCGGCGAATCCTATGCCGGCCAGGATGTGGACCGCTTTGAGGCGGAACCCCAGGACATTGAGATTCCCGAAGCAGACAATGCGGTTGACCGGCATATCAGCGACATGGCGCCGGATATCCCAACCAGCCTGGATATGGAAACGGATGATTTTGATATGGACATGGAGCTTTCCTCCCAGGTTGAAAGCCTGAGGGATTTCTTTGCTGACGTGGAGGGCATCACAGCCGGGGCAGAATCCGCCACCACGGCCGAGGAGCTGGAAGCTGCCATTGCCGCCGTATAGGAAGGAGGACAACATGGTCACAGGATATACCGTCGCACTCTTCGCCCTGCTCCTGCTGGGCTGCCTCATCGGGATTGCCGCTGGTTTCCACATGGCGTACACGGCTGCCGATACGGATGGCCCGGCGGACCGGAAGCCTCCTTGGGTCATCAAACGCCGTTCGCGCAAAGAGCCCAAACCTAAGCGCCCCAGGAAAACCGGCAGGAAGCTGCACAGCAAAATCCACAGGCAGGAAGGGGAATCCTTTTCCGAGTTCCGCTGCCATGAGACCTCCCAGGACCATACAGATACGGTCGCAAAGGCCATGGGCAGCCAGGACGACTCCTACAGTTATATTGCTAACCATACTCAAACATAAAGCTACAGGCTGCTCTCCTATCAACCAGGGGGCAGCCTGTAGTTTTTCTTCATCCCCCGTCCTGCGGCAGATAAAAAGCGTGGAGCGACATGGACGGATTTACCGTATTATGGTAGAATATTTGACATAATGATTGGTTTGGCTATTTAGACAGAACGTAAAAATGGACTTGAAAGGGGAATATTGTGGCCGCTGCTATTAAGAATACAGATGAATTACTCATAGAATTAAACAAGAGTAATTTTACGATGTTCAATTATGATTATGAGGGTAATGAATGCCATTTGGAATTAAAAGATGATTTTGAAATCATGCTGCAGTTGTCTAATGGAGTATTATCAAAACAACGTATTGAGCTGCTAAAACACGTATTACAAAATTATGAAAAGTACACATCCTTAGCAATCAAACACTTAAAATCATTCAATATTGATATCGGGGACAATTACTTTTCCTATGGTGTTTATATTGGAGAATATAGTTTTGGAAGTCACGGCTTTCATATATTTGATGGTTTCACAGTTAGCTTAAAAAGGGAAATAGGGGAAGCCGATGATTATCTTAATATGAGAGTGTATACGGTTCAGTTCAAAAATGATGGTTGGCCGCTAGGTATTGATTTGTGGTTTGAATGATAATCTATTGGACGGTTAAACAGAACACAAAATCGGAATTTGTGGGGGTGAGAAAATGCTAGAGATAAAACACAAATCTTTTACAAGTTGCGGACAGATATTCTATCCGCTTGCAAAAGAGGATTTATCCTTACTAAAAATCGAAAAAAATTTTAATGGAGTTGCTGTTTCTAATTCAGAAATTGTTGAAATTGAAAAGAGGTTTGTCTTTGCCCAAAAACATAACGGTTTCTATTGCTGTATAACGATAGCACATATAGGGAAAAAGAAAAGTTTCTTGCTGCCTATATTATTCTTTCAAGGTCAGTATGAAATGGTAAGAGTGGGTATAGAAAATATCAAATGTGAACATTGCACATGGAATGGAATTGCTGCAAATCCGACAATACCATATTTATTTGATACAATACCGAATAGATTTGAGGAAATGAGAAAAGCAGCTTCTTATCCTTGCGTTTCTTGTCCGCAATGTGGTAAACAATTCAAAAGGTCTGTAATTTGGTTAGAATAAAAGCTGAAATTGAAATCATAAAATTACTGTTTGTGTGGATGTTGAATGCGGAGAATATAGCGGGCGGTATTACTGTTATATTGTCTTTATTTAAGAAAGTGCCCTTTATCAGCAAATCGTTGGAGGAATAACATTTATGTTTACGGATGGAAGAAGTAAAAAGGTTGTTTTTATCGCCCATTGTTTGTTAAATCAAAATTCAATTTCGGATGGTACAGCCGTATACCCGGCTGCATTCAAGACTGTTATTAAATTCTTTTTAGACTCGGATATCGGAATTGTTCAAATGCCCTGCCCTGAATTCCGTTGTTTGGGACTTGATAGGGGAAATATTCATGGAGCTGACAGCCCGGTCACGATAGAAAACACAAGAATCCGAAAGGAAATGCGTAAAACGGCCTCCAACGTATTATTAACTGATTTGGTCAGTCAAGTAATGCAGCAAATTTTAGAATATCATAAATACGGCTTTGAAATTATTGGGATTATAGGGGCAAACCGCTCTCCGAATTGTGGGGTTGACACTACATCGGACAACAATATGGAAGTTCCAGGGAAAGGATTGTTCATGGAAGCACTGGCCACGCAACTGATAAAAGAAAATTTATCAATCCCAATGATAGGACTGAAAAATACGGATGACGTTGTTGCAAAAATACAGACATTATTCGAGGCTTAGGTGTATACAGCTTCAGTTTATTAAGGAATTAAGTAGAGGACAAAACCAGAGTTTATGGAGATTAATTATATGAAAACATACAGAATATATCAAGTTGATTCCTTTACCAAAGAGAGGTTCCATGGTAATCCAGCAGGAGTAGTTCCTAACGCGGATGGACTAACAGAGGAACAAATGCAAAGAATTGCAAGAGAATTAAACAATTCAGAAACGGCATTTATTTTTCAATCTAATTCTTCTGAATATGATATTGAGGTTCGCTTTTTTACCCCGACAGTGGAAGTTCCTATCTGTGGCCACGCAACGATTGCGGCACATTATGTTTATGCAAAAGAAAACAATTTTGCCAGCAGACGAGTAATTCAAAAAACGAAAGCAGGAATTCTTCCAGTCGATGTTGAGAAGCATGGAAACGAGTATTCTATCATTATGACGCAAGGAACTCCGGTGGTTTCGGAACCATTTGACAGGGATATCCGGAATCAAATCGCTGACGCATTAGGTATATTTGAAAGAGATATATGTGGCGAATATCCTATCGCTATTTCGTCAACAGGACATTCAAAGGTAATGATTCCAATTTATTCAAATGAGTTGCTTCATAAGTTGAATCCTAAAGCTGATAAATTGACAGAAATCAGCGAGCAAATTGGCTGTAATGGATATTATGTATTTACACTAAATCAGCAAGATGATATTTTGGTGCATGGAAGAATGTTTGCACCGGCAATCGGAATTAGTGAAGACCCAGTTACAGGAAATGCAAACGGTCCGCTTGGAGCGTATCTTGTTCATTTTAATATTTTGCAAGATAACTCGTCAAATAGCTTTGACTTTGATATTATTCAGGGCGAGGCTATTAAGCGTGATGGCACAATGCATGTCCATGTGGAAAAGGAACAGAATGAACCTAAAGCAGTACAAATTACCGGAAATGCTGTCGTTGCATTTTCTACAGAAATAAGTATGTGATAGCGACAAAATAAATTCTAATCTGTGCAGGTAGGTCCTTTCCATCCTGTAAAAGGTCCGCCGCCCTCATCCTGACATACTGGATGAAAGGCGGTGATTTTTTTTATGCGTGATTTTATACGGAACCCTAAAAACTGGATGGCCCTCTGTGTTGTGCTGGCGGTCCTCTTTGCGTTGATATACTCCTTCCTCTCTTCCACCAATGCGAACCTACCCTCCTACGTGGAGCCCCCTGCCACACCAGCCGAGCAGGCGCCGGCCGTTGACATTGAGACCGTGCAGTTTACGGCCGAGGGCATTAATCTTACCATGTCGGCCCCGGCCAAATGGACCCATGTGATACGGCAAGGGGCCGATGCTTACATAAACCCGGCCGACGGCGCCACCCTCTTCTTCCATATCGGCGGCTACGACCCGGGCGTCAACATGGTGACCGAGGAGATTATTGCCTCGGAGCTCTCCGCCTCTGGCGGCCTCCTGGGCGGCTTCTCCAAGGACGGCAACAGCGCTTACCTGGCTATTTACGAGCAAGGGGCTGTGGATTGCTTTGAATACACCACATGGGATTTATCAACCCTGGTGCGCATTTCCCTTCAGGTCCCTGCCGAGCGGTATACGGACTACTATGACACGGCAATCTTCCTCTTTGACACCCTTAGATGGGAAAAGGAGAACCCCATTCCGGAGGGATTCTCCCTGTTCTACAGCTCCTATGGAAACTTTGAGTTCGGCGTCCCCGATGGCTGGAGCGCCGTGATTGACAATGGGTCCTATATTGCGACGGCTGCCAGCGGCTCCTGCCTCACGGCCTCCGTCACCCAGTCCGGCCTGGACCTCTCCTCCCTCAGCCAGCTGGATTATGTGGGCGCCGCAAGCCAGGGGAAACAGAACTATCTCCTGTCCACCTATTCCAACGCCGGTTCCACGCTCATTGCAGAAGCCACCTATACCAAGGATGGTGAGACCTGGGTCAATGTGAACAACATCCTTGCCACTGGCTCCTATCTGTATGAGTTTTCCTTTGACTGTAAGCAAAGCGAGTATGAGGCCGACGGCCCCAGCTTCCTGACCGCTATGAAGCTGTTCCGGCTGTTTTAGGCTCGTCCAGCTCCATTATCCGGTCCAGGGCGTAGCGCACAAACTCCGATGTGGCATGGAACCCCTTCTTTTTTGCATACTGGTCAACGCAGGTTTTCCCCGCCTGGTCATAATAGGCCTTGACGTATTTGTTCATAGACCCGGTACCGTCATTCCCCTTTTTGGAATTGGACCAGAAAGGCTCCATGCCATACCTGCCCAGGAGGAAGTCCAGCTGGTGGGGCTTTACGTTCATCCGTTCTGCTATCCCCTTCTTTGTAAGGGGCACCTCCTGTAAGGATAGCTTCACCAGCCTCTCCTCTATCCTGTCCGGTATTGGCTTTGCGCTGAAGGTCGTCCTGGGTGCCTGCCCTATCATGGTCGCAAGCAGGGCATAACGTTCCGGGGAAAGGACCGTCCAGTTTCCTATCCTACGCAGCTGATAAGGCTTGACTTTCTCCCCAAAGCAGCGCCGGACCAGTTCCGGCCCATAGAACCCCTCAAGCGCCTTCTTTACCATATTGGAGTCGAGGATGGTATTAAACTTCCTTGCAATGGTCATATACCCCTTGTTGCAGAAAGCCTGCACAAGGTTATTTACTCCCTCTGTGGGACCAATCCCAAGGGGCATGTCCAGGTAGGCCAACAGGGTCTTAGCCAACGGTATCTCATATTTTTCTATATCAGCATTGGGCTCTGTATCCCTGCAGTACAAGTTCGGCACAAAGAACTTTTCGTTGACCTGCCCCCGGTTGAACGGTATCCGCTCCAGGCGGCACCCATGCTTCGGGCAGACAGACATAAAAGGAATCTGATGGACGGTATGCCAGTAAGTTTCCCCATATAGGTCTATATCCTCCTGCCGGCACAGGGGGCAGTAACGCAGTTCCGACAGGCCACTGGCGCTGCTGTCCGTCTTCCAGAGCCATGTGGGTGTGATTGCCGTCCCCTCACACAGCTCCTTTAACGCCTGTTCCTTCTTCTCTACCGGATTGATGCGGTAAAAGTAGGGAAACAACGTATGGTTCAGGATGATATCCCTGATATCCAGCAATCCGGGCGGGAGCTGCCCGAGGATATCGTTTATGGCCTTGGTCGGATAGAATGTCCCCATGGCCGCATGCAGCCTGCCATCAAACAGCTCCTGTATTGTAGTGGCGGATTTCGTATGGCCTGTCCTCATGTGGTAGCGGCACAGCACGCTGTACCAGAGTTCGCCCGGATAAGGCGTAGGAAAGAAATTCAGCACTTCACCACCTCCAGCATGTTGTATTTGTCCAGGGCCGACATCATCGCTTCCGGGGACCTGGCCAGCTTCAGCAGCTCCAATAAGTCCATGGGGTCTCGCTGCGCCTTCTTCCTCCCCCTGGGCTTTGCATAGAGGCGTGGGACGGTCTCTTCCAATGGCTCCGGGCCATCCGAGCTGGCAATGGCTCCAATGCCCCCATTCATCCCCTCTACAGGCCCTTTTACTTCCTCCACATCATCAACCGGCTCATATCCGGCCTCATCCGTGAAATCGGATATATAGGAGCCTTTGGCATACTTCTTCGGTATCTCGATGGACAGCAACCTGACCGCCCTCATGATGACCGGCTCGTCTATAATCTCCTTCCCGGTCAAAATTGCCTGCACCTGTGCCTCCTGGAATATCTTGCAGATATAAGCCGGGATGCCCCCAGAATAGTCATATATGAGGTTGGCAAGGCGGTCCGTCAGCCCTGCCCTTTTCCGGGTGAACTGATAGGCCCATATGATTTTAAGGAAATCCCGGTATAAGCCCCCTGGCTTCAATGGAAGCAGCCGCAGGCCCCTGGTACGCCGCTTCAGATGCTCCTGGGAAATAAACAGTTCCTCGGCCATCGGGGTGCCCACGAAATAGATGCTGGTGCTCGTATCATTGGTCAGCTCCACCAGGAACTTAACCAGCGGCTTGACCTGCTTATTCCTCTGTGCCGTGGCCACGGCGTTCTGTATCTCGTCAATGACCAGGAGCCCGATATGGTGATTTAAACAGATGATTTTCACCTGTGTGGCCAGGGCGCTGGCAGATGTGCTCCGTATCCTTGTGGATGCCTCATAATACTGGGACCCCATGGCCCGGTCCACGGCCTCAATGATGTTGAATGCCAGGGTCTTCACGGAACAGTCGCTGGGGCATTCCACCACCAGGTGGGTTATCTGTTTCTCGTAAAACGGCTTCCCGTTGTATTTGGTATGTACAATGACCTGGGGTATGAGGTCCAGGCACCGCCGGATGGTCGAGGTCTTCCCAATCCCCGGCACGCCGAGGATGGACCCGCTTTCCCCCTGGGTGGCAAAGGAAGGGCCATTTCCCCGGGTCCCCCTGAAATCCTCATGGACGGCATTCAGCTGCCGGATTGATTCCATGGTGGTCCTGGTCGTATAGGTAGTGGTAACTGCCCGGTATAACGTGTCATAGATGTTATACATATAGTCCATAGGATAATAGACGCTCTGGAGGACCGGCAAATGCCTCCTCCGTTCCTCCCCACTGAGTTCCGCCAGGTCATAGGGCATCGGCGGCAGGCTTGCAATCTTCTCAAAGAACATCCCCCTGTCCATCAGTTCCGGCATCGCTTCCAGGAACGGGTTCAACACCTGGCCTCCGGAGCCGACCTTATCATATATGGCTGATACCACTGTCTTTTCCTGATATTTCATGTCAATTTCCCCCTTTCATCCGCACGGTTCTCCCTTATCTCCGCGCCCTTCTGCCTCGGCTTCTCAACGCCGTCAATTCCATCCACTATCTCCTGTATGCTCTTAATGACCGCGACCCTGGCCTCCGTGTCCTGCTGTTCCAGCTCCTTCTTCTGCCCCTTCACCTTGTCCCGGGCCATTTCATACTCCATCTGGGAAAGGCCGTTAAACTGGGCGGAGGACAATGCCAGCGGGAACGGGATATACTTCCCATCCCTCACCCAGTACACGGCGTCAATCCTGGACGGGTCATAGGCAACCGTAATCTCCTTATCCATCCCGACCTCCTGTAAATACCGCCTGTATTCATTGTTCATATAGCTGATTCCATCACGCACAATCCCCTTGCGCGTGAACTTTGTAACCATCCTTGGGAGAGTCATCCGGTACAGGTCCTCACCGCCTGCAGGGATGATGTCCGCCTTCCCCTGCCGCTCATGCCACTGCCAAAGGGCGGCGGGTATCGGTTCCACCCGGTCTGCGCACATCTCCGGCGTGGGTATGAAATTCTTCAGTATCCTACGCGAATTGATATAGATGACGCAGTGCAGGATGACCCTGGTAAACTCCGTCAGGTTCAGAAGGGCCTGCGACCGGTAGTCCGTGGCCCAGCGCTCCTGGGCATCCCCCTCAATGACCCCCTTGCCGCGCAGGAGGGGCTTGTACTTCTGCTGCAGCACATCGAACGTCTTTTCCACCAGCCCCTTCTCGTCCGGCCGGAACGGCGGCAGGGCCTCCCGCTCCATGCCGTATATGGTACACAGCTCCCCCACCCTTGAGGTGATGAACTCCTTCCCCTGGTCCGTTATGATTTCCCCGGGCAGCCCCATGTTCGGCCACTGCTCCGGGGTTATTGCAATCCCAAAGCGCCTGCAATACTGCACCTTGTCGGAGGCAGCGTTTGCCAGGCAGGCCATGACTGCGGTCTCCCCGGCATCAAGCCCTATGTAGATGCCGGCAATCAGCTGGGTGGCCGTGTCCACTGCCATATAGATGTTGGGGCGCCCCACCACGGCCGTGCGGTCAAAGCGGGACACCAGGTAGATATCCGCCTCCGTCGCATCCATCTGGAAGGCCCCTATCCTGTCCTTCCACTGCATGGTGGCGCCGTACAGGGGCCGCTCATTCCTCTGGTAGTTTGACAGGCCGCCCCGCGATACAGAGCATTTGATGGAGCGGTTATACCCATGCCGGTAGTAATAGTGCTCAAAGCTGTACCAGGAGGGTGCTGTGTCCATCAATTTCCCCTCTGGCGTCATATACCGGC
The DNA here is from genome assembly GCF_020709765.2 of Clostridium pacaense. Taxonomy (NCBI): domain Bacteria; kingdom Bacillati; phylum Bacillota; class Clostridia; order Eubacteriales; family Clostridiaceae; genus Clostridium; species Clostridium pacaense. The sequence goes on from NZ_JAJFEB020000030.1 coordinate 24,700, forward strand.
TTGCCAGCATATGGTCATAGGTATCCCTAAGGGACATCCGTTTTGCGCTGAAGTAGAACTTCCGGATGGCCCAGGCAAAGTTTTTCTCGTCCTTCCCCTGCTGTTTATCCGTATTTCCTTTTTCAAGGAGGACATTCCTTGCCAGATATCTATAAAATATGCGGAGTACCCTCTTTTTTGTTGTCCCATTCTCTTTTGCTATTCTTTTGGCCATGTCCAGCCGGAATTTTTTGTCCGTAATACAGCTGGAATCCTCCAAAAGTGGTTCAATCAGGGCAAGGCGCTTTATCCCGGCCTTTGTCAGATATTTTGCCTGCTCCAGGGCAACCTTGTAATCCTCCGGCATATCTGCCTTCTCACAAAGCTCCAGGAGGCTGTTTTCGATATAGCGCGGCGGCCCCGGTTCATCATAGGAAATGACCCAGGCCCCATGGTCCAGTGCAAGCAGCCGTCTGAATACCTCCCCGTTTATCCTATAGAACATGGTCATCCCCTCCCCTGGCCATTACCACGACCTTCCAATCATCTACATCAAGACGTTTCCAGTACCGCCTTGAAAGCTCCAGCTTTTGTATATCAGCCTTTTTTATTAAATGCTCCATTTGGATAATCTCCCTTATGCTCGTGCTTCCATCTGCATTCTCAATCCAGAAATCCGAAGCCCAGAGTATCTGGAAATGTTCCGCCCTTATCCCTACCTTTGAAATTTCATCAAGGAAAGCTGGGTCCAGAGGGACGATGCATTTATATTTAACTACATTTGGGCTGTTCTCCAGGATATCAGCATATGTCTTTGCATCACGGGTATGTACTGATATCAACATCTGGTTCTTCTCACTGTAAAACTGTATATCCCTGTATTTTGACTCCGTCTTATCCATTTATCCTCTCCTATTTATCCTCTCCTACTCCTGCCCTGGCCATTCAATGACCTCATAATCTCGGAAGGCGCCGCACCTCGGGCATGGAGCGCTTCCCCTCTGAATCATTTCCTCAGTCACCTCGCATATCTCCCTCTGACAGCAATCCACCCTGACTTTGGGGAACCGTCTCCCCTCCAGCACCTCCGGCCGAAAGCGCCTGTTGAAGCGGAGATAATCAATCCAGCCCTCGCTGTCAAATATCCGGTTGCTGTGCAGCTCCAGGGCCATCTTGTGCACATCAAAACCATGCCTTGGGTAATGCTTCATCTCCCGGTACCACGTCTCCAATGCCTCAAGCAGCCATGTCTCACCATGCAGCCCAATCACCTGCTCCGCCAGCTGATACCAGACGTCCTCTCTGATATCACCGATTTCTGTCTGCACCCCCTTACGGAAGAATTTTTCCTTGTCCCTTCCCCTGCCTTTGGTCATTCCCATCCCGGTCCCGAACAGGAACCGGATATCCTCCAGCCTAAGGGATGGGATGTCGATATCCGTAAGTGCATTAATTTGCCGTCTGTCCACCTTTGAATCCCTCCTTTCTGCAATTAATTCAATTCTGATTTTTGAATTATTTGCAGGATTTGCCGAATTAATTGCGAGTTTTGCCGAATTAGTTGCAGGATTTGCACCTATTAATTGCAGGATTTGCCGAAAATGGCCTTTTCACATGCAAATCCTGCAATTAATTCAGTTCTGAAATGCAAATTCTGCAATTAATTCATATTATTTGCAGGGTCTATGTTGTTCTGCCAAGTAAAACAGGCACTTTCTGCCACAAAATGGACATATATGACAGAATTTCAGCCTCCCGGCCCCCTGCTGCCCATCTTCCGGCCCAGGCCCCCTGCCTTTTCTCCAACATATTCCCTCTTTCTTTGGTTCCTTTTTCCCTCCCCCGCCTCCGGCCCCAGGCAGTCCCGTAACTGCCAAAAAGCCTTTGTTTATGCGGGTTTTCAGCCTTTGCCTCCCCTTTTTTCTCCCCATTTTAAACGGCATATGGCCCGGTGCCAGGCTTGACGGCCAATGGCCCCGGTGGGTGCCGGAAACAGGGGGCCCGGGGGTGGTTTTGCACACGAAAAAAGGACCCAAAGTATGGTTTTACATACCTTAGGTCCTTATTTTATCCTTTTTTTGCCTCAAAAATGGTCCATTTTGTGGCAGAAAGTGCCTATTTTAGGTGGCAGGATGACAAATCATGTTGTTGTGCCAAGTAAAATAGTCACTTTGTCCCACAAAATGAACATCTATAACAGACATTCAGCCTCCCGGCCCCCTGCCTTTTATCTCTATTCCAACATATTCCCTCTGTTTTTGGTTCCCTTCTCCTCTCCCGCCCTCTGGTCCTGAGCAGCCCTACAACTACCAGAAAGCCTTTGTTTATGCGGGTTCACGGCCTTTTGCCTCCCCCTTTTTCTCCCCATTTTTAACGGCATATGGCCCAATGCCAGGCTTGACGGCCGATGGCTCGGGGTGGTTTGCCGGAAACAGGGGGCCGGGGTGGTTTTACGCACGAAAAAAGAACCCAAAGTATGGTTTTACATACCTTAGGTCCTTGTTTTATCCTCTTTTTGCCTCAAAAATGGTCCGTTTTGTGGCATAAAGTACCTATTTTAAGTGGCAAGATGACAATCAATTACATCCCCATCTGCTTCGCTACTTCTGCTGCAAAGTCCTCATTCTTTTTCTCCAGGCCTTCTCCGGTCTCGAAACGGATGAACTTCTTAACCTTGATGTTAGCGCTGTTAGCCTTAGCTACAGAAGCAACATACTGGGAAACGCTCTGCTTGCCGTCTTCTGCCTTAACATAAACCTGATCCAGCAGACAGGTCTCTTTCAGCTCTTTGTTGATACGGCCCTTAACCATGCCTTCGATAATCTTGTCATTGGCATCCGGCTTCTCGTTCTTAGCTGCTGCTGTAAGGATTTCAGTCTCTTTTGCAATATATTCATCGCTAACTTCATCCCTGCTGGTGAACATTGGCTTTAATGCAGCTGCCTGCATAGCTACGTTCTTAGACATATCTTTGATTTCGTCATTGATAACGTCTGTCTCAACATCAATCAGAACACCAATCTTACCGCCTGCATGGATGTAGGAAGCAACAAAACCATTTGCCTCTTCAACCTGCTCAAAGCGGCGGATGTTCATGTTCTCGCCGATAATTGCAATCTGGGATGCCAGGGCTTCCTTCACAGTCAGTGTCTCATCCTTAGCCCACTTCTCTTCCAGGAACGCATCCAGGTCCTTAGCGCTTGTAACAAGTGCCTGTGCTGCCACATCAGCAACATAGGTCTGGAACTTCTCATTCTTAGCAACGAAATCAGTCTCAGCGTTAACTTCAACTACAACTGCTTTCTTATGGTCATCGGTTAATGCGGTAGCCACGATACCTTCAGCCGCAATACGGCCAGCCTTCTTAGCTGCTCCGGCAAGTCCTTTTTCCCTCAGGAACTCAACGGCCTTATCCATATCGCCGTCAGTAGCTGCAAGTGCCTTCTTGCAGTCCATCATTCCGGCACCGGTCATTTCCCTTAAATCTTTTACCATTGCTGCGGTTACTGCTGCCATTTCATTTTCCTCCAATTATAAGTTTTAGTTTTTTAATTAAGCTTCTGCTGCCTCAAATGCCTCTGCAGAAATCTCAATCTCCATTGCACCTTCTAAAACTTCGCCCTGCTTCGCCTCGATTACAGCGTCAGCCATCTTGGAAACAATCAGCTTAACAGCCCTGATGGCATCATCATTGCCAGGGATGACGTAATCCAGTTCTTCCGGATCACAGTTGGTATCAACGATACCTATTAACGGAATACCCAGGGTGTGTGCTTCCTGTACGCAGATATGCTCTTTCTTAGGATCTACAACGAAGATAGCATCTGGCAGTTTCTTCATATCCTTGATTCCGCCAAGGTTTCTCTCTAACTTATCCCACTCTTTTCTTAACTCAATGACTTCCTTCTTCGGAAGGACATCAAAAGTTCCGTCCTCTGACATGGTCTCAATCTGTTTCAGTCTTGCAATACGGCTCTGGATGGTCTTGAAGTTGGTCAGCATGCCGCCCAGCCATCTCTCATTAACATAGTACATACCGCAACGCTCAGCCTCAGCCTTGATTGCTTCCTGGGCCTGCTTCTTGGTACCAACAAACAGGATGGTGCCTCCCTCAGCAGCGATATCGGATACTGCCTTGTAAGCCTCGTCTACTTTGCCCACGGACTTCTGTAAGTCGATGATGTAGATACCGTTTCTCTCGGTATAGATGTATGGAGCCATCTTAGGGTTCCATCTTCTTGTCTGGTGACCGAAATGTACACCAGCTTCCAGTAACTGCTTCATTGAAATAACGCTCATGTTCTTTACCTCCATTTGGTTTTAGCCTGCTACGTTTCACGTAAGTTCAGGCACTTCCGTCCGCTTCTCATGTTTCCCGGAAGACCTGTCCGGATATTGATTCCCAGTTAAATGATGGTTTCCAATATACTTCAAGGCACCGTCCCGTAGAATCCACAGACGTGTTTTTTGTCAGCCTTACCAATATATCACAAAAAACAGCAGCTTGCAAGCACTTTTACGTGTTTTTTGCAAACTGCCGTTCTGTTTTGGCTTTTTATGTTATATAATGTGGTCTGACCTGACATTACTGTATCATGGGGGTGTTATTTCAGATTTGTGTTGGAGGCCTTAATTGCCTTCAATTCGTCAAATACCACATCATTCAGAACCTTGATATATGTTCCCTTCATTCCGGAAGAACGTGACTCAATCACACCGGCACTTTCGAACTTGCGAAGGGCATTCACAATGACGGAACGGGTGATTCCCACCCGGTCAGCAATCTTGCTGGCTACCAGGATACCCTCGTTTCCATCCAGTTCCTCAAAAATATGGATGATTGCTTCCAGTTCAGAGAATGACAGGGTACTGATGGCTGATTTAACAATCTGCACCTTCCTTGTCTCTTCCGCATTCTCTTCATTCACGGAACGCATCATCTCCAGCCCCACAACCGTGGTTCCGTATTCGCTTAAGATGATATCATCAATATCATACTGGGAGTCTGACTTGTAAATAAACAGGGTGCCCAGGCGTTCTCCTGCAATATCAATAGGGGTGATGATGGCCTGATACTTCCTTACATTCTCTTCTGCAAAGCCCAGGGTAGCCAGATTCACATTCTCCTTTGTCGATAACACGCTGAGGAGGCGTTCATTCAGCATCTTATCCACGTATCCTCCAACCTGGTCTTCTATCAGTTCCTCTATCTCATCCACATCGGAGTTGATACTTACACCCAGAACCTTTCCCTTCTTACTGATAACAAGTATATTGGATAACAATATCTCACTTAAAACCTTACATATATCGTTAAATACCACTTTATGAGAATTGTTGTTATGCAATAGCTTGTTGATTTTTCTGGTTTTGTCCAACAATTGAACACTCATAATCGAAAACCTCCTTATCCAATTTGTATAACGCCCCAAAATACTCTACTAATAATTGAATTTTAACACAATTTTTAAGCAATAACAAGAGTTTTTTGAAGTTTTCGATTATTTTAAGATTTTAATAATTTTCGGTTCTGTTTTACAATTTTTTCTATTTATCCGTGCTATCCGGCTGATCCTTCTTATCCGTGCGGTATCCGCAGGTCTCGCTGGAACAGAGCAGTTTATTTCCCTTTTCCACCATGTAGGCACCACAATTGGGACACTTCTGGGTGGACGGCTTTTGCCAGGACATGAAATCACATTCCGGATTATCCTCACATCCATAATACAGACGGCCCTTCTTGGTCTTCTTAAGGACCACTTCCTTACCGCACTTAGGACAGGGTACCCCAATCTTCTCGAAGTAGGGCTTTGTATTCTTACAGTCCGGGAAACCGGGGCAGGCAAGGAACTTTCCATGGGGACCATACTTTATGACCATCTGGCGGCCGCAGAGGTCGCAGACCTCATCCGATACCTCATCTGCAATCTTGACGGATTCCAGTTCCTGTTCTGCAATCTTGACAGCCTCATCCAGGTCCGGATAAAAATTGCTGACCACTGTTTTCCATGCAACGGTCCCGTCTGCCACCTTGTCTAACAGGGATTCCATATTGGCCGTGAAATTCGGATCCACAATGCTTGGGAAGGAACGTTTCATGATGCGGTTCACCACATCACCAAGTTCCGTGACATAAAGGTTCTTGCTTTCTTTTACAACATACCGCCTGGCAATGATGGTGGTGATGGTCGGGGCGTACGTACTTGGACGGCCGATTCCCTGCTCTTCCAGTGCCTTTACCAGGGAAGCCTCCGTATAGTGGGCAGGGGGCTGGGTAAAATGCTGGCTTGGCTTAAGTTCTTCCAGCTTAAGCATGATTCCTTTTTCCAGGTTCCCAAGGACCTGGTTCTTTTCCTCTTCATCGTCAGCTTCCACATACACTGACATGAATCCTTCAAAAGTCAGTCTGGAAGCAGATGTTGTGAATATGTGGCTGCCTGCCTCAATTTTCACGGAAGTGGTCTCATATACAGCAGAAGCCATCCTGCTTGCGGTGAAACGTTTCCAAATCAACTGGTACAGGCGGAACAGGTCACGCTGAAGGGATTCCTTAACAATGGTAGGTGTCAACGTAATGTCAGTTGGACGGATTGCCTCATGGGCATCCTGTATCTTACCATTTTCCTTCTTCACCTGGTTACCCTGGGCCACGTAGTCCGCCCCATAATGTCCCTTGACAAATTCCCTTGCGGCCGCATCTGCCTCATCCGCAATACGGGTGGAATCCGTTCGCAGGTATGTGATAAGACCCAGTGTCCCATGTCCCTTTACCTCAACGCCTTCATAAAGCTGCTGGGCAAGACGCATGGTCTTCTGTGTGGAAAAGTTCAGCGCCTTGGATGCTTCCTGCTGCAAGGTACTGGTTGTGAAGGGGATTGGTGCCTTCTTGATACGCTCTCCCTTTTTCACTTCCTCTACCTGATAGGTGCAGCCTTCCAGTTCTTTCAGGATATGGTCCAGCTCCTCCTTATTGCGGATAGTGGCCTTTCCTCCTTTTGTATCCCTAGAACCATAATACTTGGCTGCCAGAGGCTTCTTGCTTCCCTTCATCAGAAGGTCGGCCTCCAGGTTCCAGTACTCCTCCGGGATGAATGCGTTAATCTCATCTTCCCGGTCACAGATCATCCTGAGGGCAACAGACTGTACGCGTCCCGCACTTAAGCCTCTTTTTACCTTTGCCCAAAGCAGGGGACTGATTCTGTAACCAACCATGCGGTCCAGCATCCTTCTGGTCTGCTGTGCGTTCACCAGGTTCATATCCAGGGTTCTGGGGGTTTTAAAGGAAGCCTTCACCGCATTCTTGGTGATTTCGTTAAAACTGATACGGTAAACATCTTTTCCCTTCTGCTCATCCAGCTTCAGCGCTTTCATGAGATGCCAGGAAATGGCCTCTCCTTCACGGTCAGGGTCAGTGGCCAGATAAATCTTATCAGCCTTTTTCACTTCCTTGCGCAGCTTGGCAAGCACATCCCCTTTTCCCCTGATGGTGATATACTTGGGTTCATAGTCATGTTCCGCATCAAATCCAAGCTGGCTTTTGGGAAGGTCCCTTACGTGGCCTCCGGAGGCATCCACCTCATAGTTATTGCCCAGAAACTTCTTGATGGTCTTTACTTTTGCTGGTGACTCCACAATTACCAGATAATTTGCCATTGTAAAACTCCTTATTCCCTCTTCATATATTGATAAATACGTAATAATGCTTATGGTTGTGTCATCCGCCGGATATAACACTGACCGTTGGTCCGCAGTGCAAATCCACCCAGTTCCAGTTCACAAAGCGTGCTCATGCACTGGCTTACAGGAATCCCTGTCTGCATGGCAATCTGTTCCAGGTGCCTGGGTTCGGAATCTAGGCAACTATACACCATTTTTTCAAACTTGGCAAGTCCCTTATCTGCTTTTTCGTAAGAAAACATTGGTTTTTCGTAAAAAATGCCCATAGATTCCAGCACATCAACTGGTGATGTGAGTATCCCTGCACCGGCCCTTATCAGATAATTGCAGCCTTCGCTCAGGGCATCGGTTATCCGTCCCGGAAGGGCAAATATCTCTTTTCCCTGCTCCAGCCCCAGCTGGGCTGTTATCAGTGAACCGCTCTTCTGCCTGGCTTCCATCACAAGGATGACATCCGACAATCCGCTAATGATCCGGTTCCTTGCAGGAAAATTACGCGCCCGCGGTTCTTCATCCGGTGGGTATTCAGACAGGATACCTCCATTTTCCAGTATCTGCTCAAATAATCTGTAATTGGTTCTTGGATAACAGATATTGACGCCGCAGCCCAATACTGCAAATGTCTTTCCCCTGCCTTTTACAGCACCTTCGTGGCCAGCCCCGTCTATCCCCAGCGCCAGCCCGCTGATAATCTGTACGCCTTGTGCGGCCAGTTCCCTGCCCATGTATTCGGCGGATTGCTTTCCATATGACGTACAGTTCCTTGCTCCTATGACAGCGGCCGACGGATATCCGTCCCCGGGCAGTTCCCCTTTTACATAGAGTCCCATGGGATAGTCATAGATATGCCGGAGCCGCTCCGGATATTCCGTGTCCAGGGGTGTAATATACCGGATTCCCTTTTCACCAAGGGTATGATACTCTTGCCGCATTGGCTCCAGCTGTTTCTTCCAGGCATCAAATTCCGGGCATTGTTTTGCACTGTAAAGGATTCCCATACGGTATAATTCCATTCCTTCTATATAATATACGGACTCAAAGCTTTCTGCCTGCTTCCATATCTTTTGTACCGTAACCGCGCCAAAACCAGGGCATCTGGTCAGCCAGTAAAGGAACTCCCTTTCCCTCTCTGTCCTGGCTGCGGTATACTCCATCCCATCCCATCGCTGTGCTATCCCCATAACCGTTCCTCCAGCATTCCATAGCCCAATGCTTCTGATAAATGTTTCCTGCTGATCAAACCGCATCCATCCAGGTCCGCTATGGTCCTTGCTACCTTTAATATCTTGTGGTACCGCCTGGCGCTGAGCTGCTTTGTCTCATAAACCGTTTTCAGGAAAGAACCTTCTTCCTGACCCAATGTACAGTATTCCTGCGTTTCTTTCATCCCCATCCTACTGTTAAACCGTATCCTTGTGCCGCTGAACCTCTCTGCCTGGATATTCCTGGCCCTCTCTACCCTGCGCCTGATGGATGCGGAGTCTTCCCCGGTTCCTCCTGCCCCATTCAACTCCTCATATGTCACAGGCGAGGCATCCACACATATATCAAACCGCTCCAGGACAGGCCTTGGTATATGGTCCAGATATCTCTGGATCTGCAGTTCTGAGCAGCTGCATCTTGACCTGTCTGGGTAAAAACCGCATGGACACGGATTAGTAGCAGCCACCAGCATAAAGTCGGCCGGGAACTCATAACTGCCATGGACCCTGGTAACCGTAACCTTATGTTCTTCCAGGGGCTGTCTCAGAATATCAATTGCACCCCTGCTGAAATGCGGAAGTTCATCCAGGAACAGGATTCCGCCGGATGCAAGGGAAAGCTCCCCTGGACGCGCCTGGGCTCCGCCGCCAGTCAACGCCAGCGGTGTGATGGTATGATGGGGACTCCTGAAAGGACGGCGGGATAAAAGCGGCCGGTCAGGAGGAAGAAGGCCGCAGATACTATATATCTTTGATATCTCGATATCTTCCTCCCTGGTCAGGGAGGGCATGATGGTGGGAAGTCTTTTGGCAACCATGGTCTTACCGGTTCCGGCGCTTCCGTTCATAAGAAGCCCATGCATACCGGCGGCGGCAATTTCAGCGGCCCGCCTCAGTACCAGCTGGCCTCGTATATCCCTGAAATCCACATCATAAGTCTCTTCCAATACTCCTTCTTCCATCGATGGTATGCATTGCCCTATGGATGACGGCTGCCTGAGCATGGCGGCCATCTGGCCCAATGATTCCACCCCGATGATTGACATGCCCTCAATCATCATTCCTTCCCTGACATTAGCCGCGGGCAGGAAGCAGCGTTTCAGCCCATATTCCCTGGCCGCATCCACCAGAGGCAGTACGCCGCTTATAGGTTTCACGCAGCCGTCCAATCCCAGTTCCCCGATGACCAGGCTGTCCTTAAGTTCCCGGGTGTCAGCCTGTTCAAAAGCGCCCAGTACTGCAATTGCTATGGGCAGGTCATAAGCAGTCCCTCCTTTGTGTATGCCTGCCGGTGACAGGTTAACCGTTATTTTCTTTGCCTGAAACCGGAACCCGGAATTGCGCAGCGCCGTGCGCACCCTTTCCTGGGATTCCCTTACCTCGGATGCCAGCTGGCCTGAAATGGAAAATCCCGGCAGACCGTTGGAAACGTCCGCTTCCACGGAGACAACATAGCCCCGGACAGCCCGTATGCCTCCGCTGTTGATTTGTGTAAACATCCATATGCCCCCTTCTCTTTGATTGGTCTTACATACTTACATACAAACAGTTTGGAATGTGGCGTAAATACCCGCCGGATGACTTCTTGACAGAACAGGAAGATACCTGTTCCAATGAAATACAGATAGTATTACTATACTAAAAGAACAACAAAAAGACAAGGGGCATGATTGGATTCATTTTAACGTTCTCTTTGGAACTCTGTCATATAGGCCCTGTAACGCAGGGGCAGGTGGTTTCTCTGGCAGATTGGATTTGTCCTTTCTTTAATTGCAATGGTATGGAAAAAGGAAATCCACAAATCCTCGTATTCCCGCTCATCCGTTTCCTGCTCCAGGCACAGCTGCCATATATTGTCCCCATCCGGCTGTTCCAATGGATGATTAACCAGAATCCACGGTTTTCCCTTGGGGTGGACAGCTGCCTTCTCCCGGTTCACGTCATAAATAATCCAATTTTCTTCCGGCAGCCGGTCTGCAAAATGAGGCGCAAGAAGGGTCATCACATCATTTTTCGGTCCAATCCTTGACACCAGCACACCGCCCGCTGCCTGGGAAAACCGCAGGAATTCCACCAGAAGATGGTTCTCATTATAAACATTGCGGCACAGTTCAAATATATCACAGTTCTCAGGAATCTGAAGCTGGTCCAGTATTCCCGGTCCAATGCCGAATGCCTGTACAAGGAAACGGTATATCTTGTCCGCCCTCTCCGTATTCTGGCTTAAGGATGCAACATATATCTTCTTATATACTTCCTGGGAAAGCTTACTGCACACAGACTTAATTACCTTATGGGCCTTCTCATGGGTGGATTCCGGCTCCACATACTCGCTGAACAGTTCCAGCTCATGGTACGTCCCCTTTAACTCCAGGCGTACATTGTCGTGGCCTTTCCGGCTCATCCATGCATCATATATGCCGCAAAGGATTCCCTCAAAATCCGGCACGCATAAATATATGGTCATTCCCTATCCCTCCCTTATCCTAAAAATGCCCGGCTGCCGCGGCATAGTGGTCATCTCTGGTTACAGGCATCTCCATATGCATATCGTCAAACAGGGAAAGCTGCCTGAAACTGTCCCTGTGTTCTATATCCCATCTGGCCCGCTGCTCATCGCCCACAAGGCAATTGGTAATATAATCCTGGTCCAGCCTTGCCCCCTCCATCATGCGCCCGGAACAGGTAATGAAATATCTGGCCCTCTTCAAGACCACACCCATCTTCTTCAAATCCTCAAACCCAAGTCTTCCGCTTCTTCTGGCAGCAACAATCCTGGAAGCTGACTTGACCCCCATCCCCGGTACCCTGAGAAGTTCATCATAAGGTGCCAGGTTCACTTCTACCGGAAAGCCTTCCAGATGGCGCAGGGCCCAATCACACTTAGGATCCAGAAATACGTTGAAATTCGGCCTGTCCTCCGACAGCAGTTCCTCAGCCCTGAAGCCGTAAAAACGCAGAAGCCAGTCCGCCTGATACAGCCTGTGTTCCCTGAGAAGGGGCGGGCCTCCTGGAAGGCTTGGCAGACAGCTGTCCTCATTCACAGGAATATAGGCAGAATAGAATACCCGCTTCAGTCCAAAGTTCTGGTACAATGCCTGGGTAACCGACATCATCTGATAATCATTCTCCGGCGTGGCCCCCACAATCATCTGGGTACTCTGCCCAGCCGGTACGAATGCTGACTTCTTATATTGGGAAGCAGGAAGCACAAGACGGCTTTTAATGCATCCGGGGCGGGCATCCGGTTGGGTGGTATACATATCGTTATGTGAATCTCCTCCCGGCACGCCCTGGTCCGTTCCTGCCAGTCCTTGGGACTCTCCCTGCCCAGTAACCTTCGCGGATATCTTCCTGTCCAGTGCAGCACCCGGCGCCTCAGCCAGTTCCGGGCGTATCAGGGCAGCGCCTCCTGCAAAGCCGGCGCGCTCCGTGCTGTAAGGCTTCTTATATCCCCTGTCATATCCCAGCAAATGGCTGGACACGGAAATCCCCTGCTGAATCTGCCGCATGGGTGCAAGTATCTTATCCCGGGTCTTGCCCGGAGCCAGGTCCTTAAGCCCCTGTGCGGTTGGAAGTTCCAGATTGATGCTCATCCTGTCTGCCAGGAATCCGGTGCGCTCCACCAGTTCTGCATCCGCTCCCGGTATGGCCTTTACATGGATGTAACCGTTAAAGTTCCATTGGTTCCGTAGTTTATATAAAGTCTCGTATATCAGTTCCATGGTGTGATTGGCATTATAGAGGATTCCGGAACTTAAGAACAGTCCCTCAATATAATTCCTCCTGTAAAACTCAATGGTCAGTTTACACACCTCGTCCGGCGTGAATGCCGTCCTGACCACATCATTGGAACATCGGTTGACACAATACTTGCAGTCATAGATACACTGATTGGTAAAAAGTATCTTCAGAAGGGATATACATCTCCCATCCGCGGCAAAGCTATGGCAGATTCCGGCCTCCGATGTATTCCCAATGCTTCCCGCCTTTCCCTTCCGCTTCACGCCGCTGGAAGTACAGGCCACATCGTACTTGGCTGCATCTGTAAGTATCTTCAGTTTTTCCTGTATGGACAGATTCTCCTGTATTAACATGGCACCGCCTCTTTCGAACATACGTTTGTTCATACAGTTTACCATATCCGGACACTTAAATCAAGGAGAAATAAGAACATTTGTTCTTTTTGCATAAAATCTTTTTGAACAGAAAGCCTGCGGCCGGAATCATGTTCCAGCCGCAGGCCATCCTGTTATCTGTATTTAATTAATCCCTGTATCCGTCCGGGTTCATGGACTGCCATTTCCAGGAATCAGCACACATTTCCTCGATTCCCTTTTCAGCAACCCAGCCCAGTTCCTTCTTTGCCTTGGCGCAATCAGAGTAACATACGGCCACATCCCCGTCCCTGCGCGGCTTGATTTCATACTTCAGTGTCTTACCGCAGGCTTTCTCATATGCATGAAGCACATCCAGCACACTGTATCCAACGCCTGTTCCCAGGTTGTAGATGCTGACGCCCTCCCTGTCAGTAAGCTTCTTCACAGCCTTTACATGGCCCTTTGCCAGGTCAACCACATGGATGTAATCACGCACACCAGTGCCATCGGGGGTATCATAGTCGTTACCGAATACATTCAGGTATTCAAGTTTCCCAACAGCAACCTGCGCAATATAGGGAACCAGGTTGTTGGGGATTCCCTTGGGGTCTTCCCCAATCAGGCCGCTTTCATGGGCGCCGATGGGATTGAAATAGCGCAGAAGCACCACATTCCACCCGGCATCCGCTGTATGTAAGTCCGTAAGGATCTGCTCCAGCATGCCTTTGGTACGTCCGTATGGATTGGTAATCTCACCCTTGGGGCAGTTCTCGGTAATGGGTATCTCAGCAGGGTCGCCGTATACGGTTGCGGAGGAACTGAACACGATATCCTTTACCCCATGCTTCCTCATCTCATCACAGAGGATCAGGGTCCCTGTTATATTATTATGATAGTATTCAAGAGGCTTATGCACGGACTCCCCCACTGCCTTAAGTCCTGCAAAATGAATGACGGACTCTATTGTTTCCTTATCAAACACGTCCTTTAGCGCAGGCTGGTCTAACAGGTCCACCTCATAGAACTTAACCTTCTTACCTGTAATCTGCTCCACTCTCTGAAGCGCCTTCTCACTGGAATTGTAAAGGTTGTCTACTACTACTACATCATAACCTGCATTTAAAAGCTCCACACAGGTGTGGCTTCCGATATAACCGGCGCCTCCAGTCACTAAAATCGCCATTGTTTTTCCTCCTTCATGAACACTTGGTTGCAGCAAGAAAGGCAGAACAGGTACTGAACCGCCGGTTCTGCCTGCTATGAATAGTATAAGGGCATTGCTTCGATAAAACAATGCACAATTCTTCTATCTTTTTATAATATTTTTCGAATTTCAGCTTTCAGGCTTAAAATGCGCAGGACCGATGCATCCAGACAATCCAGCGGTATTTCCCCATTCCCGGCCCCTTCCACCACAGCTTCGTAGGCAGACGGAAAATCCGCCGGCATCAGAAGCATGTCCACACCAGCCTGCAGCGCCATCACCGCCGCCTGACCGGAGGGGTAGTGGTCTTCAATGGCCCCCATGTTCAATGCGTCCGTGATGATGATGCCTTCATATCCCATCCTGTCCCTGAGATATCCCTGGATTACCTGGCCCGAAAGGGAACAGGGAAGGTCCCCGCCTGTGATTGCAGGCAGCGAGATATGACCTGCCATGATAAAAGGCACCTGGTTCCCCACCATGGCATAAAATGGTTTCAACTCAGCCTCCTCAAGCTCTTCCCATGTTTTATCCGCATATGCAAACCCTTCATGGCTGTCCCCCTTTGTGGCTCCATGTCCAGGAAAATGTTTTGGCGCCCCATAAACCCCCTGTTCCCAAAGCCCCTCAAGGTATGCCAGGGACATCTCTGTAACCAGCTGGGGATCCCGGCCAAAGGAGCGCGTCTTTACCACTGTATTGTCCGGGTTGGTCAGAACATCCGCGTCCGGTGCAAAATCCAGATTCAATCCATATTCATGAAGATATGCACCAATGGTACTGCCCGCCCCATATGCCTGAACACGGTCCCCAGACGCACCGATTACAGCCATGGACGGCACCTGCGCTACCCGGAAGCCATCATGCTTCCCAATCCTGGCAATATCCCCTCCCTCTTCATCAATGGAGAGGAACAGCGGTATCCCGATCTCCTCCATAGCCATCTTCTGGGTATCTCCGGTCATTGTCTTTAACTGTCCGGCATCCTCCAGATTATTGGAAAAATAGATAAGGCCTCCAACCGGATACTGTCTCAGCGCTTCCCTGGTCACCTCCCCGGCCTGGGTAACCTGGCCGCAGCCTGTAAGCTGTTCCGGCGTGATGATGAATAGCTGCGCCGCCTTTTCCTCCAGGGACATGCCCTCCAGCTGTTTCCTTGCCCATTCCTCCTGGCTGCTTATTCCGCCTATTCTTATGCCTCCCCCATCATCCCCGTCTCCCATCCCATATTCCCTGTCTTTCTCCTTATCGTTCCTGTCTTTTGCCCCATATTTCCGGTCTTTCTCCTTATCGTTCCCATCTTTTGCCTCATCACTCCTGCCTTTTGCCTCATCACTCCTGCCTTTTGCCTCATCACTCCTGGTTTCCACCCCATTTATCCCTGCCTGCGGTCCACGGCTTCCATTTCCCCTGACTGGAAGCCGGTCTGCGGAGTAAAGGGCCGCCACAAGTAACAATGTAACCGCAGCCACCCCGGCCAGACGGTTTTTCCACACTTTTTTGCTGTCTTTTCTTCCAGAACGCCCTTTTCCCATGAACTGCTTGTCTCCTTTTGCCTTCTTAATCAAGATGCCGGCTTTATTTTATATAGTATAAATGATTCAGCCCCTCAGGGTAAAGGGGGAATTCACGACAAAAGACAGCATAAAACAGCATCGGAACCATAATCAGTCCCGATGCTCCGTATTTTCCAACCTTCATTGCTTATCCATGTCTTGAAAACTCCGCCCGTATCTTCTCAATCGCCTTCTTCTCAATCCGGCTCACATAGGAGCGGGAAATGCCCAGATTGCCTGCAATCTCCCGCTGGGTATGTTCCTTGCCCCTGTACAGCCCGTAACGCATTCCCAATACGGTTTTTTCTGTCTCCGTCAGACAGGATTCAAAGGCCTCATACAGTTCTTTCACATCCTGCTTCAGTATCATGGTATCCAAAGTTTCTTTATTGTCCATCTCGATGACATCTACCAGGCTCACGGTCTCGCCGTCCTTGTCTACCCCGATGGGCTCAAAAAGCGATACTTCTTTGGAAAATTTCTTGCTGGCACGAAGGAGCATCAGTATTTCATTTTCCACGCATCTGGCTGCATAGGTGGCCAGTCGCGATCCTTTATCGGCATTAAACGTATTCACGGCCTTGATAAGGCCGATGGTCCCAACAGACAGCAGGTCCTCCATATCATAATCAGAGCCCTGGTACTTCTTTACCACATGGGCTACCAGACGCATATTATGCTCAATCAGCATATCCCTTGCTGACTGGTCGCCCTCTTTGCAGCGCTCCAGATACTCTTTTTCCTCTCCTGCTGATAATGGTTTTGGAAAAGTCTTCAAAGAAAGCCACCCTGCACATTCTTAATTTCATTCTATGCGAGGGCAGCTTGCCAAGTGCTTTTACAATTTTTTCGAGGCTTATACTATTTTACGACAAACATGTCTTTATACTTTTTCCGGTCCAGACTGTGGTTGTACACCAGCGCTTCATAGTCCAGGACCATGTCCTGGTACGGGCAGCGCTCCGACTCAGCCTTGGGCCAGTAATAATAATTGCCTTCCCTGTCATAACAGCCAAGGAAATGCACCACTGGCAGGACTTCCTCCAGCTGGAGAAGGAAACGGTTATATGGCGTCATGTCCAGGTTTGCTCTTTTCAATACCTCCGTGGAAAGGTAGACGGCGCCCAGTTTCCCCATGTCCTCAGAAGGCATGTCATAATTGGTCCAGATAATGAAAGGCGTCTCATACCACATCAGACGGTCCTGGACCGGCACCTGGCTGCTGGGCATGCCCGCGATGGCGTCATAGAACTCATCCTCCACGCTGGGCTGATGGTCGCCAAACATGACAATCATGGTTGGTTCATCCACCTGGGAAAAATATTCCAGCAGATACTGGAATGCCTCGTCTGATTTTTTCATCAGGGACAGATACTGGTCCGTCTTGGGGTATTGGCCCTCATATTTACCGGTAAGCCATACCTCCTGTTGGAAATTATCATATTCGCCTTCATAGCCCCCATGGTTCTGCATGGTGACATTGAAGATGAACAGCCTGTCATCTGGTGATTCCTTGCCCTCCACCACATCAATCAGCCTGTCATAATCCGCCTTATCGCTGACATAATTGCGCAGCTGTTCACTTTCCTCATAAAATTCCTCATCCAGGAATTCATCAAACCCCATATTCTGGTAACACTCCACACGGTTCCAGTTCTCCCCAGGATAAGGATGCATGGCCACCGCAGAATAGCCCTGGGACTTTAATGTGCTTACCAGGGAATAGGTATCAGGCTTTACATTAAATTGGTATGCAATGGAATTGGCAGGCAGAAGGGCCATGGAATCCCCTGTAAGGAACTCGTACTCCGAATTGCTTGTCATGGAACCGAACACAGGCACGGTCAGGCTGCCCTTCACCGTATTCTCCTTAAGGCTGTTAATGAATGGGAAATACTCCACATTCGTGGTAAAATCCCCTGCCGTCCTAAGGTCTGACAGACTTTCATTCATGATACATATCAGGTTCACAGGCGTGATATCCCCGCTATTGTCAGTCTGTACATTGTCCAGGGATGCCAGCTGCACCTGCCCTTCTTCCTCCAGACGGCCATGAATCTCCTTCAGCCGCGCGGTGCTGTAGCCATGGGGCGGCTTCTTAACCACATACTGCATGGAAACCGCAGTGGACAGCACATATCCATATTCCTTATAGGAGTCATTGACCTCCCACATATTGATGCCCCATCCATGCCCCGGCACCAGGGAAATAAAAAACCACGCAGCAAAACTGCCTGTGAGGGCAGCCACCGCACCTCCAGCCGCCAGACGCTGTCTCCATCCCCTGACCCGCCGCGGGGCAAACCACAGGCCTGCGTTCATCAGCACAACTGCCATGCACGCAAGCTTCATTTCATGCGAAACCACGAAGGCATAATTCCCCGCCACCGTGGCCGCGGTCTTGAAAGCCATCACATCCCAAAGCATGATGGGCCTTCCCCTGAACTCCACCACAAACGCCTCTGCCATGGATATGATAAGCAGTGCCGCGGAAATAACAGGAACAGCAATCCGGCTGGTCCCGCTGACAGCAAAAGCGGCAAGATAAAGCACATACATCCATGCGATATTCCACACCGCCATATCACCAGGAACCGTGGCCAGATTACCTGTCACATATTCAAACAGGACATACGATACACAGGGTACCAGTATGAGGCACACGGTTCCAAACACATTCCATATGGTTTTTATATATTGTTGCAGATTTTCCTTTGTCACCAATCCCGTCCCTCTGCAGCGTTTGCCCGATTTTCAGGGCATGTCCCACTCGCTGCATTCCTCTCTGACTGAGTCTTTTTCAGTGCGGCTCTTTCGGAGGCATCTCTTTCCAACATGCCTCTTTCCAACATGTCTCTTTCCAATGCATGTCTTCCGAACGCATCTCTTCCAAACACATGTCTTCCAAGTACATCCCTTCCGAACGCATCTCTTCCAAACACATGTCTTCCAAGTACATCCCTTCCGAACACATCTCTTCCAAACACATGTCTTCCAAGTACATCCCTTCCGAATGCATCCCTTCCAAACACATCCCTTTCAAATGCATCCCTTCCCCGCACGTCTTCATTAACAAACATATCCTAGCACAAACATTTTTCAGGTTCAAGAGACAAATGCTTCCATTGGGACGAATTCACAAAAGCTTCACATTTCCGGAACGGTCTTGATATCCCCACGCCGCAGCCACAATCCTCCGGCTACAGCTACAACCGAATCTCCCTTCCATTCCAACTACAACCGGATACAATACTTCCCGGTAACAATCCTCCTGTAAAACACAACCGTCAGCACAGTAGCCGCAATCCATCCAAAAGGCCAGGCCATCCAGATACCCATGCTGCCAAAGTATCCTGTGAGGATATTGGCCACGATGATGCGCAGGATCAAATCCGGCACCGTGGCCAGCACAAAGTATGCCATTGCCCCGGAACCCCTGATAATCCCATCCGTCATAAGCTTGATGGATATCATGAAGTACATGGGGCTTACAATGCGCAGGAAGCCCACGCCGGAGCGGATTGCCTCCTCACTCCCGTCCCCCAGGAACAGTCCCATCATCTGTCTGCTGAAGCCAAAGTACAGGACAAAGAAGGGAATGGTCGCAAGGATGGACAGCCTGACACCTGTCTTAAAGCCAAGGGAAAGCCGCTCCTTTTTACCGGCTCCCAGGTTCTGGGCCGTGTAGCTGGACAGGCAGCCGCCTAAGGACATGAAGGCGTTGATTGCAAATGTATTCAGTTTGATTGCGCCGGAATAGCCCGCTATGACGGCGGAGCCGTAACGGTTCACGATTTCCTGGACAAACATGTTCCCAACGGAAAGCACGCTCTGCTGCATGATGCTGGGGACAGCGATGGCAGCAATCTGGGACAGCAGCAAAAGGTCAAAAAGCACCACCTTCCGGCTGGTCTTTATCCCCTTAAGCCTCAGGGCCAGGGTGACAAGGGCCAGTCCGGCCGATATGCCCTGGGCAATGAAGGTGGCCCATGCAACGCCTGCCACGCCCCAGTGGAACCCTGCAACGAACCAGTAATCCAGCAGGATATTGCCGATGGACGAGCCGATCAGGAAGTACAGGGGCGTCCTGGAGTCCCCCAAAGCAGTGAAAATCCCGGTACACACATTGTAAAGAAACAGAAAGGTAAGGCCGAACACATAAATCTTCAGGTACAGTTCCCCATCCCCGAATATATTGGATGGCGTATGTATCAGACGCATCATGCTGCCGCAGTACACATATCCCAGCGCGGTGAGGATCAGACTCATGATGCCGCAGGCAATGAATGCGGTGTAGACAGCGGATTTCATTTTCCCAATGTCCCTTGCGCCAAAAAGCCGGGATACCACCACGGACGCGCCCAGGTTGCTGCCCACTGCAAATGCCATGAAAATCACCGTGATGGGATAGGAAGCCCCCACGGCCGCCAGCGCGTCCTCCCCGGCAAACCGTCCGGCAATGCTGCTGTCCGCAATGTTGTAAAGCTGCTGGAACATGACGCTTACAAACATGGGCAACACAAACCGCCACAATGTATTTTTAGGATGTCCCACTGTTAAGTCCGTTATCATACAACACATCTCCTCATTCAAGACACTTGCTTCATTATACCCCTGTGCATGGATGAAGGCAACTGTTTTTATACAAGGGAAAAGGCATGGAAAAAGGCCGGAAGTCCTGAAACTTAAGCCTTCCCGCCTTTTCCCTGTATACCAGAAAATGTCTGTAAACGATTAGTGGTGGAACAATCTGATTCCTGTGAATGCCATGACCATGCCGTACTGGTTGCAGGTTTCAATTACCTGGTCATCCCGCACGGAACCTCCTGGCTGGGCCACGTACTTCACGCCGCTTTTATAAGCCCTGTCAATGTTATCGCCAAATGGGAAGAAAGCGTCCGAGCCAAGGGACACGCCGGACATGGTATCCAGCCAGGCCCTCTTCTCCTCCCTGGTGAACACGGGCGGTTTTACCTTAAATGTCTTTTCCCATCTGCCGTCGGCCAGCACATCCATGTAATCCTCACCGATATAAACATCGATTGCATTGTCCCTGTCCGCACGTCTGATGCTGTCCACAAAGGGAAGGTTAAGGACCTGTGGGGCCTGGCGCAGATACCAGTTGTCGGCCTTGCTGCCGGCCAGGCGGGTACAGTGTACCCTGGACTGCTGTCCGGCGCCAATGCCAATGGCCTGTCCGTTTTTTACGTAGCAGACAGAGTTGGACTGGGTGTATTTGAGGGTAATCAATGAAATCATAAGGTCAACCTTGGCCTGTTCCGTCAGCTCCCGGTTCTCTGTCACGATATCCTGAAGGAGCTCCTTGTTAATCTCCAGGTTATTGTGGCCCTGCTCAAAGGTAACGCCGAATATCTGCTTGCGCTCAATGGCAGCCGGTTCATAATCCGGGTCAATCTGGATGACATTATAATTGCCGTTCTTCTTGGACCTGAGGATTTCCAGGGCTTCCGGCTCATATCCAGGAGCAATGACGCCGTCTGACACCTCCCTCTTGATGATTCTGGCCGTAGCCGTGTCACACACATCGGACAGGGAAATGAAATCGCCAAATGAAGACATCCTGTCAGCGCCCCTTGCCCTTGCATAGGCGCTGGCCAGGGGTGACAGTTCCCCCATGTCATCCACCCAGTATATTTTCTTCAATACATCATCCAATGGCAGGCCCACTGCGGCCCCTGCCGGTGAGACATGTTTAAAGGAAGCAGCCGCAGGAAGCCCGGTTGCCTTCTTAAGTTCCTTCACCAGCTGCCAGCCGTTTAACGCGTCCATGAAGTTGATATAGCCCGGCCTGCCGCTGAGGACAGTGATGGGAAGCTCCTTATCCCCTTCCATAAAGATTCTGGATGGTTTCTGATTGGGGTTACAGCCATACTTCAGTTCCAGTTCTTTCATAACAAATCCCTCTCTCTTTTTATTTGTTCTTATTAACAATCCTTGTCTCATAGGTTCCTGATGCTATATCAATGAAGCGGACAAACAGGGATACCTTGTTATCCTCATTCAGGCTGTTCCATACCATGTCCGTAAATCCGTCAATGGTGCCGGATATGCCCACCGGCTTTGGTTCGCCCTCAAAACTTGGAAGGGGGTTCCCGTCATGCATATAGGTATGGATGAAACGCCCTTCCCCCGGAGCCGGGTTCTCATAGGCGTATGTAAAACGCAGGCATGAGTCAGGATTTCCATGATTGCTCTTTAATATGGACATGGCATAATTATAGCCGCTGTTTTCAATGTGCATGATACCGGAAATACGCGGTGTGTAATTGGGGGCATCCGGTTCAAACTCCCTGGACCTTAAGGACTGCTCAAAGGTCATCTGATGGTCCATCCCTTCGTAGACCGTATCGGTCTGGTCGCCGTTGGTCACAATTGTCTTATTGCCAAGAACCCTCACAGGAGCATAAATAATGAGGCTGGGGTCCTCCAGCTTTGCCGGGTCAAATGCCTGGGTGCGGATGCCCTGTCCGTCCTCCACGAACACGCGGTTGCGGCTGTTGGCGCTCCTTCCCATGATGAAATAGGCGGTCACTGCCTTGGTCCCGTCCTCAGAACGTCCTATGACAATTCCACGTCCGGGATATGCATTGCTTCTCAATTCCTGTTCCAGCGACATCTGCTTCATAGTGTTTCCTCCATTTGCTGTGATTGTTTATTCCTCTGTAAATATAAAAAGAGCCGGCCCGCCGGGCACGCTAAAAACACACGTGCCCAGGCGGTCGGCCAAATCTCCGTAATACGGTCCGCGTGCTCCCTGTGGTTCATCCACTATCCGCCAGTCACACGCCCTGTTATTACTATATATCATTTATTCTAATATTGCAATAGTTTATTAGAAGTTTTACTACTGAATTATCCAATCAGTCATTGCGGATGGCTGCCAGCGGGCTCAGCTTCATAGCCCTCATGGCCGGCATGAATCCTGCCGCCATGCCCACAAAGATGGCAAACCCAATGGCGGATACGGAAAGCCAGGGCGGAATCCTGGAAAGGTTGCCCACCAGCCCATTGGTTTCTTCCAGACTGACAAACTTATTGATGATGCCTGAAATCCCGTAACTCAGGCCGATGCCGATCACGCCTCCCATGAATCCGATAAAACCGGACTCAATAAGGAACATGTTGCGGATGTTGCCCATGTCGCAGCCCAGGACCTTCATGACGCCGATTTCCTTTGTCCGTTCATAGATGGACATCATCATGGTGTTGGCGATGCCGATGGCCGCCACAAACAGGGACACGGCGCCGATTCCGCCAAGTACTGCCTGTATCATCTGGGACTGCTGCTTGGAACTTTCCATCCAGTCCATCCTGCTGCTCACCTGAAAGCCCATATCAGCCACCTGGGCCTGGACATCCTTTACATATTCCATATCGTCCACATAAATCTGCGCCCGGCTGTATACCAGGTAGGGCAGCGCTTTTCCCTTTTTGTTGGTGGGCTGTCCCGGGATGACGGTTCCCTTCTTGAAGGCCTTGCGGAGCTGTGCCTTCAGTCCGTCTATATCGGTAAACACACCATAGGAATACGTGCCGTAATCCTGTGGGCCACCCTCCACCAGCCCGATTCCGTCCATCATATACTTCTTGGGAGGCTTGACCCGGGTCTGGCTGTCATCTGAATCGCCAAAACTGCCCGAATTGTTCCTGGACTGGAAGTATGCATCCATATCAAAGATTATGAAAAGGGGCTTGTTAAGGAAGTCCACGTCCGGAAGTTCTCCGGTATCCCAGTATCCCCTTCCGGTCTTGGAATTATAAAAATCCTGCTGTACCGTATTGCCAAAAACCAGCCCTGTCTCCCCCGGTCCCGGCAGGCGGCCTTCTCCCAGAGGAATCTGTTCCAGGAACTTCTGTCCCACTCCCCTCAGGGTCATGTACTGCGCCTCATAGGCGCCCTGGCGGATGACCACGTTCATGTCCAGGATGGGCGAGACACCGGACACATGGTTCAGGCGTCCGAATTTCTCCATCACCTCATCCGTAATATAGGTGGGGTCTGATGACTTGCCGCTGCCGCCGCCTCCCACCATGACGGCCCCGCCGCCGTAATATGAACCGCCGGAACCGCCATACACATCAATGGTGGTCAGGCTTCCCCAGGAGGACAGCTGCTCCATGAACATCTGGTCCAGGCCGATTCCCAGGGATACCATTACCACGATGGAGGCAGTGCCGATGATGACCCCCAGCACGGTAAGGACCGTCCTGAGTTTCCTCCGTCTTAAATTGTTAATGCTCATGATCAGAAGATCAGGAAATCTCATCGTCCACATCCTCTTCCCTGGCTGCCTTGCGTTTCTTCTTAATAACCATGGCAACAGCTGCAATAACAGCCACTGCCGCCACTGCTCCGGCAATCACCAGAACTTTATACTTACCCCAGAAGGAAGGCGGCTCTGCCTCCACGTCCATGGCGCCCGCCTCCATACCGGCATCCATGCCAAAGGGATCTTCCATCTCCTCTGTCACAAAGAGGGTCAGTTCCTTTTCCACAGGCTCTGCGGCCACGCCGTTTTCATCTTCATAGGTAATCGTTATCTTTATGGTCCCGTCATCCATGGTGGGTGCCACGCCCGTTAGCATGATGTCCACATTGCCCGTGTCGCCCGGTTTGATATTGCCCACATAAGCATCCGTGGTTTTAATGGAATCCCCTTCAAATGCAGCCGTCACATTATAAAGGATGACTTTTCCCGTGTTATTAATGCCAAACATCACATTGGACTCAGAGCCAACCGTCATGGTGTCCGGCATCACGTCTATGGTACTGGTGCTCAGCTTGGCGTACTGCTTCACCGGGATGTCCACCACGATACTTTCTTCCGCGTTCTTAAACTCAGGGCTGTCATATTTTTCCTTGATGGTGATTGCATAGGAGCGCTGGTCCACGCCTGCCCGGGCCGTGAACCTGACCCGCACCTCCGTGCTCTGTCCCGAACCCAGGTCATTGACCACCATGGAGGAGGACCCTGACTTGGTTGTGAATACCGCGCTGTCCGATACCTTTTCAGATTCCAGGTTAAACAGGATATTGCTGGCAGGAACCGAGGTGGACGCATTCTTCATGTTCAGCACCAGTTCGAATTCATTGCCGGCATAGACCTGCTCAGGAACCGTATAATAGCTGTCCACGATGAGTCTTGCCCTGGTCCTGTCATTAGCGTCAAAATCGCCCAGATTGTCCTCTTTGTCCTTGGACACGATATGTACGTAAAAGGTCCCCTCTTCCGTGTGCAGGTCGCCTTCCAAACTCAGGCGGAAGGTAATGGTATACTTTATGGGATAATAGCCGGTATAGGAGTCCTTGCGTATGGCCATGCTGTACGGGGCCGAAACGGTTTCACCTGACTGCACCCGCTCAAAGGTCCTGTCATAGTTGCCGTCATTGATTTCAAATGGGAACTTGGTGTCATCCTCTGACAGCTGCATGCTGATGGTTACATCCTGGGCCGTGGTATTGCGCTTGTTGCGGAAATTAACCGTATAGTCCATCACATTGGGATACACGCCCCGGGGGGTTGCCTGATTCTCTCCGATGACAAAGTAATTGCCTTCTTTTTTATCCTCCTCATCGTCTGTCCCGGATGATGTGTCCGTTGAAATCCAGATATTGATATAGTCGATATCCGTACCGCCGTCCCACTCCAGAAGTATGGGGATGCTGTAATAACCCTGCTGTGCGTCCCTGCGCACATTGGCCGACAGGGATACGCTCTTAATATTGCCCTTCTTGATATTGCCCACATTCTTAGCCAGGAACGTGGTTTCCATGATTTCAAAGGGATAGTAGTCAACCGTATAATCCCCGTTGCCACGCTCTTCAATCTGCTGGAAGTCATTGGTCTGAAGAAGGCTTATCTTCAGGTTGTCCATATCCTCATCCGTGGCCCTTACCCGGAAGGAAATGGACATGGACTTGCCAATCCTTCCCCTTGGCGCCTTGGTTGTGGAAATATAATCATTGTCACTGGCGTTGGTGTTATAGCCCAGCTGATAGCTGCTGGCCATCACGCCGGCCGGACGTGCCCCGGCCATCAGGAATACCATTGATACCAGTATAAGACCTTTACGAATTTTCATTGGTTTCATTCTCACATACTCCCTTTTCTATATGGGTCTCCTCAGCCAGCCTGCCGCCGGTCTCTATGCCCACGATTTTCCCATCCACGATCCGGATCCTCCGGTCCGCATAGGAAGCCAGGTTGTTGTCATGTGTAACCATGACCAGCGTCTGCCCCTGCTCCCTGACAATCTTCTGCATCAGCCGCAGCACCTCCATGGTGGTCCTGGAATCCAGGTTTCCCGTTGGCTCGTCCGCAAATATGATCTGCGGGTTCACCACCAGGGCCCTTGCTATACCCACCCTCTGCTGCTGTCCGCCTGACATCTGGTTTGGCATATGCCTTGCCTGGTCCCCCACGCCTACCAGGTCCATGAACTTCCTGGCCTGCTTCAGCCTGTTCCGTTTTGACACACCCCTAAACGAAAGGGGAAGGGCCACATTCTCAACTGCATTCATGGTGTTCAGCAGATTGTAGGACTGGAAAATGAATCCTACCTTTTCACGGCGGAAGGTCACCAGCTGCTTTTCCGTCATCTTTTCTATATGAGTGCTGCCTATCTCTATCTCGCCCTTGGTAGGCTTCTCAAGACCGGCCAGCATGTTTAAAAGTGTCGACTTGCCAGATCCGGAGGTTCCCACAATCGCCACGAACTCCCCCTTATATATCTCAAAATCCACACCGTCAAGGGCACGGACCTTCATCTCACCCACACGGTAAATCTTGTACAGGTTCTTCACGCTTATGGCCACTTTCCTGCTGTCCGCTGCCGTCAATGCCTCTGCCGCCTCCTGCTTTCCCGTCACCGGCAGTTCCCTTTTATCCGCTTCTGCCGTACCTGTCTGTCCTGCCAAAGCAATGCTCCTTTCCTGCATATTCCTGTGCTATAGTGTACATTTCCCTATTTTTGTACAGTATAGCACAGGCTCAAGTTCCTGTTCTTCTGTATTTTCCTTAAAGTTCCTTAATAATTCCTTACACGGGCCCATGTCCCCATGCCTCCCGGTCACATTTCCATGGAATTCCCTGCTGTGACAGTATATCATAAAATTTTAAAAAAGCCACGAAAAATTACTTGACTTATATTGCATTCTATGTAAGAATATGACGAGGCACAAATCAGTGCCATATCTGGCAGGTTCCGGCTATCGCACTGGTAGGGTGCGAAGTATTTCCCAAAATCAAGATTTTAATAAATTCATAAAGGCAAAGGAGAATCCCATGAGACATTTATTGAATCCCTTAGACTTCTCTGTGGAAGAAATCGATGACCTTCTGGCTCTTGCAAGGGACATTGAGCAGAATCTTCCCCAGTACGCCCATGTGTGTGACGGCAAGAAACTGGCCACCCTTTTTTATGAGCCAAGCACAAGGACACGTTTAAGCTTTGAGGCTGCCATGCTGAATCTGGGCGGCAATGTATTAGGCTTTTCATCCGCCAATTCCAGTTCTGCTGCCAAGGGCGAAAGCGTTGCCGATACCATCCGCATGATTTCCTGCTATTCTGATATCTGTGCCATGCGTCATCCAAAGGAAGGCGCTGCATTCGTGGCAGCACAGAAGGCCCAGATCCCTGTCATCAACGCAGGCGACGGCGGTCATCAGCATCCTACCCAGACCTTAACCGATCTTATGACAATCCGTTCCATGAAGGGACGCCTTGACAACCTGACCATCGGCCTTTGCGGCGACCTGAAATTCGGACGCACCGTACACTCCCTCATCAACGCCATGGTCCGATACCCCAACATCAAATTCATCCTTATATCCCCGCCTGAGCTTCGTATCCCGGATAATATCCGCGAGGACGTGCTCACTGCCAACAACGTGGAATTCGAGGAAGTAGGCAACCTGGACGAAGCCATCGGCAAGCTGGACATCCTTTACATGACACGTGTGCAGAAGGAGCGTTTCTTCAACGAGGAAGATTATATCCGTTTAAAAGACTGCTATATCCTGGACAAGAAAAAGATGAAACTGGCCAAGGAAGACATGTATGTACTCCATCCCCTCCCAAGGGTAAATGAGATTTCCGTGGAAGTGGACGACGACCCAAGGGCCGCTTACTTTAAGCAGGCACAGTATGGGGTATATGTGCGTATGGCCTTAATCATGAGATTACTGGAGGTGGAAAAGCCATGTTAAATATCAGCGGATTAAAGGAAGGCATTGTTTTAGACCACATCGAGGCAGGAAAAAGCCTGGATATCTATTATCACCTGGGCCTGGACAAGCTGGAATGCCAGGTGGCCATCATCAAGAATGCGCGCAGCAACAAGATGGGCCGCAAGGATATCATCAAGATTGAAGGCGGGCTGGATACCCTGGACCTTAAGGTCCTTGGCTACATCGACCACACCATCACGGTCAACATCATTAAGAATGACAAGATTGTTGAAAAGCGCTTATTGAAGCTTCCTAAAAAGATTACCAATGTAATCCAGTGCAAGAACCCGCGCTGCATTACTTCCATCGAGCAGGAGCTTCCCCATATATTCTATCTGGCTGACGAGAAGACCGAGACATACAGGTGCCAGTACTGCGAGGAAAAGTACAGCGAATTTAAGTAGGATACTGGATTTAGAAGGATACGGCTTTAGAAGGATACAGCTTCAGCAAATATAAGGCTTTAAAAGTATATGGCTTAAAAAAAGATAAGAAGAAAGCCCGCCGGGATACATGGATATGTATTCCGATGGGCTTTTCTATTACGTGGTACCACGGCAGGCAGATACAGGACAATCACGCCCTTCTCCTCATATGGAGGATGGGGAACGGGTTCCCCTGCCCGTCCAGTCCATCCCTTTTATAGACCTGGAATCCCATATGTTCATAGAATCCCCTGGCGCCGGGATTCTGCTCATTCACGCAGACCTCTGTCACTGAAAAATCCCTGAACATGGATTGGACCATTGCCTTGCCAATCCCCTGATTCCTGAAGTCAGGTGAAATAAACAGCATTTCCAGCTGCTCCTTGTCAATACCTGCAAACCCGGTGATGACACCCTGATCCTCCGCCACCAAGAGCACCGGGATGCTTCTGAGCGCATCGGGAACATAGGCTGCAATCATGTCGATGTCTGCCGGCGTCAGGAATGTGTGGGTGGCTGAAACGGAATCCCTCCAGATACGCATCAGTCCGCTGATCATCTCCGGGCTACGCTCCGTACATATTCTTATCTCCATGTCATGTTCCCTAATCCCATCCCTGTCCCACTGACTGCGGGCGCTTTCCCTCCGGCCCGATGTAGGTGGAGCCGTCAAAGGCCAGGATCAGCAGGAAGATGGGATTCAGCAGGATAAGGCCGATTGCGAATCCCGTTCCGTGGCCAAAGGACATGGACATCTTAACACAGGCAATGATGTTCATCACAATCGTCCCGATGGATGCGGCATAATACAGGAACAGCATCCCGTCCATATTCTCAAGGATGGCCGTGGCAACGGCAAATGCCATGAACACGGCAAACATCTTCGTATTCCAGACCAGCTTATATTCGGTATAGGTGCTGTAGATGGGAATCAAGGCTTTCCAGCCCGGCTCCCCTGCCTTGTTGAATATCATCCAGTAGGCAAGGATATAGATGATGAGCAGGACCACACCTATAAAGAACAGTAAAACCCCAAAACCCAGAAGCAGCATGACAAGTTCTTCCATTGTGTCTCCTCCTATCCTCTGGCCGGGACAATCTCAAGCCAGTAGCCGTCTGGATCCGTGATGAAATAAATACCCATGCCAGGGTTTTCATAGCAGATGCATCCCATCTCTTCATGATGCTTGTGGATATCATCAAAGTCATCCACGTGGAACGCAAGATGGAATTCACATTCCCCCAGGTTGTAGGCTTCGGTCCTGTCCCTTAACCAGGTCAGTTCAAGGGTGAAGTCAGTTTTACCGTCACCCAGGTACACCAGCTTAAAGGATCCGTCAGAAGCTTCTTTTTCCCTTACCGGCACCAGTCCCAGGGCTTCCTTATAAAAAGCAAGGCTCTTATCCAGGTTCAGTACATTAAAATTAAAATGGTTAAATGTTATCATAGAATTCCCTCCTTATCGTGAAATAGTAAATCCGCATTGACACGTTGTTATTATAGCACATGGTTACCTGAATTACCATATGCAGGAAAAAAGGTTCTATACTGAATGTTGGGGTGTGCTGAAAAGCACACTTCCAACATTCTTTTGATTGTAATAAAATACA
>NZ_JAJFEB020000031.1:0-54218 GCF_020709765.2 Clostridium pacaense
CCTACCATTTTCACCCCATATCTTATATAAATCCTACCATTCTGAAAACCACTCCGTATTAAAGTGTCGTTAATATTGCGTCCATACGATTGACATCCGCCATGCTGTCCCCATATAATGCCATCAGGGCCAGTACATGATCCACATAAGACAGAAAGGAAATGACATACCTATGGACAACGGATGCGATGCTGATCACATTCCAGTTGAGTTACATTTTAATAAATCTATGTGATTAAAAAGACATGACCTGCACTCGTTTACACGGATGCAGGCTATGTCTTTTTGAAATAATCCATGAATTCAGAGGAGGAATCATTTTGAGTATTGAATCGTTTTTCAGCCTTCTGGGAGGGCTGGCACTGTTCCTTTATGGAATGCAGATGATGAGCACCAACCTGGAAGCAGCTGCGGGCAGCCGCATGAAACAGATTCTGGAAAGGCTGACTGCCAACCGTTTCCTTGGGGTGCTGGTGGGCGCCGGAATCACTGCAATCATCCAGTCCTCATCCGCAACAACCGTCATGGTAGTGGGGTTTGTGAATTCCCAGATCATGACATTGAAACAGGCGGTATGGATCATCATGGGCGCCAATATCGGCACGACCATCACAGGACAGCTGATTGCCCTGGATATCGGGGCCATTGCTCCCCTGATTGCATTTGTGGGCGTTGCCCTGATTCTGTTTGTTAAAAAGAAAAAGGTACAGTTTGCAGGCGGCATCGTGGCCGGGCTTGGCATCCTTTTCCTGGGTATGGGCATGATGAGCGCTGCCATGATACCTCTGCGCAATTCAGAAGGATTTGTCCGGCTCATGACCAGATTCTCCAATCCCCTCCTGGGAATCCTGGCCGGTGCCGGCTTTACAGCCATCATCCAGTCCTCATCCGCGTCCGTCGGAATCCTGCAGGCCCTGGCTGTCAGCGGGCTTATTGGAATCGACAGCGCTGTATTTGTTCTGTTTGGTCAGAATATCGGCACCTGTATCACGGCCGTGCTGGCCTCCATCGGTGCAAACAGGGATGCAAAACGCACCACCCTCATCCACCTGATGTTTAACATCATAGGCACCACTGTATTTACCATTGTCTGTATCATGATTCCTTTTACCAGCTGGGTAGCTGCTTTCACGCCGGCTAATCCGGCTGCGCAGATTGCCAACGTACATACGCTGTTCAATATTGTGACCACCCTGCTCCTGCTTCCATTCGGTACGCAGCTGGCGCGGATTTCCGAAAAGCTTCTTCCTGACAGGCCCCAGCGGGCAGCGGATGAGGAGCACTGGTTTGAAGAGCTTCTGGCCTCCGAACATGTGCTTGGCGTATCCGTGATTGCCCGAAAGCAGCTGATGGAGGAAATCAGCCAGATGCTTTCCCTGGCAGCTGAAAATGTTGATAAGGGATTCCTTGCATTCAGCGAAAAAAGCACAGATGAACTGGAGTGGATTTTAAAGCGTGAAGAAGAGATTGACCTTGCCAATGCCCGGCTTTCCAGACGGATATCCAAGGTCCTTACCGTGGAACACAACCCGGCCGAGGTGGACGCGCTGCGCCGCATATTCACCATCAGCGGCAATGTGGAGCGCATCGGCGACCATGCCAAGAACATTGCGGGCTATGCCCAGACCATGATGGAGCGGGGACTGGAGCTGTCCGCACAGGCCCAGGAGGAGCTGGCTGATATGAGGGATTCCAGCATGCGCGCCATAAACCTTGTCTGCAGCGCAAAGAACCTTGCTGCCAGCAGCCTTGGCGCCCAGGCACTGTCAGCGGATAAAACCGCATTCCTCAATCAGTCCCAGGAATGTGTCTCCCTTCTGGAACAGGCCACGCTTCTGGAACAGGAAATCGACGAAAAGACCCTCTTATACCGATCCAACCAGATTGAGCGTATGGGGAATGGAAAATGCCATGTGGAGACTTCCATCCTGTATTCTGAAATCCTTACGGATTACGAGCGCATCGGCGACCATGTATTCAATATTGCCCGCGCACTTGCCAAGCTTGGGGACACAAAAGCCTATATCAATCCGACTGCTTAAAAGGAACTGACCGTGAACAGACACATAATAGCCGCCATCCTGCTCATTGCGATTCTGTCCGGCGCACTGCTTCTGGCCTTTGACCTGGGCCATACCATGCTTCCGAGCACACGCCGGAAGCAGTGGTGGAGGTACTGCTGTTCGCCATTGCCAGGAAAATGCGGCTGCTTTGGAAGATAAGATATAAAACAAAATACAGGACCTTATGACTATTTTACCCGTAGCCCTTAAATCAAGCTGTAACAGAGCCTTGGGACAGGCTTAATCCTCACCCAGGCACTTCTCCATCATAATATGCGGCACATCATCCGGCATGATATCCCCCACAGTATGATAACCGAGCTTTTCATAAAATCCCGTAACCGATACCCTTGCCTTCAGCACGCACTTCCTGATTCCCCGGGATACCATCTCCTCCTCCGCATACCTTAAGAGCAGTGTTCCCACGCCCTTGCCTCTGGCAGCATCCTCCACCACAAGATGCTTAACAAGTCCATTTCCCCCGTCCTCATACCAACAGGACGCCCCTATCACCTTATCATCCTCCAATGCAGCTGTATGGGAGGATAATGCTTCATATGACAAATCATCATGATAAAGGTTCTGTCCCCTGGGCTTTCTCAGGATTTCATTCCTCAGATTAAATGCAGCCCAATATGCAGCTGTGCCTATCTCCAGTTTCTTTATGGTTATCTCCCCCATGTGGTTCCCCTTTCCCTTGACTCTTAGGCTGTCATCTCACTGCGGGTCCTGGCCCGTCATCCCCCAGCTCTCCAGCAGCCTTCCAAGAAGCCCTTTTAAAGTCTCCTGCTCCTCTTCGCTTAAAACCCCATATAAATCTTCCGTCTTGCCTTCATCAAAATCCGTCTCCGCCCTCTTTTTACCCTCTTCCGTGATTCTTAGCAATACCCTTCTCTTATCCGCATCATCCCGTTCCCTGGCAACCAATCCCCTGGCCTCCAGTTTGGAAATGATCTCGCTGACCGATCCGGCCTGAATCCCAAGTGTTTCCTGTAATTCCTTTTGTGTGACTTCCTCCTGTCCTGAAAGCATTTTCAAGATTCTTCCCTGACCACGGCCATGATAAGGGCGATGATAAAGATAGTGGCCGCATTTTCCTAAAAGCGCAGAAAGTCCGTCTTCCCCCTCCATACCCTCCAAACGCCTGCCGAACCTCCCATGTCCCTTGCGCCTTTCCCCATGTATTTCATGTTCCCCTTGCTCCTCACGCATTCCATGTCTC
Organism: Clostridium pacaense; assembly: GCF_020709765.2. Taxonomy (NCBI): domain Bacteria; kingdom Bacillati; phylum Bacillota; class Clostridia; order Eubacteriales; family Clostridiaceae; genus Clostridium; species Clostridium pacaense. The sequence continues at coordinate 3,286 of NZ_JAJFEB020000031.1, forward strand.
CCTTGTTCCCCACGCATTCCATGTCTGCCTTGCTCCCCGCACACTCCATGTCTCCCTTGCTCCTCACTCATTCCATGTCTGCCTTGTTCCCCACTCATTCCATGTTTCCCTTGCTCCTCACTCATTCCATGTTCTCCATGTCTCCCGCTCCTGCCATGTCCATGCGGCATAGGGCGCCTGTGCCCTGCAAACGCTCCCTGGCCCTCCTGCATTCCGTCTTCCTGGTGCATCTTCTCCTGGCCTCCTTCTACGTCGGCTTCCCCATTTCCCAGATGTTCCATGTACTGTCTTCCCCTTTTGCACTGAAGGTCCGTTATAGGGCAGTGTCTTGGGCACTGCGTGCAATTAGTTACATTATAATCCATTGATTTCTCCATTTGCAATCCCTCTTTCTCTATTCCTGATTTAAATTAATTAGGTACCTTGTGTTTTTACATTATCATCATACACGGTTATATCATTTTTGTCAAGGTACCTAATTATTTATTTTCTTACAATCCATCCAAGGTCCACCCAGTGTCATATCTTCCAAGAAATTTCCTGATCATAATGCTAAAATAAGCATTGAATCATTGAAAAACCAAGGAATAAGCGGAATATACCAGAATGTATCTGAAAAGGAGTCAAGAAATATGGATATGCAAAACCAGAAATGTGTCATGGTCATGGATGAAGATTTACCCTTAGGCGTCATTGCCAATACAGCCGGAATCATGGGAATAACCCTTGGTAAGCACATGCCGGAAACAGTCGGACCGGACGTCGTGGATAAAAGCGGGAGGGAGCATCTTGGAATCATAGAATTTCCGGTTCCAATCCTGAAGGCGGATAAGGAAAAAATCCGATTCATCCGCGAGCAGCTCTACCAGCCCGGTTATTCTGATTTAATGGTTGTGGATTTTTCCGATGTGGCCCAGGGCTGCAGGACCTACGATGAATTCATTGACAAGGCTGCAAAGGCCGAGGAAAAGGAATTCCAGTATCTTGGCATCGGGATCTGCGGTTCCAAAAAGCTGGTCAACAAACTGACCGGGAACCTTCCCCTGCTGAGATAGGCAATACATTTATCCAGATGATTAAGAATCTCCTCCCGCCGCAATGACATTTTGCCAAAATCATGGTACTATAATTTCAGGCAGTCTCTGAACATAGACAAACCATCACGCCAGGCAGGAGGTAACTATGGAAATCTTACGTGCAGAACCATCTGATGCAAATGAAATCCACCATATCATGTCCGTGACCAGTTCCCTATTGGATGACAAGGGCTGGTACTGTATTGATACAGTGGACTACATCCTGGAACACATAATGGACCAGGATAAGGGCATTGTGTTTAAAGCCGTCCAACATGGCCGGATCGGGGCATTTTTCATCATCCACTATCCCGGTGGGGCAGATGACAACCTGGGGCATTATGTGAATCTGGGGCCGGAGGATTTACGGAAGGTTGCTTATATGGATTCCCTGGCCGTCCTGCCGGATTTCCGCGGCAAGGGCCTTCAGTATACGCTGATGAAATACGGGGAGGATTACCTTACCCCGACCTCCTTCTGCCATCTTATGGGCACGGTCCATCCGGACAACCTATACAGCCTCAATAATTTTCTCAGGCTGGGGTTTGGGATTGTAGAAACCACGCGGAAATACGGTTCCCTCCCCCGTCACATCATGTATAAGAAAATATAATTCCGTTTTTGTGGAATGGTACATCCCATTCCCCTATATATTTAAGTAAACACGTCTGAAACGGAATGAAATCAGAATGAAAAACAGGTTCAGAAGACTTTCTGCCAAACTTCCTATTAAAACACTTCTAAAAACCACCCTGCTGTTTGCCCTGGCCTTCTGCGCCGGGCGGCTGACAGCCCAGGTTGTGGAATACAACCAGGGACTACAGGCAGCAGACTATGCCAGCGCCCCCGAGGCTGTCACAACATCCGCGGACGGCAACTGGGGCTTAAGCTTTCCCAATGAGGGACAGATGCCCATCGGCAACGCCACTGCGGATTACCTGAAACAGTTCAACGCCTACTATGCCCAGAATACACAGGATAAGGTGATTTATCTGACCTTTGATGCAGGATATGAAAACGGGAACACAGGCGCCATCCTGGACGCCCTGAAAAAGCATAATGCATACGCCACATTTTTCCTGGTAGGCAACTACATTGAAACCAGTCCCGACCTGGTAAAGCGTATGGTGGCCGAAGGACACACAGTTGGCAACCATACCTTCCATCATCCGGACATGTCCAAGATTTCCACCAAAGAATCCTTTGAAAAGGAATTGAATGACCTGGAAAGCCTGTACCAGCAGACCACCGACCAGCCCATGAAGAAATACTACCGCCCCCCGCAGGGTAAATACAGCGAGAGCAACCTGAAAATGGCCAATGACATGGGCTACCGGACCTTTTTCTGGAGCCTCGCCTATGTGGACTGGTATGAAGACAAACAGCCAACTAAGGAAGAAGCCTTTAAAAAGCTTCTGGGCCGCATCCACCCCGGCGCCATCGTCCTCCTTCACAGTACCTCTAAAACCAATGGACAGATCCTGGATGAACTCCTGACAAAGTGGGAAGAGATGGGATACCATTTCGGTTCCCTGGATGACCTTGTGGCTACTGAATAAGGCTGTACTTGTACCCACAGAGTAAGGACCTGCCGGCTACAGCATCTTCGCCTTCCACTCTGCCTCCTTAAAACCAGTAAGCACGAATCCGTCCGCGATTACCAGCGGACGCTTTACCAGCATGCCGTCCGTGGCAAGAAGGGCCAGCTGCTCCTCCTCACTCATCTGGGGCAGCTTGTCCTTCAGTGACATTTCCTTGTAAATGTTTCCACTGGTGTTGAAGAATTTCTTCAGGGGCAGTCCGCTCTTTTTATACCATTCCCTCAGTTCTTCCTGGCTGGGATGCTCTTCCTTAATAGGCCTTTCCTCATACTTGATTCCATTGGCATCCAGCCACTTTAATGCCTTCTGGCAGGTGCTGCACTTTTTGTAACATAATACGGTCATATTCATCTGAATTACCATCCTTTCTTTCATGTGTGTTCCTGAATCATTTTCCTATCAATGTAATCTCCGGCTCACCCACATAGGTATCCCCAGCGTCAGGATGATTGGTTACTGCATCCTGGGATACAATGGTTTTTACATTGTATAAAAGGTCCGGGCTGCTGCCTGGCAGTCCCTTTATCCGGGCAGCCCCCCATGTTTTTATTCCGGCTGACTGGGGAAGGATGCGGACCTGGTCCGGTATGGATATCCCAGGTGTGCCTGGCCGGGGGCTGGCCAGCAGGACCGCGCCTGCATTTCCACGGATTGTAAAACTGCCCAGGGACGGCTCCGCAAGAAGCCTTCCGGCGCAGATGCCGGTTCCTGTTTCAGATTTAGCCTCTATGATCCCGGTTCCGCCGGCCAGCTCCAGTTCGACGCCTGTAATGCCGAAATCATAACCAATCATTTCCAATTCTCCGTCTTCTATCCTGCACGCAGGGAGAGGGGATTCCATACTGCTTCCGGCAATGGCTGCGCCCCCGGCATCAATCTTCAGGCTTCCGGATCCGCGGATGACAAGGGTCCCTGATTCTATCTGTATGCCATTGCCATCAGAGCTTATCCAGTTGCCGCTGTCTTTCTTCAATTCCATGATCAGGTCCCCGGATATGGAAATGGCTGGCTGCCCGGACCCGTCCCCAATCATGGCGTTATCAAGGGTAAGGGTGTAGATATCCCTGGAATTCCTCAGTCTCCAGCCCTCTCCTTCCACCATTTTCCCACGCTGGGGCAGTTCTACACTGCCTTCCCCTTCTATGGAAAGTGCGGTCAGGGGAACCTGCTCCCTGGATCTGGTCAGTCCGAATCTGGACGCCAGGAACAGGCCTGCACTGGATACGGCGGTACAGAGTATGACCACCAGGCCAATGAACAGCAATGCCCGGATTGTCCTTCCCACAAACTCCCTGGATAAATTTTTCATATACAGCGCCTCCTGTTACAGTTTTGTATATTTTATCATAAATCCCTGTATTTTACTATCACTTATGATATGATAGAAAACAGCAAAAAGAAGGAGGCATTGTTTATGATTAATATTCTCTGCTTTGGTGATTCCAATACCTTCGGTACCAATCCAAAGGGAGGGCGCCATGCATGGAACACCCGCTGGCCAGGACGCCTGCAGGTACTTTTAGGTCCTGAATATTATGTGATTGAAGAAGGGATGGGCGGACGCACCACGGTCTGGGATGACCCGCTGGAGCCGGGACGCTGCGGGATCCAGGCGCTTCCCATTGCCCTCCAGAGCCACAAACCGCTGGATTTGGTGATTCTCGCCCTTGGAACCAACGACTGCAAGGTCCATCTGAATGCAACGCCTAAAATCATTGCAAAAGGCATGGAAAACCTGTGTAACCTGGTACAGCATTTTGATTACGGCCCGGGCTATAAGGTCCCCCAGATCCTGGTTGTGTCCCCCATCCATATCGGAGAGGACATGGACCACTGTCCCTTTGCAAGCTTTGATGAAACTTCTCCTGTCAAGTCAAGGAACCTGGCCCCGCTCTATGGACAGGTTGCCAAATCCCTTGGCTGTATGTATATAGACGCCGCTTCCCTGGCCCAGGCCAGCTCCCTGGACCAGCTCCATATGGATGCCAAAAACCATGGGGCTTTGGCGGAAGGCATCATGACGGTTGTCAAATCATTTTTTGAACCATAAGATGGCTCAGGACAGGAAGGAATTTATAAATATCTCCCAACGCGTTAAGGGACAGAACATTTACAGCCACCTTCATCCATGGCTGTAAATCATTCTGTCCCTTGTGTATTTCCTTGTGTATTTCCCCGTATCTATCTTTATATCCATGCGTCAGGAATCTTCATCCAATCCCCTTATATCCCGCCTCCATCTCTTTTATCTTCCGGTACAGCTCCCTGTTCACCGGCACGTCAAGCCCATGACGCTCTGCCATCCGTATGACCGTGCCCGCGAAGAATTCCACTTCGGACTGCCTTTTGGCAATGCCGTCCTGGCGCATGGAGGGCATCCCATCCGGATTCAGGGTGTCAATCAAATCCACATAGCCCTGCAGGTCCTCCTCGGTCACCCGTATGTGTTCCTTCCCCGCCAATGCAACCACCTCTGCCATGGCGTCCCGCATCATCTGACGTTCCCTGCCGGGATGCTGAACCGTGCCATAGGTTCCTTCCGCCACCATGACGGTCTGGTTCACGCCCACATTAAGCATCCATTTGCACCACAGACGCCGGATGATATCCGGTTCCCGTGTATATGGAAATCCGGTCTGGTCAAACAGATCCGTGACTGCTGAAAGCATCGGCTCCTTGTATGCCTGGTCCTCCGGTATCCCGATGCATACCTGGCCCATGTGGGAATAGGTCAGCTCATTTCCCAGCTTCACCGCATCCATGCCCTGGGATACGCAGTAGAGCACATGCTCCATGCCCAGCGCCTCCCCAATCACAGCCTCGCTGGTAATGCCGTTGAGCACGGACAGTATGACCGTGTCCCTTCCGACCTGGTTCCTGGCCACGCTGATGGCATCCTCCAAAGCAGTTGCCTTAACAGCAAAAATCAACAGCCCGGCAGGTCCCTGGGAATCGGGCACGGCCCCGTCCTGAATCCGGAAATCCAGCTTCCTTCCATTACAATATACCGGGGTATTCCTGTACCGCCGGGTCCTGTCACTGTCAGCCAGGAAGGTAACCTGTTCCCTTCCCAGCGCATTGGCGAAGAAATCCCCGTATAAAATCCCCATTGCTCCCATCCCTACAATGGATACCCTTTTAATCCTGTCCATATGCCGCCCTCCGTCTCCATAATCCAGTTACTTTACCTTGAAAATGCCCTCTGATAAACATCTTTAGTAAAAACGGGCAATCTCCTCCACGCCCTTCCTGGCCGGCATGGCAGGGTCGGTGTCCCTGTATCCAACGGCAATGACCGACACCACTTCCTGGTTCCCGTCAATCCCCAGAAGCTTCCTTAACCCATCCGCGTCGCGGATTCCCATTATCAGGGTATCCAGGCCCAGTTCCCTGGCCTTAAGGATCAGGTTGGCATCGTGAAGTCCCAGGTCATAGGCGCCCCAGCCATTGCCCAGTTCATTTACCGGACAGCCCTGGTTGTCATGTCCTGAATGGTTTTTCACAAATGCCGTGACAATGAGTACCGGCGCATCCTTACAGTTCTTCTGGTTGAATTCCGGAAGGCAGGATGCCTTTACCTTTTCCAGCATTTCCCCTGACATGACCACGTAGTATCTGGATGTCTGGGAATTTTTCCAGGATGGCGCCTGAATCGCCGCCTCCAGCATTTCCCGGATTAGGGCCGGGTCCACCCCTGCACCGGCTTTATACCTGCGTATGCTTCTTCTCCCGCTTAAGATTTCATTCAGTCCCATAACATGTTCCTCCTGTTCATTTTGCCATTTTCCAGTATTCTGTCCGCTTTCTTATCCGTTTTCGCTGCCGTATTGGCCGCCTGTGCGGATTCCCTGGCCGGCTGCAAATGCGGCTGCTTCCTCCAGCCGTCTGTAGAACTGCGGATAAAAATCCTCATCCTCCCCGTAGGGGGTTACATAGAACCGGTTCAGCACATACATGTTCACGGCCTTCATGGTCTCCTGGCTGCCGCTGTCCTTCATGGCTTCCCCCAGGTCTTTCAGGAAATAATGCCAGTCCGCCACAAACCGCTCATACGCCTTAAAATCCGGGGTGTCTATCCATTTGCGCACCTTTACCTTGGTCCGGTTCTCCCTGAGGCATTCGTGAACCTGGAGAAAATACCGGAAGGAGCGGTCCTCGTAAACCCTTCCAAGGGGAAACAGACGGCAGAAGCCGGGACGGATGGGGTGGATGGAGCACCGCCCCTGGTCATTCAGGAAACTGCACCTTTCATCACCGCCGGACATCTTAAGGTTGGGAAGAATCATATAATCCACCACATTCAGTTCAAGATGGCCTGACAGCAGCTGTTCAAACTGCATATGCAGCCCCTTTGTCAAGCGCATGATATCATAGGGGTCCAGAAGGATGGAACTTCCCATGCCCCGGCAGCACGCAGAACATCCGCTGCAGTCGCCGCAATCCGCCTTTACCAGGTCATTGCTTCCATACAGTTTTCCGTCAGATATCTCTTCCAGGCTGACCTTGCGTTCCATAACAGAATCCTCTCACTTCGTTTATTTACCACTCAAGTATGTGTTTAGTATACCATTCTTTTCCATCTGAACGCAACCGTGGGTTTGGGGGAAATGCGGGCCAGGGGTAGCGGGCAATGGGTATCGGACAACGGGACTGCGTTTTACCGGTTCTTCATATCTACCACTTCTTCATGATTACCGGTTCTTCATGATCATAAGCACCACTGCCGATCCGAACACCACAACCACCCATATGACCGTCACCCACACGGGAAGGGTGATTTCCAACATACGGTTAACCGGAATGATGAGCAGCGACAACAGGCATACCTGGTTAAACCTCCACACCCTCTCGTAGGCTTTCCCTTTTTCCTTCTCCACATTTTTAAGGGTGCTTCCGCTGTCTGTCAGGATCCGGTTCATATCCGGCACGCCCCACCTGGCCCTTCCGGCCGTGATGCTCCAGAGTATCACGGCCGGGAACGGGGAAATGCATAGGACGATTTTCCATATCCGCAGCAACCGGTCAGGCATCCCTATTGCAAGCACCTGGTTCACCGGAAACACTATCATTGAAAGGATACACAGGAAACAGAACAAAAATGCCATGTCCCTAAGCCTGCACAGACGGTCAATCCTGTCTTTCTTCATAAATTCCCCTCCCATCATCTTCAGTTCGCTCATGCGCAGTTCCAAAAAGCCCGGATTCAGTGTCTCGAACCTCCAGTCCATTTCCCTGACCTCCTGGCATAATTCCCTGATCTGGTACAGGGCCGCTTCCTCTTTTTCTATCTCCACGACCCGCTTTTCCAGCAGGCTGGCCATGGTGCATTGGCCGTTCATGAACAGGCGGATATCAGCCACGGATATCCCCATCATGCGCAGGACCCGTACTTTCTTTAAACGTTCCACATCCTCCGCACTATACTCCCTGTAATTGTTCGCACTCCGCACAGGGGATAACAGGCCTTCTTTTTCATAAAAACGGATATTGGCCTTTGTGATACCCACCTGTAATTCCACTTCTTTTATTGTCATGTGATTCCTCCTTGTCCCGGGACACCTATAGTGTAAAGGGTGAAGAGGGGTGAATGTCAAGAAAAATTTGTATATGAATGGTAATTTTATGGTAAGACGGGAAATAATCCATCCGGTCATGGGAAATCCGGCATCGGAAGTGATGATATGGGATGGGATGGGGGATGGGGGTAGGGTGGGGGATGGGGCTAGGTTGGGGGTAGGGGCTAGGTTGGGGGTAGGGGCTAGGTTGGGGGTAGGGGCTAGGTTGGGGGTAGGGTGGGGTAGGGTGGGAGTGGCTTGGGATGGACTGACGATATATGGGACAAGGTTGGGCTGACGATATATGGCGGAAGGTATGATGAACCACATGGGGCGCTCTACTCCCGCTAAGAAGGGACAGGCATCTGATAATAAACAAAAGCCAGAATCCCCCTCATCCTCTCAAACCCGGATATGGGAATACTGGCTCTTACGGCTTACGTTATTACGGATATAGTGAAAATAGTTGATATGGAATGGAGCCATTCCTTCAGGCGCTCATGCATCCACCCTGCCGCTCCTTGGCCGGGAGGCAGTAGCGGTAGCTTCTGGTCAGGACGCCGATGTCTTCCAGGGTACCCACCATGCGGTACACGGTTGCCAGACCGATGGACGGGTCGCGCTTGATTGCTTCATAATATATTTCCTTGCAGCTGCTCCAGGAACCGTCCAGGATGATTTCCAGAAGTACCTCCCGCTGTCTGGTTACACGCCTGCCGCTTCTCTGAAGCTTATGGATGACCTGTTCTTTCTGCCACATAGTATGATTTCCTCCTTTACCCTTCTTTCATGTATCGGGACAATGAAATAGTTTTGACTAACCATTCTCCACACGCCCCGCTAATCAGAATGATGGAAACTGCTTTCCCGGATTCTGCCATGGTTAATGGCATCATGTTTTCCCCTTCACGCAGTAAGTTCTCAGTAAGTTCTCAATAAATCCTCAATAGCTCTTCAGTAAGTTTACGCTAACTATGTATTTCAAAATATGCAGCCAGGATATTAGTCATTCCTAACTGCATATATAGATTAGCATTTCCCAACTGAATTGTCAAGGAGTTTTTCAGTCTTTAGGGTCCAGCCTGAGTCCTGCCAGCGCTTGTGCAAAGGCGTTATTCACAGGCTCTTCCGCTTCTTTTTTCTGTTGGTTCAGGTATTTCGCCACATCCTTTTTAGATACCCCGGCGCCCTCCTTTTTCCTGCGTGCCTGGAATGCGGTCAGTTTTTCCTTGTATCCGCATTTACACACAAATATCTGGGCATCTCCCTTGCCTCTTAACTCCAGCTTCTTGTGGCACACAGGACAGCGTGCATTGGAGGTGCGTGAAATGGTTTCCCTGTGCCCGCATTCCCTGTCCTGGCACACCAGCATTTCACTGTTCTTTCCTTTCACGGCCAGCATGCGCTTCCCGCAGACGGGGCACTTGGTATTGGTCAGGTTGTCATGGCGGAAATTTCCCTGCCCGGCCTTAATCTGTCCAATCAGTTCCTGGGAATAGGTCCGTATATCCTTCATGAATACGCCCCGCTTCAGGCTTCCCTTGGCTATCTTTGACAGCTTTGTCTCCCAGTCCGCTGTCAGCTCCGGCTTCTTTAAGTCCCCGGGAACCAGCTCCAGAAGCTGCTTGGCCTTGGATGTAAGATATATGTCCTTTCCCCTCTTTTCCAGAAGGAAGCTTGAAAACAGCTTTTCGATGATATCCGCCCTGGTTGCAACCGTTCCCAGCCCGCCTGTCTCCCCAAGGGTCTTTGCCAGTTCCTTGTCCCTGGATTCCATGTAGGCCACTGGATTCTCCATGGCGGACAGCAGGGTGGCTTCATTAAAGGGCGCAGGCGGCTTTGTCCTGCCTTCTGTCATGGAAATGCCCAGATTCCCAATCACATCCCCCTTTTTCAGATCCGGCAGCTGCTGTTCCTTTACTTCCTTTTCATCCTCCTCGTCCTCATCCTGAATGTTTTCATAGGCAGCCTTCCAGCCCTGGTCCTTCACGATTTTCCCGCGGGCCACAAAGCTTTCGCCTCCAATCTTCACAATCAGGCTGGTCTGCTCATATTCAAAGGGCGGGTACATCACAGCCAGGAACCTGCGCACCACCAGGTCGTAAATCCGCCGCTCATCAATGGTCATATGGTCCAGCTGCACAAACTGTTCTGTGGGGATGATGGCATGATGGTCCGATACCTTGGAATTGTCCACGAAAAACGGTTTGGCCGGAAGGGCCTGCATGGTAAGGCGCCCTGCCAGCGTGCGGTAGGGACCCACCGCGCATGCCTTAAGCCTTTCCTTCAGGGTCGGCAGGATGTCGCTGCTCAGATATCTGGAATCCGTCCTGGGATAGGTCAGCACCTTATGGTTCTCATACAGGCGCTGCATGATGTTAAGCGTCTCCTTGGCAGAATAGTTAAACCGCTTGTTGGCATCCCGCTGCAGCTCAGTCAGGTCATAAAGGAGAGGGGCAGATGTTTTCTTCGGCGTCCTTCTCACCTCGTCCACCACACCCTTTTCCCCCTTCAGGCGCGTAAGCAGGTTCTGGGCCATTTCCCTGTCAAAGGTGCTGTAGCCTCCGGACGCACGGTTCTGCCAGGTGAATACCAGCCCGTCCTTCCTGGCCTGAAGCCCGTAGTATGGTTTTGGGACAAAGCTTTTGATGTCCGCCTCCCGCTTTGCAATCATTGCCAGGGTAGGGGTCTGGACGCGGCCGCAGGAAAGCTGGGCATTGTATTTGCAGGTCAGCGCCCTGGTGGCGTTGATTCCCACCAGCCAGTCCGCCTCCGCCCGGCACATGGCGGCGTCATACAGGCTGTCATATTCCCTGCCATCCTTTAAATGGGCAAAGCCTTCGCGGATTGCCTTGTCCGTGACCGATGATATCCATAAACGCTTTATTGGCTTGTTGCTTCCCGCCTTCTTAAGTATCAGCCTGGCAACCAGTTCGCCCTCACGCCCCGCATCCGTGGCAATGATGATTTCCCCCACATCCTGTCTGTGGATCTGGGCCTTCACCGCGTGATACTGCTTGGCTGTCTGCCCAATGACCTCCAGCTTGAACACGTCCGGTACCATGGGAAGGTCTTCCATCTTCCATTCCTTATACTTCTTATCATAATCCTCAGGATCGGCCAGCGTCACCAGATGACCCAGCCCCCAGGTGACAATATACCGGTCCCCCTCAATGGCTCCGTTTATGTTCTTACCGCACTTAAGCACACGGGCAATGTCCCTGGCCACCGACGGCTTTTCAGCTATTACAAGTGATTTCATCTCGATACTCCTGTTTCTATCCGTTTTTCTTTTTACCAATCACACCTATGATCCGTTCACGCGTCTCCCACAGATGCTTCTTCACTTCCTCCAGACGTTCCTCCTGCATCCTTGCTAACGGGGCGGAAATACTGATTCCATACACATAATCGCCCTTATAGTCCGGCACGCTGACTCCCACGCAGAACAGCCCTGCTTCCCTTTCTTCCATATCATAGGCAAACCCGGTTTTCCTGGTATCCTTAAGTTCCGTGAGAAGCCGGTCCAGGTCACAGATTGTATTGGGCGTATACTGCACGATTCGGCTGTCATCCCACACCGCCTTTACCTCGGCCTCGGACAGCTTGGACAGGATGGCCTTGCCCACCGCGGTCCCTGCCAAAGGAAACTCAAGGCCCACATGGGAGCCGGTTGCAAACATGTTGGCCGAAGGCGTGATCTTGTCAATGTAACGTATGTTGGTCCCTGCCCGTTCCACGAAATGCACGGTTTCCTTACACTCCTCCGACAGGGCCGCCAGGTATGGATGGGCCAGCTTCACCACGCTGTTGCGTTCCTGGATGCTGTTGCCCACTGCCAGCATTTTATAGGTAAGAAGATATTTGCCGGTTTCCGCCTCCTGCCCCGCGTATCCCAGGTCCACCAATGTCCCCAGTACGCGGTGCACCACGGTGGAGTGGAGGCCGGTCTCATGCCCAATCTCCCTGACACCCATGGCGCCCTTTTCCGCCAGCAGCTCTATTACCTGAAAGGTCCGCTCCACGGACTGTATTGTCTCTTTTGCCATAACTGTTCCATCCTCTGTTTACTGTTTATTTCTGTATCATAGCATAGTTCAGGAATGGGCGCAAGGAATGGTGAAAATGAATGGGCTGGGACATGCAGATGGCGGGAATGAATTTCCGCGCCCTAAGCCGGATAAAAAGAAACCAGGCCTTAACCGCCTCAAATGCGCGATTACGACCCGGTACCGTCCCAGCCATACAGGCTGTTCTTATAAGTGGTTGACTGGATATTTCACTGCTTCCCCATTGGCAAAGCGCACTGCCTCTTCGGCAATCTTGCGCTTCAGCTCAAGGGCGGATTCCTGGGAGTACCAGGCCATATGGGGGCTGCACAGGAAGTTGTCAAACTGGAAAAGGGCTGCCCCCACTTCCATAGGCTCCTCGGATACCACGTCCAGGGCCGCTCCCGCAATCAGCTTTTCCTGAAGGGCTTTTAGCAGGTCCCCTTCGTTGACAATGCCTCCCCTGGCCGTGTTGACCACAAATGCAGTCGGCTTCATTTTCCTGAATGCGTCAATGTTAATCAGGTTGGTGGTCTCAGGCAGAAGTGGACAGTGGATGGAAATCATATCGGATTCCTTTAAAAGTGTATCGAATGTCACGATTTCCACTCCGTCATGCACGCTTCCCACCTCATAAACAGGGTCGCAGGCAATGCGGCGGCAGTCAAAGCCCATCATCCTCTTTGCAAAGGTGCGGCCGATGCGTCCAAAGCCCACAATTCCCACCGTGGAACCGGGAATGCGGTGTACCGGGATGGCTTCTGTATAATTCCAGGTCCTGTGCTTGGTGCAGTCGTTCATCTCGCATATCTTGCGCACCAGGCCCAGCATCAGGCCCATGGCCTGGTCGGCCACTTCATTCATGCCGTAATCCGGGACATTGCATACCTGCACGCCCAGGTCGGTGGCTGCTTTTAAGTCTATGGTATCCACACCCACGCCGTATCTTAAAATCAGCTTCAGTTCCGGCTTCAGGGCCTCCATCACGCGGCGGCTGAAGGGACCGTACTGGGTCAGCATGATTTCCCCGCCCTTGGCCTGGCGGATCAGGTCCTCCTCAGTCTTACAGGCAAGGTGTGTAAAGGTCATGCCGGCTTTGGCAAATACCTCTTCCTCCTGAACCATCTTATCGTGGTCGCAATCCGTAACAATGATTTTCATGGGCTGTCCTTCTCCTTCCTGATATTACCGGCAGTCAACCAGTACTTTTACCGTCATCTCACTGGGGTCTTTAATCAGGTCAAAGACCTTCTCAGACTCAGCTAACGGAACAACATGGGTAACAATCTTCTCTAACTCAGGAGCAATCTCCTTTGCATACTCCACTGCCTGGCCAAACTCACGGAGTGTGTATACACGGCTGCCCACCAGGGTCTGTTCCTTGAAGTTCACATCCTGAAGGTTCACTGCATGGGGAACCTTATGTACGCCCGTAAGGCAGATCATGCCTCCAATGCGGCAGAGCTTTGTGATTTCCAGGGCTGACGGCTCAGAGCCGCTGCACTCAAACACCACGTCCACTCCCACGTTGCCCGTTGCCTGGTTCACATAATCAATCATGCTCTCATTCTTCACATTCACTGTCTCAAATCCAAATTCCTTACACATGGCAAGCCTTGCGTCATCCACATCCGAGATGATGATTTTGGAAGCGCCTGCATGTTTTAACACAATGCCAGTCAGAAGTCCGATAGGGCCTGCGCCGATGATTGCAGCCGTATCCCTGGTCTGGAATCTGGCCTGGTGCATGGTGCGCACGATGACGGCCAGGGGCTCAATGACAGCTGCCGCCTTGTCGGAAACAGCCTCGTCAATCTTAAACAGCACATCCTCATCACAGGTCACATACTCTGCAATCCCGCCGTCCACGTCAATGCCGATGAGCTTTAAGGTCTGGCACACATGGGGGATTCCTGTCTTACATGCAAAGCAATGTCCGCAGGAAAGAAGGGGATAGGCAGACACCCTGTCGCCGACCTTAAAATTACCGCTCCCTCCGTTAACCGCATCAATGGTTCCTATAAACTCATGTCCCAGTACCAGGGGAGCCTTTGCACGCGGATGCTTGCCTGCAAATATCCCGATATCCGATCCGCAGATCCCACAGTAAGATACACGGATCCTGACCTGGCCTTCCTTTGGCTCAGGAACAGGCATTTCACGGACTTCCACTTTTTCCGGCGCTGCATAAACTAAAGTCTTCATAATTTGTAATCCTCCTTGCTTCATTTACATTGTATTGGCTACGTATGGCTGACGGATGCTTGTTACATTTCAGCCCTTTCCAAAACTTAGCTACAACCACATCTCAGTTACATCCACATTTCAGTTACATCCACATCTCAGTTACATCCACATCTAACACACATTCACACAGATAATTTTTACAGCCAGCTCTTATTGTTCCGCATTTCGGAACAATGTTCCTTTTTTGTTGTTATGACTTAATTTAAGCACATTTTACCCATAATGTCAATACAGACGGGCAGTTTTAGCATAAAAAAATAACACCGCATCCATATGCACGGAATGCGGTGTTGGTATATTCTATTTACTATAAGCGGTCCACATAAAATCTACTTAACCAGATATCCCCCATCCACAGGAATCACTGCCCCGTTCAGGTAGTCGGAGGCCGGTGACGCCAGGAATACCACGGTTCCCTTCATGTCATCGGGCGTGCCCCACCGGCGGGCGGGAATGCGGTTGGTAATCTCGGCAAACCTTGGGTTCGCCGGATCTGTAAGGGCTGTGTTCATCTCCGTGTCCATGTATCCCGGAGCAATGCAGTTAACATTGATGCCCTTGCTGGCCCACTCATTGCAGAATGCCTTGGTCATCTGTGTCACTGCGCCCTTGGATGCGGCGTAAGCAGGTACGGTCATTCCTCCGAAGAATGCCAGCATGGAGGAAATGTTAATAATCTTGCCAGGCTTCTCCTTTGCAATGAACTCGCGGGCCGCCATCTGGCAAAGCTCAAAGCAGGCAGTAAAGTTAACGTTCATCACGTCTGCCAGGTCGTCAAGGGGAAATTCCTCACTTTTGTGGCGTCTCTGGATTCCTGCGCAGTTCACCAGAATATCAAGACCTCCCAGACTCTTAACCGCCTCGTCAAATGCCGCTGCCCTGGCAGCGCTGTCCCCCAGGTCCACTGCGATTCCATGACACTTAAGCCCCTTATGGCACAATCCGGCAGCCACATCATGTACCTTTTCGCTGCTTCCGAATATGACCACCTCGGCGCCTGCTTCCATCAGCCCTTCAGCCATTCCATAGCCAAGACCTCTGGTTCCGCCTGTTACAATTGCCTTCTTGCCTGTTAAATCAAATAAATTCATTCTTTTGCCCTCCTGATTGTGATGGTTCAGGAGCTGGCTGTGTGTGAAATGTTACCCTTAGAGTATCATCATTCCTTACAAAAATCAAGATTTTTTTCACCCGGTGTCATATCATCCAAGAAATCCCCGCAAAAATATGCTACACTATGATGTGTCCGTATCCCACCAGCTATCCTACACCTGGCAACGGGCGGCATCAGGTGTGCCAGGCAGCGCCAGTTACAGGGTAACACCAGATGCACAAGGCAGCGCCAGTTACAGGGTAACACCAGATGCACAAGGCAGCGCCAATCGTGCAAGACTGCTCCAGGCAGCCCTGATACCACAGGACGGACACAGCCAGACAGAACCGGAGGTAATCTGCAATGATACAGAACCAGGAACAGCGCCATGTCCATTATGACCGTGACTTAGAGCTGGAAGCTTACCAGCTCAGCGGTATCGTACAAAAATTCCCCAATCATTTCCATGAATGTTATGTCATAGGCTTTGTGGAGGGAGGCAGACGCCATCTGTGGTGTAAAAACCAGGAATGCGATGTAAGCGCCGGGGATTTAATCCTCTTCAACCCCAGAGATAACCACTGCTGCGCGCCGGTGGACGGCGAGCTTCTGGATTACCGCGCGGTAAACATCCAGCCTGAGATAATGGAGAAGTCCGTCAAAGAGATTACAGGCAAATGCTTCCGCCCGTATTTCACCCAGAATGTGGTGTACCGCAGCGACATCACCCGGTCCGTGGCAGCGCTCTATGACTCCATACTGAGGCATGCGTCCAAACTGGAAAAGGAGGAGTCCCTGTTCTTTCTTCTGGAACAGCTTCTGCAGGAATATGCAGAGCCTTTCAGCGAGGAGACCATCTCCAGGCCCGACCCGCAGATACAGTCGCTGTGCACCTATATGGAGGAGCATTTTTCAGACAACATATCCCTAGACGAGCTGACAGCCATGACCACCTTTGGGAAATCCTACCTGCTCCGTTCCTTTACAAAACAGATTGGGGTATCCCCTTACCGGTATCTGCAGACCATCCGCCTTGATAAGGCAAAGCATTTCCTGGAGCAGGGCATTGCTCCCGTGGATGCGGCCGCCATGGCCGGATTCTCAGACCAGAGCCATTTTACCAATTTCTTTAAGGAATTTATCGGACTGACCCCCAGGCAGTACCAGAAAATATTTACCACCGCATCAGAGCCGGAAGAACCGGAAAAGGAGCCGCACCATGAATCATGATAAAACACCCACAGGCCATCTGGCCGCATTCATCACCATCCTCATATGGGGAACCACGTTCATTTCCACCAAAGTCCTGTTAAAAACATTTTCCCCTGTGGAGATCCTGTTCATCCGCTTTGTCATGGGCTATCTGGCCCTGTGGCTGGTGTGTCCCAGAACCCTTAAGCTGGATTCTCGCAGACAGGAGCCGCTGTTCATGGCGGCAGGCCTGTGCGGCATAACCATGTATTACCTGCTGGAGAATATCGCCCTTACCTTCACACTTGCATCCAATGTGGGCGTCATCATCTCCATTGCACCGTTTTTCACGGCTATCCTCAGCTGCCTGTTCCTTGGGGGGACACGGCCCGGCAGGCAGTTCTTCATCGGTTTTCTGCTGGCTATGGCCGGAATCTTCCTTTTAAGCTTTGGAAGCAGTTCCCTGTCCATCAACCCGATGGGCGACATCCTGGCCGTTGCCGCCGCCATCATATGGGCCGTGTATTCCACTTTGACAAAAAAAATAAGCGCCCTTGGCTACAGCACGATCCAGACCACACGGCGCACATTTTTCTATGGGCTTATCTTCATGATCCCGGCGCTGGCCCTGATGGACTTCAATGTCTCACTGAGCCAGGTCACAAGCCCCTTAAATCTCTGCAACCTGCTGTTCCTGGGGCTGGGCGCATCCGCCCTCTGCTTTGTCACCTGGAACCTGGCGGTTAAAATCCTGGGTTCTGTCCGGACCAGTGTGTATATCTACATGGTGCCTGTCATTACCACGGTCAGTTCCGCCCTTGTATTAAAGGAACCTGTGACCATGACCGCCGTATGCGGCATCGCATTAACCCTTGCCGGCCTGTTCCTGTCCGAACGCCCGTCCATGCATCAGCGCCCGGACCGCGCAGGGACAGTTCATTGACAAGTAAGCATCATGAAAAAATCATCAAAGAAAACAGGAGCGTGCCCGGGCAGGTATCAATGCCCGGACACGCTCTATTGCTGCAACACCCTCTGTATATGGATTGCCAGAAAGCCAGTTTCCTCCGGCGCCACGGGAAGCCCCAGGCGCTTCTCCATGTCCCGGCACACCTTCTCCGCCACCTCATAGGGCTTGGGGAAGCTGGTCCTTGCGTAATCCTGCATGTCAAGGCCCGCCCGCTCTCCTTTTCTTGCCCTGGCAATCATATACCGGACATGGCTTGCCAGCCTGTTATATCCCAGCGAATCCGAAGCCAGGTTAAATCCCATCCTGCTTTCAATCTGGTGCATGCTGTCCTGTACCAGCCGCGCCATGTCCATGGCAGCCGCAACATTTTCCTCTGACAGGCCCGCATGGATGTGAAGGGTAATGTATCCGACCTCGTCCTCTGATATGGTCACCCCGGTCAGTTCCCTGATGATAGCAACGCCCTTCATGGCGGATTGGTATTCGCTGGAAAATAACGCCTTGATATCATGCCGGAAGGGATTGGGAAGTTCCCGGCCCTCCCTGGCCCGGCTCACCGCCAAGGCAATATGGTCCGCCATGGGAATCAGGATATCGTGGCTTAACACCCCCATGGTTCCTTCCGCTTCTTCAATGATCCTGCCGGCAGCTTCAATGTACACTGGTTCGATACTGTTTACCTGCTGGAGCGCCGATGTCTTACTTGTGACCAGCTCGTACCGTTTTGCCTGTCCCGTGGATTCAATCCGCTCCCCAGTCCTGTGCCCGAAGCCGATACCGTTGCCTAACAGGATGACTTCCCGCCGTGACTCCACATCCAGAACCAGTATTCCGTTGTTGTTCAAAACCTTTATGATGCGGTACATATGTCCCTCCCCATACCGGATATCCTGATACTAATCCAAATCCTGATGCCCTGCTTTTATCTCACACTGTCTCAGATGCTTTCCTAATGAATTATAGCATATTTGGGTATGAAAGAACAACTCTGAATCACTATACGCCATCTGTCAGCCTATATCTGCTGCCGCCTAATACCACCCGATCTCGTCCAGCCCCTTCACATCCCCGGTCCTGGTCAGATGTATCTCCTGGCCTTCCTTCAGGCCCGTGAACACAACCATACAAGCTTCAGACGCCGCATTGGCCTTGATGAAATCCGGGTCAAAATGCATGAGCCTGCTTCCCTTCTTCACCTTCTGTCCATCTGTCACAAAGGTCTCAAATCCCTTGCCGTCCAGCTTCACCGTGTCCACGCCCACATGTAGGAGGTACTCCATGCCATCCTCATTCCTAAGGCCCATTGCATGCTTTGACGGGAATACAAACACAACCTCGCAGTCCTCCGGCGCAACCACCTCCCCATCCGATGGGATGACCATATATCCGTCCCCCATGGCCTTACTGGAAAATGCTTCGTCCTCTGCCTCGGTAATGGAGGCCGCCTTTCCGTTAAACGGTGAGCAAAGGACATGGCTTCCGGGCAATTTCCTGTCAGGGTTTCCTCCCTTGCCGGTTCCAGCCCCGGTCAGACCATCCCCTGTCAGGCCAGCCCCTGTCAGGCCATTCCCTGTCAGACCAGCCCCTGTCAGACCAGCCCCGGTCAGGCCAGCCCCGGTCAGACCAGCCTCATCCACAGCCTCAGACGCCCCGTTCCCGCCTTCCATGTTACCCTCAGCGGTCATTCCTGCCTTCACCTTAGGCGCATGTTCCAGGAAATGTTCCAGGTTCGCCTTTATCACGGTTACATTAGGACCGTAAATCACCTGGATTCCCTGTCCCTTCTTAATGACGCCCACTGCCCCTGTTGCCTTTAACAGTTTCTCGTCCACCAGGCCCGCCTCGTCCACCGAACATCTGAGACGGGTCGCACAGCAGTCCACGGATGTGATATTTCCTGCGCCGCCCAGGCCTCTTGCAATCTCGGCGCTTAACGGGTCCGCGGTTCCACCCTCCTTACCCGTGCCGCTGGCAGAAACCGCCTTCCTGGCATTGACATCGGCTTTTGTATACAGCTTTGTCTCTTCGTCCTCATCCTCACGGCCCGGGGTCTTAAGGTTGAACTTCTTAATCAGGAAGCTGAAGATAAAGTAATACAGGAGGAAATAAATGACTCCCACCGGAAGGATCCATAGCCAGCTGGTCTTTGCATTTCCCTGAAGGATACCGAATATCAGCAGATCCAGGAAACCGCCGGAAAAGGTCAGTCCCACGGCAATGTTCAGGATATGGGCAATCATATAGGCGCTTCCGGCCAGCACTACCTGGACCGCAAACAGCATTGGCGCCACAAACAGGAATGAAAACTCAATGGGTTCCGTGATACCTGTCAGCATGCTGGTCAGGGCGGCTGACAGAAGCAGGCCGCCTGCCGCCTTCTTCTTATCCGGCTTTGCACACCGGTACATGGCCAGCGCTGCGCCGGGAAGTCCGAATATCATGAAAATGAACTCACCGGAAAAATAACGGGTTGCGTCCGCGCTGAAATGTACCACATCCGGTGAAGCCAGCTGTGCAAAGAATATATTCTGTCCGCCCTGGATCAGGTTCCCGTCTATCATCATGGTCCCGCCTACGGCTGTCTGCCAGAAGGGCATATAAAATACATGATGAAGCCCAAATGGAATCAGGGCGCGTTTGATGATGCCAAAAATCAGTGTGCCCACATAACCAGTCCCTGTCACCAGTCCGCCCAGTGCAAAGATCCCGTTCTGCACCACAGGCCAGATAAAATACATCAGGATGCCCACTCCCAGGTATACCACGGTGGAGATAATGGGAATGAACCGTGAACCGCCGAAAAATGAAAGCGCATTGGGAAGCACGATCTTATGATAACGGTTGTGAAGGGCCGCAACACCCAGCCCCACGATGATACCGCCGAACACTCCCATCTGAAGGGTCTGCATGCCGCACACAGATGCAATGGTTCCGTCCAGGACCCCCGGTGCGATGCTACCGTCCGGAAGTATTTTACCCGAAATGGTAAGCACTGCATTGATTGACATATGCATGACCAGGAACGCTATCATGGCGGAAAGGGCCGCAACCTCCTTCTCCGCCTTGGCCATGCCGATGGCAACACCCACTGCAAATATGATGGGCAGGTTGTCAAATATAACGCTTCCGGCCTTGCTCATGATTACCAACAGGGCGTTCAGCACTGTCCCGTCTCCCAGAATCCTGCCCAGTCCATAGGTGGCAATGGTGGTGGGGTTGGTAAATGAACTGCCGATTCCAAGCAGCAGGCCCGCCACGGGCAGCACTGCTATGGGCAGCATGAAGCTTCGTCCCACGCGCTGAAGTACACCAAAAATCTTGTCTTTCATACTTTTTCCTCCAATCTAAATCCAATCTCTGTTCTTCTACATCCTGTATATGCATATCCTACCCATGCATATTCTGCTCCTGCACTTCACTGCGTATCCCCGGTATTTGCGGCGCCATGCAAAAAAGGCATTAACCATAAAGAACACTGTGTCCAATGTCCTTTTATAGTTAATGCCTGCTTTACCAGTAACACGCTCTCTCTTCAATTGCGCCTTAAGTATAAACAATTTTTAGTTCTTCTGTCAATAAGTAATATGCAACAAATTAGTTTTTCATTTTTGTGCAATACCTCCAATATTCTTTTACCCACAGCGTTTTTCCTATCCTTCACGCGGGAACGCAGGAGTGCTGGATACAGGCCTGTGCCACCTGCCATGGAGATGCCGCCCATTACAAATGCGGATATCTGCGCTTTGTCCCCAGTGTCCTCATGATATGTTACTCCGTACCTTTCATTTTAGCCGTCCCACACTTCCTTACCCACAGCCGTACCCCTGATCCGTAATGCCGGCCCGTCCTGATTAGAACCCCTTCTGCCAGCAATACCGACAGACTTGCGGCTTTTTATGTTATTATAAGCAGTCTTCAGGTCAGTTTACAACAGACTGCACGCAGACTGCGAAGCAGGGCTGATGATAAAAGAATATGTTGCCGTTTTTTGTATATATGCTATACTTTTCTTAGGGAGCAATCGTGTTGCAGGGTGGCGTTGACCTTCATTCTACATAGGATGGAGGTGATGTCTATGAAACATTTCGATTTTAAAGACCTTATGGCTTTTGGAATGTTTATTTTGGCGTTACTGACATTCATTTATATGATTTGTCACTAGCTTAACATAGAAAAACCACCCCAAAACTTGACCGGTAGCAGGGTGGAATTTCTATTCTAATATACAGGTCAACCCACCTTGTGGGCGGTTGTTCCTTTTTTATATCTATATTGTAACATTCCTTATCATTACATGCAAGGATTTTTTATGCGCCCAATCCCACCATCCAGTTTAAACTGTTACGTATATGCCTTTTATAAAAATAGTTCCTCTGTCAATAAGAAATATGCAACAAATTAGTTTTTCATTTTTGTGCAATACCTCCAATATCCTTCCATCAACAGGATACCCTATCCCTCATAAGACAGCCCAAAATCCAGTTCATAGTAGTTCCCCTGGCTGTCCCTGTAAGCGTACGCCTTGCCGTTCCCATCCTTCATCTCCTGCGGCATATACAGGTCCTTGTCATACCCCGGCACATCATTGGGGGAAATGCATACCCCGGTGCTGTCCACCCGTATGACACTGTCGTCCTTTGGAAGTGTAATGGGCATTTTCCCGGAAGGGGCATACCTGCCAAAAGCCACATCCAGCACCGCCTCCGTGTAGGTGTCAAAACCTGCCAGGAGCGCGTCTGCAGATGGTTCCACATTGCCCACCTCCCATGCAAGGGTGAAGTTAATATGTGCAATCACTTTTCCCCCGCGTTTTCGCACAGCCCCGCTGATTTCCCGGATCCGTCCTGTTCCGCAGAGCGTGGTTTCCCTGTGGAATGTGCCGGCTGGCCGTCCTTCCCCGTCCACATCCGCCACCTCTTTGTCCTCACAGATATCCAGTTCCAGATATCCTTTTGTTGCATTGAAGTATTCACCGGAACTGGGGCTTATAAAGAGAAGGGCATAGTCCGCATCCTGATATGTTTGGGTCAGGCAGATATCCCCGCCTTCACGGGCAGACCCATCCGCTATTTCCACATTTCCCCTCACAAGCTTCTCCACGGTTTCCCTGACTGCTTCCGTTTCCTTTGCAGCCGCTTCCCCGTCTGCCCGGAAGCATTCCACATAGATTCTTTTGCCGGATAGCTTTTCTTCGGTAAGGGGAAGTACATTTCCGGCATTTTTAAGCAGTACCACGGATTTCTGATGCGCCTCATACGCGGCGTCCCAATGCTCCTTCCTGGCAATGACCTCCGTAGCCTTATCCGGACACCGGTATGGGTTGTCAAACATACCAAGTGCAAACTTCTCCCTGAGCGTGCGGATTGCCGCCCTTGTCAGGGCTTCATCCGAAAGGGTCAGCTGTTCCGCGGTAAATCCATCCGGCACGGGGTGACCCATGGTGGTATAGTATCCGTTTTTCCCCCGTTCATAGGCCTCCCTTGCAGAAAACACATCCAGGGAACCGCTTATGATATCCACCCCATTGTTGACTGCCAGGGCAATCCTTGAAGGAATGTCCAGCATTTCCACGCCCCAGGCCATCTTATTGGAGATTCCGGAATCGCTGTTCACATATCCCTCAAATCCCATCTGCTCCCGCAGCAGCCCCTGTATGAATGCCTGGTTAAATGCAAACCCTACTGGTTCCATTTCAATCTGACGGCCCTTCCGGTCATACTGTGGCCGGCTCTTGTCTTTACATGGCTTTGCATAATACGGCATGATGGAGGAGGCCTTCTTGTCTATTGCTGTCTGGAACGCGGGAATATGGTATTTCTGAAGGCTGTTTTCTGTCTGATACACGTTCCACTGGCCCTGCGCATAGTGGGGGTCGAATCCATTTTCCCGTGCTCCCCCTCCTGGGAAATGCTTAATCGTAACAGCCACGCCCTCCGGTGTGACCCCATCGCTTCCCCCCTGTATTCCGGGAACCAGCCGCTCCATAATCCTGCACACCAGATCCGGGTCCTCCCCAAAGGTTCCGTAAGTCCGCTGCCACCTGGGGTCCGTTACCACGTCCGCCATGTACATGTATCCCTTTTTCATTCCCACGCTGTCCCACTCCTCGCGGATGCAGGACGCAAAATCATCAATCAGCCCAAGGCCGCTTCCCTTCACAGCCGCCGCAATCCCCATGGTGCCGGGCCAGGCCGCGAATACACCTGCGGCGTCATTCATCCCGAACACCATCTCGCCGTTCTCGTTGCGGGAATTGGATATGACCATTACCGGGACCGCGTGTTCCGAGGCTTCAGCCACCTGGTTCAGCTGGTTCACCCATTCCGCCAGCTCCTCCGGCCTTGGGTTCTGGCGCAGGATCAGATGGCGGATTCCCATCTCCTTAAGGGTATAGGTGGTGCCATATGTCTTTTCCACATTGAAAATGGATTCGTCCTTTTCCACAATCTCCTCATTCAAAAGGCCGGATTCATCCACCTTGGATTTATCCTCCTGGTAGATTCCCATTTTCCAGGAATTTACAAACAACATGCCTATCTTTTCATCTGCGGATAGTTCTTCTGCCAGGGACCTTGCCCTTTCCTCCGGTGACTTCCTCCAGTCTTTGTAAGGGGACAGGATTCCGTCCCCTGTCAGATCCCTGAAATACAGGCCGTCTTTTTCAATTACCGGCTTTACCGTCACCCCGATTGTGGGGCCGTTTGTATTCTTGTAATAGTGAACCGAGGCTTTTGCCATTGTCATATCCCATTCCTTTCTCTACTTCAATTTAATCATTTTAGTTTCATCATCCAGCCCGCATCTATGCCGCCCGTCTGGATTCCAGTTCATCCTGGATTTCAGCCATCTTATCCTTATCCAGGTTATACCAGCGCATGGATATGATTGTGGCAACATGTCCCAGTATGGGAACGATGCAGAAGCAGATCATGATGGCCATGTTAAATGTATCATTGACCGGCTCATTGGGCCGGATCACAACATTGCCCACACCTGCCAGGGTCAGGGCAAATCCCTGGATCATGGCTGAAAATGATGAGATGATCTTGTCGATGAAGGAAAACATGGTCCCCATCATGCCTGGAACAAAGCGTCCGCTGCGGTACTGCTCATAATCCGTACAGTCCGCAATCATGGGGATGATGCCGGAATTGCCCATACTGGCAAGGCATTTCTGCACCAGGAACATCCCGAGGAAGATAGCCGGGGCCTTTGGGTCAGGGCCCACCACAAACATGATGGCCAGCATGATCATGGAACCCCAGGTGCCGACCAGGAAGGTGCGCTTAAGCCCAAACCTTCTGGATACGAACACTCCGCCAATGGAAATCGCTACCAGGGGAACAATCAGTATGCTGGAAAATACACCCTGAAGCTTGGAATCAAGCAGCATATTGGCAAAGAGATACGTCATGGTGCCGCTCATAAGAAGCTGTCCCAGCTTATCTGTTGCAGCGGATATGATCAGCATCTGGATAGGGCGGTTGTGCATCACGATATCCTTATAATCCCTGAACTTTACCTTGGGCTGTGAACCGGCCTGTCCAAAGAACTCCGGCCTGTCCTTCTGGCTGATTCCGATGATTGCCAATACGGTAAACACAAAGGATATGGCTGCCAGGATCAGGACAGCTTCCTTCCACATGGCAGGGTTAATCATACCCAGGCTCTTGCCGTCCTGGCCTAAAAACTCCCCCACTGAGTATTTCTCAGCCAGGATGGTGGTAATCAGCATGGGTACCAGGGCGCTTGCCATCTGGGTCAGCACGCTGTCGAAGCCTGCGAAAATCGGACGCTGTCCGGGATTATTGGTAAGGACAGCCTGCCCTGCCTTGGTAACCACGGTCTGGCAGGTATACCCCAGTATGTAAATAACATAAAACACAGTCGTAAACGCGTACTTCTGGTTCACGCTCCAGTGGGCCGGGGTATTGAAAATCACAATCAGGCTTAGCCAGATAATGATATTACCCACCAGCATATAGGGCCGGAACTTACCGAAACGTCCATTGGTCCTGTCCACCATAAATCCCACCAGCGGGTCCGTTACCGCGTCAAAGATACGCGTGCCCGTTGCAATCAGCCCGATAATGGCAGCCGCCAGCCCCAGCACGTTCTGTGTAAAATATGAATACTGCATCATCAGAAACATGGCAATGTTCGTTGCACAGTTATTCAGTGAGAAAAAACCAATCTGCCACAGCTTCGCGTCATTGTACTGCCTTACCGCTCCCTTTGTCTTCTCCATCATCATTATCTCCCTGTTTTATACATTTTATGGTTATCCGCCGGCTTTATTTTGTAACACTATTTTAACACACTTGATTTTCAATGGTTAGGAATATATAATACTAATTAGTAATATATTGTCATATTGATTTGGCGAAATTAGATAGATTTTGAGAGAGGTTTTTGTGGATTTCGTACAAATGGGGATTTTGGAGGAAGAGATGGGAGAGGGCATTTTCAAATATGCTCCTGGGAGGTAATTATGAATAGAACAATCGATGATGGACGGAAGCAATCAGGAGAGAAATCAGATTTCAAAAAGGTTAATACAGAAGAAGGGAATTTAAAGGACGCCAGCCCAAACAGCTCCCCCGTCTGTTCCCAGCATGAAAAGGCCATGATATCCAGGCAGTTCATCGAGGCAATCCTGCAGGTCCCGGTATCCCTTTGCACTGTCTGCATAGAAGAGATTGAAGCCTGCCTGAAGTCACACCTGCCGGACTTCCTGAAGGAGAACTTTCCCTTCTTCATCACAGAATCCATGGTCCTGTCCTTTGAGCATCTGGTGCTGTATCACATAACGGACTTCCTAAGCCTTAATTTCAACCTCTTCCTCTATGACAATAAAAGCAGGGCAATGATTGCCGGCCCATACCTTACGTGCCAGGCCGGCACGGACTTCTGCGAACAGGTGCTTCAGGACAATGGGAAAAACCTGTCCCTGCTGGTGCCCTTCCACCAGTTCTGCCTGTCCCTTCCCATTGTAGGCAATTCCTATATGCTGGAAGCCATGCGCACCGCCCTGAAGGTTGTAACCGGATATGGGGATGAAGTCCCCTACCGTCATTATGAACCGCAGGCCAGATACAGCCAGGAAGTCTCCTCCCTGTCCCCCCAGGGGGTGGAGGAGGCCACAATGGAGCTTCTGGAACACAGGTACTACTATGAAAAGCTCCTGCTCCAGGAGGTCGCCCAGGGGAATCAGGACATGGCGCTCAGGTATTACCGCCAGTTTTCCATGGACAGCCGTTCCATTGTCCGCACTGAGGATCCGGTGCGGACCTCCAAAAACCTGAGTTTTTCCCTCAACACCATGCTGCGCAAAAGTGCGGAAACAGCGGGTATCCATCCCGTACACCTGGACATCATCTCCTCCAATTTTGCCATGCTCATAGAGAACTCCAACAGCCTGAAGGAGCTGGAGGAATTCAAATCCCAGATGATAAGCGTCTACTGCCGTTTTGTCCAGAAAAACCGCCTGGACCAGTACTCCCCAATAATCCGCAAGGCAATCACCTACATCCGCATCCATCTGGCGGACCAGCTGACCCTGAAGCGGATATCGGAGGGCATCCGGGTCAGCCCCTCCTATCTTTCCCGCCTTTTTAACCAGGAGGTCCATGAGTCCATATCCAACTACATCACCCGGGCCAGAATCGACAAAGCCGCCGAGCTTCTGTCATTTTCCCGGATGAGCGTACAGAATATTGCGTTCTATGTTGGCTTCGGCGATTTGAATTACTTCAGCCGCTGCTTTAAGAAACACAAAAAGAAGACGCCCACGCAATACAGGGCGTCCTCTGCCATTGGGGCCTGAATCCTACTTTATGATTAAATCCCTTCCCTTTGTATCTGAATTCAGGCACACTGCCGCAATCAATATGATACCGATTACGATATTCTTCCAGAGCGGGTCCACGCCCATCATGTTAAGCCCGGACGTAACCCCTGTGATGGTCACCACGCCGATCAGGGTCCTGAGGACGCTGCCCCGGCCTCCTGCCATGGAGGTTCCGCCCAGTGCAACCGAGGCGATTGCCGTCAGTGTAAGGGCGTCCCCTACGGTGGGAACCGCTGATTTCAGCTTGTACGCGTAGAATGCCCCTGCAAGGGCGCTGCAGGCGCCGCTCATTACAAATGCGGATATCTGCGCTTTGTCCGTGTCCACACCGGCCAGCCTTGCGGCGCTTACGTTGGCGCCCACGGCATAGATGGATTTCCCGTACACCGTATACTGCTGGAAGATGAACAGCAGCACGATTCCCAGCAACGCGATGAGGAACACGACCGGGATGCCTGCCACCTTCTGGGTGGCCCATTTTACCATGAAACGTTTGTCCATGGGGATGATCTCCGAACCATTGGGGCAGAGCGTCAGGGCTATATAGGACCAGAAGTTGGTGGTGCACAGGGTAACGATAAAGGACGGAAGCTTAAGCTTGGTCACCAGCAGGCCGTTTAAAAGCCCCATCGCCAGCCCCACCACCAGCATGATTGGAATGATCACATTGCCAAACCTTGCCACATAGATACCGGTAAGCACGCAGGTGCAGGATACCATTGGCCCTGCGCCCAGGTCGATGCCTCCTGTGTAGATGACAAAGGAGAGGCCTCCGGCCATGAGAAGCAGGGGCGCTGCCTCAATCATCATATTCTGCAGGCTGTAGGCGCCGATGAAATTCGGTATCACAATGCTGAATATGCCAAATACCAACACAATGCTTATGAGGCACATGTACTTTGAATAATCAGATATACTAAAGCTTTTCTTTTTATTAGCCATGATATGTACCCTCCTACATCATTTGCTGGACAATATCCAGCTGAAGCGGCTTGTTGCCAACCGGACACTCAAAGCTTCCCCTGATAAGTCCGTCCCTGAGAACAATGATCCTGCTGGACAGGCCGATGCACTCATCCAGTGTATCCCCCAGCAATATGATGGAATGGCCTTCAGCAGTCATATCCCTGACCAGATCATATATCTCTTCCTTGGAGCCGACATCAACGCCTCTTGTGGGATGGTTTAGGATCAGTATCTCACACCCGCTTTCAAGGGCCCTGGCAAATATCACCTTCTGCGCGTTGCCGCCTGATAACTGGTTAATACGCTCCGCAATGGAGAAGCATTTCACACCTGCTTTCTTAACCCAGTTTTCAGCCACCTGGTGCATTTTCTTAGCTGACAGGAAACTGTGGTTTGACAGCTCATCCATGTGTGAGACAATGATGTTGTCCTCGATGGACAGCAGGCCGATCATCCCCTCATCCCTTCGTTCCTTGGGAACGGACAGGATTCCTTTCTTCCTGGCCGCGCAGGGGTTGGGGAAGGTACATTCCCGGCCTTTTACCTTAATCGTGCCGGCTGTGGGCGCGGCATCGCCTACCAGGACCGCGCAGATATCTTCCTTGCCCGAGCCTTCCACCCCGCAAAGCCCCAGCACCTCTCCCTTTTTCAGGTCAAAGCTTACATGGTTAAATGCGCCGAACAGGCTTAAGTCATTCACCTCCAGGATCACCTCGTCCGTGGGCACGGTCTGCTTGTGCTCCACATAGAACTCGCCCGTGGTGGTCCTTCCCACCATCTTCTCATAGAGAAGGTTCACATCCGCACCCTTGGTGGGCATGACGGCTGTCTCCTCCCCGTCCTTGAACACATAAATCCGGTCCGTGATTTCCAGAACCTCATCCAGGCGGTGTGAGATGAAGATGACCGCATTGCCCTGTTCCTTCATATTCCTTACCTGGACAAACAGCTTTTTAATTTCCTCGTCGGACAGGACCGTGGTTGGCTCATCCAGAAGGATGATTGCATGTCCGTTTGCCGCTTCCGTCACCACGTCCAGCACCTTTGCGATTTCCACCATCTGGCGGGCCGCAAAGTCAATGTCCCTTACCTTCCTGGACGGGTCCAGGTCCATGTCAATCCGTCCCAGGGCCTTCTTAGCGTCCTGGTTCATCTTATTCCAGTTGACGAACCCGCACCTGGAATAGCCCTTTTCCCTGCCCAGGTATATGTTCTGGGCAATGGTAAGGTTCCCTACCAGGGACTGCTCCTGGAACACCATGCCGATTCCCTGGTGGTTGGCATCCAGGATGGAACTGGCCGAATAGGGTTTCCCCTGCAGGAACATCTCTCCCATGGAAGGTTTTTCAACACCGCTGATTAACTTCATCAGCGTGGATTTGCCTGCTCCGTTTTCACCGATTAACCCAATTACCTCTCCGCTGTAGACCTTCATATCGATATCGCGGAGAACGGTATTGGCTCCATATGTCTTTCCAACGCCTTTTGCTTCGAATAACAGATCGCCCATGTGTCCCCCTCCTTACTTTGATATGGTCTTGCGGTTACGGTTGATGGTAAGGGTAACTGCAACAATGATGATCACGCCCTGGATGACCTTTTTTACGTATGGGTCCACACCCATCAGGGTCAGCCAGTTGGCAAGCTCTGTATATATCAAAACTCCGACAAAGGCGGACAGTGCGCCTCCTTTGCCGCCGGCCAGTGAACCACCGCCAATGACGATAGCCGTTACAACTGGGAACATCTGATTCAGACCGATGCTGGATTGTCCTAATTTAAGACGTATGCACTGCAGTATGCCTGCCATACCCGCCGTACATCCGCATAAGGCAAAAACCTTTATTTTCGTAAGACCGATATTGATTCCCGTGGACGCTGCCGCTGTCTCATTGTCGCCAATTGCATACACAGCCCTTCCGAAGGCCGTATAATTGAGAATCAGCGCACCGATAATGAAGATGGCAAATGCGATGATGGTTATGTAGGGAATACCGATGAATTTCCCCTGTGACAGCACGACAAAAAGTTCATCCTTGACCTGGATGGGCGTGCCCTGGTAAACCAGCACAGCCACGCCGGTCATGATGCTTCCCACCGCATATGTGACAATGAATGTCGCGATTCTTGCTTTTACATGGATGATACCTGTTATAGCCCCGATAAACGTACTGATGAGAATAACGAACAAGATACCTAATATACCAAAATCATTGCTGTTTGAGTTGTTTACAACCAAAAATGCCACAAATGATCCTGCAAATCCCATGACCCCTTCAATGGAAAGATCGATGCTGCCCAGCAGCAGCACATAGGTCAGGCCGACGGAGATTACAAGAGGGATTGACATCTGGTACATGATGTTGACCACATTTCCCCAAGTAAAGAAATCCTTCTGGGAAACTGCTCCTATCATAGTCATGATAACTAACAGAATCAGTGGTGCATATCTTCTAATCTTATCTTTCCTTGCGTCATCCTTGACCTTGTAAGCAAACTGCTGGCCCACGGATAAAGCAGCTAAAGATTCTTCCCATTTATTCTTCATTATATTATCCCCTTATATACATAGTCATTATGGAACAATATTCCCCTTTTAAAGGAAGTGGGTCTGCCCTCAGGCAAGCCCACTTCACAGTTACCTACTTGATACTGATTATTCCTGGTATTTGTCAATACAGAATGACAGGTCATTGTAGTCATAGCCAGGATTCTTGGTCTTAATGAACTTGTCAATGATATCATTTGCATTGTCTTTTGTAACCAGTGTTGTCTTACAGAAAATCAGGCGCTCATTGTCAGGAATGGTGGTTGGGTCTAATTTGCCCAGGGCTGCCTGGATTGCGTAGGATGCGCCGTAGCCGGCAATCATGTATCCGTTGTTCGCATTGGTGATTACCATGTCGCCGTCATTAACAGCGTTCAGGGCCGCCTCGATACCGTCACAGCCGCTGACCATGATTTTTCCGTTCAGTCCCTTGTTCTTGAGGGCTTCAACAGCGCCAAGGGCCATGGTGTCGTTTGCAGAATAAACACCCTTTAAATCAGGATATTTAACCAGCCAGTTCTCTGTCAGGGTCATTGCCTCGGACTGGCTCCAGCTTGCTGTCTGGCTGTCAACCACTTCGATGTTCGGATAATCCTTCAGGGCTTCCTCAAATGCTTTGTGCCTGTTGGTTGCAGAGTCATCACCTAACAGTCCCTGCAGTTCAGCAACCTGTCCCTCGCCGCCAATGGACTCGAACAGGGCCTTTGCAGTTGCCTTGCCGATTGCGATATCATCCAGCATAAGGCTTGCTACGAAATGTGGATAATCCTTTGGATACAGGCCGTCTGCCCTGTGTGCCAGGATTGCCACGTAGTTTCCGGACTCCTCGCACAGCTCTGCGATGTTGGCTGTGTTGGCTGTGGATGACGGGTCAACTACAAAGACAGCCTTGTCACCGTACTGTGCAATGTAGTCCTTGATTCCCTGCAGCTGCTTGTTGTCGTCGCTGTCACAGGTAAGGACATCTGCCGATACGCCGTAGGATGCTGCTGCAAGCTTGGCGCCCTCTGCTTCCTGTGCCCAGTACTCGTTGTCCATGGAATGGATGCAGATAGCCAGATGGTAGTCAGAACCCTCTCCTGCCGGAGCTGCTGCTTCAGTTGCCGCCTCAGTCCCAGCGCTTTCTTTGGCTGCTTCGGTTGCCGCCTCAGTTGCTGCTGCCGTGGTTTCAGCCGGTGCTGCTGCGGACTCCGCCGGTTTGCTGGAACAGCCAGCCAATGCGGATACAGTCAGTGCGGTTGCCATTAATGCTGCGATCATTCTCTTTTTCATGTTACTTCCTCCTTCTACTTTTAAATAGTTTTTATACGTAAATGCCGTCTTTCATCAGCATCCAGTATTCATTACACCCTTTGCCCCATTCTGGCCGCCGCGTTGATGGCAGCCCCGGTAATACCCGACTCAGGATCCCCCAACGCCCTGATGAAGCGTACCGAATCCCTTGGATAGGGAATCCTCAGGTTTTCCTTTACGGTCTGTTCGAAGTACTCCATGGGAAACCCTTTCATATCCACCACGCCGCCGCCCAATACCACACAACCAGGATCCAGTATGGTAATCTCCGTTGCAGCAGCTATGGCGCAGGCATGGACCACATCCTTAACGTCCTTTTCTTCCCCATACCGCTCAAAAATCTCCGACACGGGACAGTGGTATTTCTCCTCTGCCAGAAGATGGAGCGTCCTGCCGCTGGCTTTCAGCTCAATACAGCCATTCTTGCCGCAGCCGCAGCTGTCCGTAAATCCCAGGACCGGTATGTGTCCCAGTTCACAGGCCGAGCCTGTATTCCCGATATAGATTTTTCCGTCAATGCACATGGAATTGCCAAGTCCCGTGCCGATGAATATACCGATGATGATTCCCCGCGTATCAATATGTCCCTTCCATATCTCATAGAGAAGGGCCGTGTTCACATCCCTCTCCATATAGACCGGAAGCCCTGTCCTTTCAGTAAGGATGTCCACCAGGGAAATGTTGTTAAATCCCTTTATGTTCGGCGAATTGTAATTAACCGTGCGTTCCCTGTTCATCAGCGAAGCCAGCGACAAGGCCATGCACAGAAAATTTTCTTTCCCATACCGCTCTATATAGGGCCTTACAAGCCCTTCAATATACCCCCCTTTGTCCACTGCGTCTGAGAGGCGCCTGCTGGGTTCCTTTTTAAAGTCCAGCACCCGGAATGTCCCATCAAGAACCCCATACCTGAGATTGGTCCCCCCGATTTCCATTGATAAGTATAAATGTTCCACGTCCATCATCCCTGTCGTCATGCCTTGTATGCGCTGCCCATCACATCAATCTTATGGAGATAGATTTCCTTTAACAGGCCGCGGTTCTTCAATGTGAATACCCTGCTGTCAATTGCCCCCGGGTTCTCTGCCAGGATCTTCCTTGTATTGGCCAGTGCGCTGATCCAGCCGTCGGTAGCGATGTTAACCTTGCACACCCCCATCCTGGCCGCCTTGGTCACCTGCTCTTCCGGTATGCCGGCCACGGCTTCAATATGTCCTCCGTAGGCATTGATCATGTCCACGAACCGCGGCTCTATGGTAGATGCGCCGTGGAGCACAATGGGGAATCCCGGCACCCTGCGCATCACGTCCTCCAGGATATCGTATCTCAGTTCCGGGAGCGTACCGTCCGGATTCGCCTTGATCTTCACCAGGCCATGGCAGGTGCCTATGGAGATTGCCAGGCTGTCGCATCCTGTCTCCTTTGCAAATTCCTCCACCATCCCCGGATCCGTGTACAGGCTTTCGTGATGGCCCACGTCACCGCCCTCTTCCGCGCCGGAAAGGACTCCCAGTTCAGCTTCCACCGTCACCCCATGCCGGTGGGCATATTCCACGGTCTTTTTCGTAAGGGCAACATTATCCTTAAAAGGAAGGGCGCTGCCATCTATCATAATAGAAGAAAATCCAAATTCCACCGCATCCACGCACTGCGCAAATGTCATGCCGTGATCCAGGTGCAGGGCCACGGGAATGTCAAGCCCCTGGTTCCTGATACGGTCCGTCCCGGACTGCACGATCCTTGCAAGCATCTCATATCCCAGCTGCTTATGCAGGTTAGGGGACGCCAGCAGGATGACAGGGGAACGTTTCTCAATCACAGCGTCCATGATTCCATTGAACTGTTCAATGGATACGAAGTTAAATGCCGGTACCGCATAACCTTCATCATATGCCTTCTTAAACATTTCCCTGGTGTTTACCTGTCCAAGTTCTGAATAGTGATACATGTCTGCCACCTCCATGTTGTAATAATCTGTTAGATATAGCGTTTGTTCAATACCGTGTACCTTGGAAGCTCCCCGATAAGCGGCATGATATAATCATAAAAGCCTTCCCTGATGTAATCCTTTTCCTCATTCACATAGGACATGGGGAGGCAGTTGTCTTCCTTTGCCACCTCTTCAAGGGCAGCCAGGTCATATTCTGCCTGGTACTGCGGGCCGGGAACCCGCCTGAGCGTCACCATCTTAAGGGACTCCCCCGCCACAGCCGCCCTTACGGCCCTTCTTCCCAGTTCTTCCGCCTCTTCCCTGTCTATATCCGACGCATCATGGGCGCCGCATCTCTGCATCAGCCCCAGGTCAATGCCCCTGATCTTACATTCAAAATTATCCCTTAACAATTGGTTCAGGTACGGGGTGATCCCGCCCATATTCTTCTGCATGTCCATGCCCCGGTTCACGGAAATGTCTTCAAACAGGAACCTGCCGTCCGCTGTCTTCACGCCTTCCGCAACCACTGCAAAGCATTTCCCTTTCTTCTCCAGGACACGCCTTATATCCCCTATGAACTTCTTCTGGTCAAACACCACTTCCGGAACATAAATCAGATCCGGCCCCAGATCAATCCTTTTGGCTGCCATGGATGCAGCTGCCAGAAAACCGGTATTGCGTCCCATGACCTCCGTGAACATGATAAGCTCCGTGTCATATGTCATCATGTCCCTGGCCAGTTCCGAAACCGTAACCGCCACATGCCTTGCCGCCGAAGGAAATCCAGGCGCGTGGTCAATGCAGGAAATGTCATTGTCCACTGTCTTAGGCACGACCATCAGCCGGAAATCATAAGCCTGTGATTCCAGAAAACGGCCCAGCCTCAGCCCGGCCCTTACCGAACCATTGCCCCCGTTTATGAATATATACCGGATATCCAGGGATTTAAGGTTTTTCAGTATCTTCCTGTAATCCGTCTGCAGCGGGTCATCCTCGTCAATCTCATACCTGCAGGAGCCAAATATCATGGATGGGGTGGAGGGCAGCAGTTTCTCGCCCGCCATCTCATCTGTAATATCAAATAACCTCCGCTCAATCAATCCCACGACCCCGTGTTCGGATGCGTAAATCCTGTTTATTTCCGGATGCCTCCTGCATTCATCAATCACACCGTAGGCAGATGTATTGATGACTGCCGTGGGTCCTCCTGATTGGATATATAATGCATTTGCCACTTTTTCCATTTATCTGTCCCCTCTGCGATGTCGTTTTCCCTCTGTCCAATTACTGTCCTGTGATAACCTGTGACGTGCAAAACCCTTACTGCGTGGATCTTATGCATCCTGCGCCTTACTCTGTCTTTAGCCTTGGATACAGATCCTTCACCTTCAGGTAAAGCTCCCGGAACAGCTCCTGCTGCTCCCTGTAGCGCTTCACATGCTCCATCACCGGTTCCACGGGGCAGTCATTGATTTTTACAATCCGGCTGCACGCCTCCTTGATATCCCGGTACATACCGCAGCCCACAGCTGCGAGTATGGCAGCCCCCTGGCAGGCCTCTTCTTCTGTCTTTGTGGTATATACAGGCATCTCCAGGATATCCGCCTGTATCTGCTTCCATGTAACCCCTTTGGCCGCCCCGCCGGAGGCAATCATCTTCCTCCTTTGGATTCCCATCTCATCCAGCACCAGCGCGCATTCCTTCAGATTGAATATCACGCCTTCCATGGTTGCCCGGATCATGTGGGCCTGTTCATGTTTCATGCCCATCCCAAAGTAAACCCCTTTGGCATATGGGTCCATGAACGGCGTGCGCTCGCCTGCCAGATACGGGATGAATAAAAGTCCCTCTGCCCCGGCAGGCACCTGTCCTGCCTCTGCGTCCAGTTCCCGATAGGGACGGTCATCCCTCAGCACCTTCTTCTTAAGCCAGCTCAAGGTGCTTCCGCCATTCAGCGCCCCGCCCTGGACATACCAGCGGTCCGCCACGGTATGGCACCATGTCTGCAGGCGCATCTGCGTATCATATAAAGGACGGTCCACCACAGCCGCAAGCTGTGACGCCGTGCCGATGTTGCAGGCCATGATTCCTTCTTCTATCACTCCGTTCCCAGTAAGCTGGGCAGAGGAATCGCCTGCCCCGTATACCACCCTGGTATGTTCTGACAGTCCGGTCCGTGCAGCCGCTTCTGCCCATACATGGCCCGCCACCTGGGAGCTTTCCCCCACCGCGGGCCAGATATCCTCCTTAAGCCCTGCCCGTTTAATCAGTTCCATGCACCAGCTTCTGCCCTTGACGGAAAATGCCAGCGTGGCGCATGCGTCCGAATAGTCGGAACCAATGGTTCCCGTCAGCCTGTACCGTATGTAATCCTTGGGAAGCATCACATGTTCTATCCGGTCATATGTATCCGGCCGGTGCCTCTTCAGCCAGAGAAGGGAGCATATCATCATGCCGGCCCCGGGCTGGTTAAGAAGTTCCGTGTCCAGAAGCCCGCCTGCCAGTTCTTTTATCCGGGCCGTCTCTTCTGCCGAGCGCTGGTCCATCCATATGATGGCAGGCATGACCGGTTCATTATCCCTGTCAAATGCCACCAGTCCGTGCATCTGGCCGGAAAGCCCGATGCCGTCCAGTTCTTCCGGCTTTATCCCGGACTTTTCCATGGCTTCCCGGATGGCCATTACCGTGCAGTCCCACCACACCTGCGGCTCCTGCTCCGCGTAGGACATCTTCGGGGTCATCACGTCATATCCCCTGCTGCTTACCGCCAATGTCCTGCCGTCCGGGTCCATGACCAGTACCTTGACACTTGACGTCCCAAGATCAATTCCAGCTAAATATCCCATATCCATCACCTTTGTATGATTTCAATCTCAACACCGTTGGGATCCGTAACCAGCATGGTGCTGCATCCCAGCTGTTCCACATAGGACGGGGCCTTCCTCACATATACCCCCTTCTCCCTGCAGGTGCCGTACACCTCGTCCAGCTGTTCTGCCACCAGGCAGAAATGCCTGTAGGTACCGGTGTCCGTCTCCTTTATGTCCTTCGGCTCTTCCTTGGCTTCATAATCAATCAGTTCCAGCCGCACGCCCTGGGGCAGCTCATAATATGTAAGCGTATGGTCCCCCATATGGACAGATCCGGCTTCCTTTAGTCCCAGCACATCCCCGTAGAACGCCTTGGAACGGTCCAGGTCCCTGACATTAACCGTTATATGGTCCAGCCCTGTAATCTTCATAGGAAACCTCCTCTTATTCAGCCAGGATGATATCTGTCATGGTTACAATGGAATCAAAATCTTCCTTCTCAATCTCCGTGTCCACTATCAGTCCGTTTATATATCCAAGGTCCGCTATCTGTGCAAATGTAACCGTACCCAGCTTGCTGCTGTCACTCATGAGATAGGATGCGCAGCACACATCCAGGATTTCACGCACGCTTTTAGCTGTCTCGAAATCAGGTGCTGTAATCCCCCGCTCGACACTGAAGCCGTTGCAGGAGAAAAATCCCTTGTCAATGTTAATCATGCCCAGGAATTCATTCCTGGTGGGCAGCGTGGTATAGTGGTATCCCCTCCTGACCAGCCCGCCCAGTATATAAACATTGAAATCCGTATGGTCTTCCAGCCATACCGCGTTGCGGATATCGTTGACCACCACGGTCAGGTTCTTCTTCTCCGGAAGCAGCTTCACCAGCTCAAATGTGGTTGTCCCTGTGGTTACCGCAATAATGTCGCCGTCATCAATCAGCTCCAGGGCAGCCCTGGCAATTGCCTTTTTCTGAGGCATCATCTGTGTCTCTTTGTCCGTGGGGGACAGTTCCCGTCCCATCTTGGAATTCCTGATGGCGCCTCCATGTGTCCTGGTAATCAGCTTCTTGCTCTCCAGCTGTTTCAGGTCATTCCTTATGGTTGAGGAGGAAACCCCGAACATCTCACACAGCACCGGCACCACTGCCTTCCCGTTGGCATTGATGGTTTCAATTATCTTTCGTTGGCGTTCTTCGGCGAATAAGCTTTTATTTGAAACACCTGTAGTCATTTTGTCCATTATCATCACCCTTTACGAAAGTAATTATAGCAAAAAGCACAATATATTGCAATATGTAATTCTCACTTTTTATTATTTTATATTGATACTGTTTTTTATCATTGTTGTTTGTTGTTGTTTGCTGTTGTTTTTTCTTGACAAAAATCTATTTTCTGCTAACATCTAAAGTAGGATTGCCTTTTTAATGGACGTCCACGACATAGAGGATCGTGGGAAAGCATTGCAACAATATTCCACACAACAAGGAGGGTGTATGAATGATTACCAGTTATCAAACTTCTGCCGGTCTGCAAAAACTTGCCGACCGCATCCGGTTCAGCTCCATCAAATCCATGTACGCAAGTAAAGGCGGACATGTGGGCGGCGTATTATCCCTGTGTGAACTCATGGCTGTCCTGTATGGGAGCGTCATGGATTATGACCCACAAAACCCGCACTGGGAAGAACGTGACAAGGTGGTGCTTTCAAAAGGACACTGCGGGCCGGTCCTCTACAGCGCCCTTGCCCTCTCCGGTTTTTTCCCGGAAAAAGAGCTTATGACCCTGAACCGGAACGGCACCCATCTTCCCAGCCACTGTGACATGAACAAAACCGTGGGAATCGATATGACAACCGGCTCCCTTGGACAGGGCGCCTCCACCGCGGCCGGCATGGCCCTTGGCAAGAAGATGCTGGACAGGAAGGGCAATGTATTCCTGATTCTGGGCGATGGGGAACTGAATGAAGGCCAGGTCTGGGAGATGGCCATGTTTGCAAAACAGCACAAGCTTGATAATCTCATAACGTTTGTTGACTGGAACCACCAGCAGCTGGATGGCTATACTGACGGCATCTGTGATCTGGGGAACATTGAAACCCTGTTTAAAGCATTTGGTTTTGAAGCAGTTACCATTGACGGACATGATGTGGACGCCATAGCGACAGCTTCCAGGAATGCCCTGGCTTCCAGGAACGGCCTTCCCAAATGCATTGTCCTTAATACGGTCAAAGGGAAGGGCTGGAGCGTAACGGAAGGAAAAACAGGCATCCACCACATCGCCATAACGGACGAAATGATGGCAGAAGCCCAGCAGGAATTCGCAGGAAAGGAGCTGTAAACCCATGAAACAATATGCAACCGATATGAGGACTGCCCTGGCAGACACACTGATTGAGCTTGAAGGGACCAATGACCGGATTCTCTGGCTGGACGCCGACCTGATGGCATCCTCCGGCATGAACAGATTCAAAGCAGCATACCCGGATAAGGTCATTAACTGCGGGATCCAGGAAGCCAATATGTTCGGCGTGGCGGCCGGCCTTTCCGAGGAAGGCTTCATCCCCTTTGTCCACTCCTTTGGCGCATTTGCAAGCCGCCGCATTGCGGACCAGATTTTCATGTCCGGCGTCTATGCGCGCCAGAACGTGCGTATCGTGGGCAGCGATCCCGGCATCTCAGCCGGGCCAAACGGCGGTACACATATCAGCCTGGAGGACATCGGTATCCTGCGTTCGCTTCCCGGAACCGTCATCCTGGAACCATGCGACCCGGTGCAGCTGCGCTCCGTCATCACCCAGACCGTCAGCCAGAGAGGGATTTTCTATATCCGCCTCATGCGCAAGACAAAGGACCAGTTCTATGAAGAAGGCACTGACTTCCGGCTCGGGAAGGCATCCATACTGAGGGAAGGGAAGGATCTGTCCATCATCACATGCGGCACCATCTGCATCAAGGAAGCCTTAAAAGCCGCAGAAGCGTTAGAGGCAGAGGGCATCCAGGCCCAAATCATGGACATGTTCACCATCAAGCCCCTTGACAGGGAGGCGGTCATAAAGGCCGCTGCAGGGACAAGGGCGGTCATCACCCTTGAAAACCACAATATCTATAACGGTCTTGGCTCCGCGGTGGCAGAAGTGATTGCAGAGGAAGGAATCAGCATCCCCTTCAGGCGCCTGGGCGCCCCGGACAGGGCCGGGGAGGTGGGCACGGCGGATTACCTGCTCAACCGGTTCGGTATGGATGCAGCCGCTGTGATTGCCGCAGCAAGAAACTTACTGGAATGATGCAGATGCCGCAGGTTCCCCGCCTGCGGCATTTCCACCCCTTAACGGTCCCCCGGGCGGATTATGATCAATCCTTTGCCGGCGGGTACTCGTTACAGAGCAGCCTGTAAGGCGCCTCATCTTCTTCTATGGTTGGGAATCTTCCCAGCGGGTTCAGGAAACGGTTGTCCGTATTGTCATCATTGCACATGGATACTTCCCCAATCAGCACAGGGCCGCCTTCGGGTATGATGAACTCGTGGTACAGGTACGGATACAGGGTCAGGCTTTCACCTGGGTGCAGGATTACCTTGGTTCCGGCGGGCATGGTGTACCGGCGTCCGTCCTGGCAGATCACCACGTCCGTGTCAGCCAGCTGTTCCGTCTCCTTGTCCGCGTTATAAAGGGTAAATTCAATGTCATTGCCGCCGCGGTTGATGATGTCCTCCATCTTGCCCCAGTGGAAATGCATGGGGGATACCTGCCCGCTGTCACACATGATGATTTTCTCTGCATAGGGTTTCTGATACTTCGGGTTATGTACATTACCGTTGCGGATGGTAATCAGCGCAAGGCCCAGCTTGTCAAAATCCCCCTCGCCGTAATCCGTCACATCCCATCCCAGCATGTTATCCCGTATCTCATCATACTCATGTCCCTTGTCCTGCCACTCCTCCGGCGTAAAACCCAGGAAAGGAGGAAGCTCAAAACAGTGCTCCTTCATCAGGGCCTCAAACTTTTTAATGACTGCGTTGATTTCTGATCGTTTCATTATGATTCTCCTTTTATTTTATTCATCCGTTCCCGGCAGTTCCCGATTGCTTCCTCACCCTCCAGCACCGTGAACCGGATCTGGTTCACTTCCTTCTCAAAGGGCTGCAGGTAATGGACCTTATCCTGGCTGATATGATACGGCTTGCCGTACACGCTGGAGTTGGAGGGTTCCAGCCCAAGGGCATAATCCCCGGAAGCCATGGACTTCCATTCCATGAAGTAAGGCAGGTTCTTACGGTTGAATTCCAGGCAAAAGGCCAGTTCCCTGCCATGGTTCACCACCATGGCCATGGTATTGCCCGATTCATCCTCAGCCATGTCATGGAGGAAAACGTATTCCGGTTCATTTGGTTTCGGTTCATCCATCCAGTTCCATCTGTCCACATGCTGTTCTGCAAATGCTTCCCTTCCAGACACCTTTTTAACCGGCAGCACCAGCTCGCAGGTTTCATCTAAAAAGGGATATCCCA
The DNA here is from genome assembly GCF_020709765.2 of Clostridium pacaense. Classification (NCBI taxonomy): domain Bacteria; kingdom Bacillati; phylum Bacillota; class Clostridia; order Eubacteriales; family Clostridiaceae; genus Clostridium; species Clostridium pacaense. Next base: position 44,977 of record NZ_JAJFEB020000031.1, read on the forward strand.
TGTTGCAGTGATAGAGCAGCATCAGGGGTTCCGGACGGAATGCCTGGTTCTCAATCTCATCCGTAACCAGGATGGAGTTGGAACCCAGCCTTGTCTCTATGGTCCTTCTAAGGACCATGTTCTCACCGAACAGTTCAGCCTCCCGCATCTCCCCCTTCACAGAGATCACATACTCATCCCCGTCAAAGAAGGCGTCCGCCCCCGTATGTTCAGCAGGCGTCGTCCTCATCCTGCCGTGCATGGGGTAATCCCTGCCATCCACATTGCAGGGCGCGCAGATTGTTTCCAGGCCGCAGGTGAAAAGAAGTCCGCCCATGATGCTTCTCTGGGCTTCCTGTCCATTGGTGTCATAATGGCCCCGTCCCATCAGCCCGGGCTTTGCCATAAATGACATGTTCATGCCCTTATACGATAAATCCGATATATCCAGGCATTTATCCGCCATCACGTGGAAGGCCATGTGGCCGGATTTGATTTCCCAGGCATTCATGTTCTTTGCACGCCCCTCTTTGTATGCCACCGGCCTTACATAAGCCAGCTGCTGCATGCTGCCGGCGTATTTCATCCAATCCTTTTTCATTTTATGCACCCCAGTTTTCTTTACATTGGATTCTTTCCTTCTGTTTCCTTTCCTTCTGTTTCCTCTACTCCAGATTTGCGTGATATTTCCACAGGCTCTTCATGTCAATCTGCTTTTTATCAATAATCATCTTGGCAATGGTATCCCCCAGTATCAGGAGGCCCTGCTCAAAAAGCGAGGTCATGGGCTGTACGGAATCAATCTCGTCTTCCAGGTAATTCTTGGTCCGCACAGGAATACGCACCATGAATTCAGCCACGTCCTTCATCTCACTGCCTGGATTGGAGCCGATGTGCACCACCCTGGCCCCTGCCGCCTTTGCCTTTTTGGCAATCCCCAGGGGAAACAGGGTGGAGCCGCTGCCCGAGCCCACAATCAACAGGTCATTGCCCGTGATGGCCGGTTCCGTGATTTCCCCCACATAGTGGGTACGGATTCCCAGATGCGCCAGACGTTTTGCAATGGCCTGCAGGGACAGAAGCACCCTTCCCACACCCACGAAAAACACCTGGTCCGCATCCAGCACCGCATCCGCCAGCGCCTCCACGGCCGACGGGTCCACACTGCCGAGGGCCGTATCCAGTTCCTTTAAAACAGTTGTATATGTATTCCTGTACTCATCGCTGTAATATCCCATCTCATCACTCCTTAGAATCCTCATTCAGGGTTTGTGCCAGGTCATTGACCGCTTTCAGGCTTCCCGCCAGATCCTCCTTCTTGATACAGGTGCTTCCCGCCACGAATATATTGGCAATCCCCCTGCCGTAATCCTCTATGTTCTTGGGGGAAATCCTGCCGTCCAGGATGATCCTGGTATCCAGTCCCCTGTGGTCTATCATCTTCCTCAAGTCCCTGATCTTACGGTCCCCGTAGGATACCTGTGCCTCCCCGGCGCACTGGGCAAAGCCGGGATTGATCAACATCAGCAGGACAGCGTCACATTTATCCAGGACATAATCAAGGACGGTCAGGGGGGTTCCCGGCTTCAGGGCCACACCGGCCCGCACACCCTTTCCATGGATGTAGTTTAACAGCCCGTCCACATGGTCCGCTGTCTCGATGTGGAACACAATCTGTGAAACGCCGCATTCCAACAGCTCATCAATGAAATATTGGGGATCGGACGTCATGACATGGGCCTCAAATTCCAGGTCCGTCTTCTTGCGCAGCTGCTTTACCGTCTCCAGCCCCAGAGGCATGCTTGGGCTGAAATGTCCATCCAGAATGTCCACATGCAGCATCTGGATGCCGCTTTCCTCCACCAGTTTGGCCTGCTGCTCAAGGTTGCACAGATCCAGGCAGATCAGGGATGGTGAAATAATGCAGGAGTGGTTCCATATTTCTTTGCTCATCTGTCCTCCTCCAAATACAGTTCAATCTCCGCCCTGGTGGGAAGGGATGCAATGGCCCCCTTGGACTGGATGCACAGGGAACCGCTTACATTGCCGTACCTCATGGCGTCCTCCAGGATTTCCCTTGTAAATATCCCTGTACGGTCAGCGCCTTTTATCAGCAGCCTGGAAAGGAAGCCTCCCCAGAACGCATCCCCTGCTCCTGTTGTGTCCACAATGGCGCTTGCCCTGCGTCCCTTTACCACAAAGGAACTTCCTGCGAAAAAGCACTCGGCCCCTTCTGCCCCCAGGGTTTCAATCACCACCGCGACCTGGTTCTGCTTCATGACCCGGTGTATGTTTTCCCGCCCTCCAATCATGTCTGCCTCTTCCTCCGATATTTTTAGGAGGTCGATGTAGGGAAGTATGCCCATGACGGTGTCCGCGGCCGCCTGTCTGTCATCGTCCCACATCAGGTTTCTGTAATTCACGTCAAAGCTCACCATCTTCCCCATCTCATGTCCCCGTTTCAGCGTATGGATGGTTGCGGCCCTGGCCTCCCCCTTTGACAGGGAACAGGAGCCCCCATGAATGACCTTGCAGCCTGCAAGGTACTCATCCCGGATATCCGATACGCGCAGGAACATATCCGCCCCCGGCTTCCTGGCAAAGGTGAAGCTCCGTTCCCCGCCTGGCGAGAGCGATACAAAGGCCATGGTGGTCACCGCCTCCCTGCACAGTTGCGGGCTGAGGGGCGTCACCTGATTGTCTTCCAGGGTCTGTATCAGGAAACGGCCAAAATCATCGTCCCCCACCTTGCAGAAGATTCCGGCGGACAGCCCGTTCCTGGCCGCTGCAATAGCCACATTGGCCGGCGCGCCCCCTGGATTGCGGATATAGCTGCCCTCCTCTGTTCCCGGGATAAAGTCAATGACCATCTCCCCAATCGTAATGATATCCACAGCATCATCTCCCTTTCCTTACTTTATTTCCATCATAAGCCCTTTAATTAGTAAAGTCAATATACTAATTAAATATTGTATAATTTACATATTAATTCCGGTTTATTTTTGTGCATGATATACATATGGCAAGATGTCTAAAAGGCTGTAAGACAACAAAAAGGGCGTGCCCGGCATCCGCTTACCTCCTGGCACACCCTTAAATATATTTGAAAATCCATTCCCTAATCCAACAATATATTCCCCTCATACACCTGATTCAGCACATTACAGACAGCTCCCAACAGCTGTGAATCTTCCCCGAAATACGCCCTTTTTACCCCGGTCCTGCTCCTGTCCCTGGCGAATTTCAATTCATTGATCCCATCCTCCAGCTGTTTCACATACTTTTCAGGCAGATGGACCCCATCATATCCAAGCAGGACCAGGTCCAGGTTCAGCAGGTTTACGGTACTCACCAGCGCGGAAGTTATCTTTTCCGTCACATCCTCGAATATCTCGCACATCCGGTCCGTTTCCTTCATATGGCAGAATCCGGCAAAGCTTAAGGACTGGCCCGTTGCTTTCCTCAGGCGGCCCAGGATTTCATCCGTGTTAACATACAGTTCCAGGCAGCCGCGGTTTCCGCAGATACACTTCTTTCCCCTGTAGTCAATGCTCACATGGCCAACCTCGGGCGCCAGTTTCCTGGAATCCACATACAATGCCCCGTTTTTTACAATACCGCAGCCCACGCCCCTTGCCATGCCTAAAAGCATGAAGCTGTCCCTGTTCTTTCCATTCCCATAGAGAAGTTCTGCCAGGGCCGCGCTCTGGTTGTCATGGTCCATGAACACGGGAAGGGAATACCTGTCCTCCAAAAGGCTGGCCACCGGTATGTCATGGATACCGTAAAAGTAGGGCGGGTTCAGTATCATGCCCCGGTCAAAATCAATGGGACCGATACTGGCAATCCCAATCCCCAAAATATTCTTTTCATATCCGAGCATGGCATCTGTCAGGGCGTAAATGATGGATATCAGTTCCCTTTTATCCGGCTGCTGCAGCATGACCGTCTTCCTGTACTGCACATTCAGATAAAAATCACAGAGCACGGCCTCACACCGGTCCCTGAGGATCAGGATCCCAATGGTTTTCGGCGCGCCCTCCGGTATCCTCAGGCTGATGGGATTGCGGCCCACACCATCGCACTGGTCCACACCGCCCTCTTTTACAAGTCCCTTATCCGCCAGCTCCGACACCATATTGGTTATGGCCATCTTGGTCATGCCCATGTGGGCCACCAGTTCCACACGGTTGTTGCAGGTCCCGGTGGCAATCAGTTTTAAGATCTGTCCCCTGTTATGTTTTTTTACATCAATGCGCTTTGTCCCCAGTGTCTTCATGATATGTTACTCCGTACCTTTCATTTTGGCTGTCCCACATTTCCTTACCCACAGCAGCAATCCCTGATCTGCAATGCCGGCCGGTCCTGGTCGGTATCCCTTCTGCCTGCATTATCGGCAGACATGCGGCTTTCTATGTTATTATAAGCAATCTTTAGGTCAGTTTACAAGAAACTGCTTACCACATACAGACTATGAAACGGACTGCTGATAAAAGAATATGTTGCCGTCTCTTGTATATATGATATACTTTTCTTAGGGAGCAATCGTGTTGCAGGGTGGCGTTGACCTTCATTCTACATAGGATGGAGGTGATGTCTATGAAACATTTCGATTTTAAAGACCTTATGGCTTTTGGAATGTTTATTTTAGCGTTACTGACATTCATTTATTTGATTTGTCACTAGTGTACTGACACGATGACATTCAGGCAAACCTCCTTGTCTATTTTCCTGATAGCACAGGTCAAAAATACTCAGCGTAGCCCGCTACGCCTCCGTTTTTTGACCTGCACTCTCAGAAAAATATCCTGCGGAGTTTTACCAGAAGTCATCGTGCCAGTACACCAGCTTAACATAGAAAAACCACCCCTAAACTTTGGCGAGTAGCAGGGTGGAGTTTCTATCTTCTTACTGGTCAACCCACCTTGTGGGCGGTTGTTCCTCTTTATATCTATATTGTAACATTTCTTATCATTACATGCAAGAATTTTTCATGCGCCCAATCCCACCATCTAGTTTAAACTGTTACATATATGCCCTTTATAAAAACTTACATGCAGTAAACTACTTGTAAATCCGATGTGGCAGGACCGGCCAGCCACGGCCCCCGCCACATCATGAACGGATTAATACTCCTCGACCTTAACTTCCCTGCCCGCTTGGAACTTCCGTTCCATGGCATGTCTGGCCTTACGGTTCTCCACGCTGTCAAAGATAATGGAGAAATCATAGTCCTCCGGATACAGCCGGTCCGCCTTGACCCTGAGTTTCAGGCGCTTGTAGTTTACCAGGCGCTTTTCTTTCTTCACCTGAACCAGGACATTTCCCTTTAAGTCCGCAGGCTTTACCACGATGCCAGGCTCCCCGGCCGGTTCCACGCTTACGCTGTCACCTCTTGAGAATATCCCGGATACATCCGTGGACTCCGTCCTCTTTTTCATAACCGTGATACCTGGTTCATAGATCCTTTTTATGCCCTCCTCTTCCTTCTGTTCCAGCCCCAGTTCCTGCTTCAGGCTTTCCTTGATATCCCCATAGGCCTCCCCTGCGGCCACCTTAAGCATGTGTCCCGGCATTCCCAGGCGCTTTGCAATATAAAGCGCGCAGCTGTCCCCGGACTTGCCCATCTCCAGGCGGTAGAGGGGCCTTAGGTTTTCCCTGTCAAACGCCATCCTGGCGCTGACGATTTCCCCATGTTTCCTTGCATAGGACTTGACCTCCGGGTAATGGGTGGTCACCAGGTACAGGCAGCCGCGAAGGCGCAGTTCTTCCAGTATGGCGATGGCAATCCCCATTCCCTCAGCCGGGTCCGTGCCGGAGCCAAGTTCATCCAGGATTACCAGGCTGTCCCTGGTGGCCCTGCGGAGTATATCCATCACATTGGTGATATGGGCTGAGAATGTTGACAGGTTATCCGCAAGGTCCTGCCCGTCGCCTATATCGCAGAGCACCAGGTTCCTCATGGCAACATCGCCGTAAGCGCAGGGCAGATGCAGCCCGCATCCGGCCATCAGCGTGAAAAGTCCCACGGTCTTTATGGCCACGGTCTTGCCGCCTGTATTGGGGCCTGTTATGATCATTCCGCGTTTCTCACCGCCGATTTCAAACTGCAGGGGCACATTGGATTCAGAAGGCAGCAGGGGGTGCCTGGCATCCTTCAGGCAGATACACCCTTCGGTGTTGATGGCAGGTTCCCTTGCCTCCATCTGTGCGCTGAGCTTGCCTTTTGCAAAGATGAAGTCCAGCTTTGCCAGGGTTTCCAGGTTGCCTTTTATGGATGGCTCCTGGGATGCAATCATATCCATCAGGCTGTAGAGGATTTTCCTCTCCTCGCAGTCCTCCTCCACCAGCAGGATTTCCCTCTGGTCCTGAAGCCTTGCCACTGTTTCCGGTTCAATAAACACCGTGGCCCCTGTGGATGAACTGTCTATGACGCTGCCAGGCACCCTGGACTTATACTCTTTCTTTACAGGAAGGCACAGCCTGTGGTTCCTGGTGACCACAAAGGCTTCGGACATATACTTTTTATTATTTTTTAACAGGGATTCCGCCTTATCCTTAATCTTTTCCTCCAGGCCGCGGATTTCCTTGCGGATTCCCCAAAGGGTGCCGGATGCATGGTCGTCGACCCGGCCATGGCGCACCGACCGCTCTATCTCCTCCTTCAGTTCCGTAAGGGGAGATAAATCATCACTGTAAAATGCAGCCGGGATGTGATGCATCTTCCCACGTTCCAGATATGCCTGCATCCGCCTGACGGCTGCCAGGAACATCCCTACCTCTTCCATCTCTTCCGGAAGCAGCAGCTCCCCAAGCACTGCCTTTTCCACAATGCGGCCAATCTGTTCCATGACAGGAAGGGGAGGCGTGCCAAGAAGGTCCAGCATCTGTCTGGCCTGGGTGGTGTCCCTCATGTTCCGTTTCAGTTCCCCTTCATCCAGATATGGCTGAAGTTCCCTTATCTTTTCCTTTGCCTGGGGTGAATTGGCGTATCCTTCCAGCTGTCCTATGATTTCCGTAAATGCAACCGCGTCAAATGTATGATTCATTGTATCTGTATTCCTTTCCATTCTGCTTATTCCTTACAATCCGTTTCATGAGAATAAAAATGGAAAACAAAAAACCCATGGACATCCACCAACAGGTTTCGTCACATAGGTCTGCCAGGTGCTGCATCCACACGCCGCAGCACACACTTCTATATGTCCATCTGTCAGGGATGATGGTACAGCAAATAACGCCCACAGGTTACTTTGTATCCGGGTAATACCCGGCACATCATCACCTGCGCAGCACGGACCTGCTGTACACCATAGATTCATTATCTTCCACTAACAGATACAATTAACAAAAAGACGCCTCGCTTTCAAGTTCAAAAATATTATGGTACCGATGATAACATAAAGTCGATAAAAGGTCAACTGGAAATTTTTTCAGTACAGTCTTCCTACAACTTTTTCACGGGTCTTTGACACCCGGAAGTTTGACAGACTAACCTCATGAACTGACTTTAGAACAGCAAACAGCCCTAATAAGGGCATACATAGAACAGAATTTTATTTCACAGGGCATGTGCGCCGACTTTGCAATTCATAATCCACCAGTCACAGACAGCAAAAGGAGACCTCTATTCACTTGATAAAGATGGTCAATGGCAGCCAAGATATCAAAAAAGTTACCTATTCCATAAGGATGACATTGAAAAATCAATACCAGAATATCCCTAATCTAATAATAGCAGTTTGGGACTCAAAAGATACTCTTTTCCGGTGGAGGGAATCCTGGGCCAGTATGTGTAATCTTAATAGAGAGATTGCGGAGGATAATAGCCACCAATTCACCCCCCTGTTTTCTTAGAACCCATTCATTCCTTTATTGAAAGACCAAAGATAATCTGGTAAAATATTTCATAGGGAACAATCATGTTATAACAAGGTGTTGGCCTTCCATTTTACATAAGATGGGAGGTGGTGCGGATGAAATTTGACTTTAAGGATTTAATGGCCTTTGGCATGTTCATTCTCGCATTATTGACCTTAATCTTAAAGATTAGTCAGTAGCGTTTTCTAAATCCCGGAAACGGGTACAGAAAAACCACCCTTGTAAACTTGGCCGTTGAGAGGGTGGATTTTTCTATCGTTGATATAGGCCAACCTCTTGTATGAGGTGGTTGTTCCTTTTTTATTACACTTTTATTATAGTCAATCTTCATCATGATTTCAAGTGATTCTTAAAAATTTCCTATACTGTCTGCACAGGAGTCTGACAGTTGAATATATGAAAAAGACGCAGGGAAACCCGAAATTTTTCAGCTCGGTCTTCCTACAATTATTTCCAGTATAACCCTCCACAATTCATTCCCCTCAATCCTGCTCCATGATTACCATCCCCACGCCGGCTTCCGACACATTCAGGGTTTCTGCCATTTTTATTTTTGCCTTTAGGGATACACAGTGGCATGGATAAAGTGTCTTTATCCCCATCCTCTCCAGATGGCGGATGGTCTGCTCCAGCCGGTTATCCACATCAAACAGATGGAATCCGCCCAGAATCCCCACAATCCTGGATTCCCCGCACACTTTGACCGCATAATCCACGATATTACAGATACCGCTGTGGGAACATCCTGTGATGATGAACAATCCGCCCTCCACCTTACAGACCAGGGCCGAATCGTCCTCCAGCATGTCCTGCTGCCAGCCGTTCCAAGTTTTCCTCACCCCGATTGCATCCCTGCCTTCAAATCCATTTTCCCGGGGGACCTGCCCCAGGAACACACAGTTTTCAGACAGGAACCATGGCTTTACGGCAGGAATATAGTCAAAACACGTTTCAACCACATCCCTTCCCCAAGGCGAACCTATATCCTCCCCGTCAAATGCCTTGGGTTCAAAGCATCCCGGATGGGCAATCAGCCGGATGTCCGGCCGTGGATGATGGATTCCCATGCTGTCCGCGCACACATGGGCAAGGCCGCCCGTGTGGTCGTTATGCCCATGGGACAGCACAATATGTGTTATATCCCTCATATCTATGTCCATGGCCCTGGCATTCTTAAGGAACACATCGGAATATCCTGTGTCAAATAATATGCGCATGCCGTCCATTTCAATGTAATGGCACACTGCTGGTTCCCCTACATAGTATTGGTCAATCAGTGTGTTGTTGTCAACCAGGATCCGTATCTTCATATAAATCTCCATTCCGCCGCCTTCGGATGGCGGCACAAATAGTTATGAAAGTCTTCCAACTCTCTACGCTGT
>NZ_JAJFEB020000032.1:0-44794 GCF_020709765.2 Clostridium pacaense
AAATTGGTATTGAGCACAGTATAAAGGTCCATCAAAGCCTTACCCTGTGCCGCCGAAAGGGGCAGTTTGGCATTATCCGTCACACAGTTGTTGACTATGCTGCCAATCAGGCAGACCCCCGTCATCCAGTTCTTGGTATCCTCAAAAAATTTCTTGACCTTCCCCAGGAATGTCTTCGGCTTCTCACCGGCCACCGGGACCGGGAAATCTGTGGTTATGTTATCCAGCGTCTTTACCGTCATCTCAGATATATCCCCACCGGAGGATTCCGCCTTCTTTTTCAGCGCTGCGTCTACCACATCTGCGTTGTCATTGAAATCCTGTATATCAACCGGATCCGTACCTTCCGGCTTTTTTAGATTATAATTAGGTGTTAACTGCATATCCTATGCCTCCTTTAATGTCCTTACGTCATCCCAGGTCATGTCCCCAAGACGGTTCCATATATATGGTTTCAGTTCGTTCCATGTGGTGTATCGGTACTCAAACCGGTAGGCCAGATGCGCTGGCTTTATGTCCTCCAACATGGAGACAAATGCCTGCATGTTCCGGGGGATCCCTTTGATGCCGATAAACTGGATAATAAAAAAGTGATTGGGGTTATCCTCAATCACCTTTACCTCCCCGCCCGAAAAGGCCACGGCCGTATCCTCTATCATCTTCCGGGTTGTGGTCCCCTGGCCCCGGAGTTTTGCCATGAGTATTTCCCGGCGCTGCTCATAGGTCAGGGACATGTTCGTGGCCACACCCAGCATCTGCTCCCACCTGGACAGCCCCCAGGTGGCCGTCACGATATAGCATTGGTCAATCAGGTCCTCCAGGTCATGTTGTAGCTGCCCTACCTCATAGCCCTGTGTCCGGTATATCTCCGCCATCTCCCGGAGCTCTGCCAGGAATGGCGGTGCATACCGCGCCAGGTCCACAAAATACTCCTCCGGGACAGTACTGCCTGAGCCCTCCTGGGCGTACTGGCTGCGGCCATATAATGTCTTCCCATACATGCCTTACACCCCCTTCAGGTCATTCCATGTCAGCGCCGGATTACTGCCGGCCGTCACATGGCCCTGCGCATTGACCGTGACACTCCGGTAGGTTCCGGCTGTCACCCCGCTGCTTGGATGGCTATATTTCGTATCAGGCGGTGTCTGCCAGGTCCCATCCGCCCTTAAATATTTTGTCTGCGCCCCTGCTGCTGGGGCCGGGACCAGACCAGTCCCGCCAGCGGCGCTTGAGGTGGCTGCCTTGAATACGGCATATGTGGTATTGTCATCCGCCCCCCACGCCGCAGTCCCATCAGCACTCCATCGTAGTATCTGCCCGCTGGACCCGCCGGATGGGACATGCTTATTCCCTGCCGTAGTGGGGTGCACATACTTATTGGCCCCCTCCGCAATCCCCGCCAGCTTATCTAACATGGCCTGGGTGATTTTGTCCAGTACCGTCTTATTCGCATGTGTGTGCTCCTGGCTGGTGTCCACATCCGCAGCAGTCAGATAGCCGGAATCGTTCGTGAACTGTGACAGCTTCGTGGGCATGTCCGTAATCTGGCTCTTGGTATGGCTATGGGAGGATGGCGGGAAGGTTGATGGCTTACTGCCTATCTCTGTCCAGGCATATGCAGGCTTTGCAGATGCCTTTGCCCAGGCTGGGACATCCGATGCGGGCATGGAGGACGGTTTGTTCCTGATATAGGCATCGGAGCCGGTATCCGTCACATCCCAGTCTGGCTGTACGTTGACCTCAGCCCCTGATGCAATCCCCGCCAGCTTATCCAGCATGGCCTGGGTCAGCTTGTCAATCACGCCCTTATTGCTGTGGGCATGCTTCTTGGTATCGGCATCGTTCCAGTTCGCCCGTTCCGTTGCCGTGATATGCTGGACCGTATCGGCTTTATGGGTGATGAAATCCGCTATGGCCTTTGCAATCTTCCCCATGGCCGCACCCAGTTTATCTCCGCTGGTCAGATTGGCCAGTGTGGTCGCCTGCGTATAGGTCGGTACCTGGTCATTGGTCGCCACATTGGGCACGCTCCCCAGCCCCACCTGTGACTTTGTCACCCCATGTGGATTACTTTTATTACTGATGTGGGTATAGGCATCCGACCAATTGGCCAGCAGTGTTTCCGTCAGCTTATCCAGGGTGGATTTGTTGCCATGGGAATGACGCTTATTGTATGCGTCATCATAATGGGTCTTATCCTCCTTGCTGAGCAGCCCATCCACACTCTGGGTCGCCTTGGGGATTGCATTGGCAGATATGGCAATCCAGGCAGTGCCATCCCAACGGTATGTGTAATCCGTGTCCTTGACATTTACCGTCCATCCATCATCGGGGTGAGGATACGTTGCTGCAAGGTCTGCATAGGTATCAACCGCCTCTTTCCAGTCGATGGCTGTCTCCAGGGCGGAGAACTTATTGTCCACCTCGTTACGGGTGTATTTATCATCCCAACTGGGCTTATTGGTATTGATGGTAGCCCGTATGGCATCCTCTGCAGCCGTGGCCCTGGATTTCTCCGCTGTGACTGCATCGCTATTTACTTTCTCCGCTGCCTTTGCCCGCGTCACCTCGGCCGCCAGGTCAACCTTCAGCCCCTGTTCCGCTTCTTCCGCCCGTCTGGCCTCCGTATCAACCCGGCCATCCAGACGGTCCTCCTCCTGCGTGGCGCGGTTGGTTTCTGCCTGCAGGTCATCTGTTAATTTCTTCTCTGCCCCCAGGGCCCTGGTTTCCTCCGCATTCAGCGCCTCCTGTGTTGCAACGATGGATTCCTGCACCCGGTTGATGTCGTCCCCCTCAACGGTATCCCCGTCAGTCTCATAGCTGATGTAGACCACCGGCGCATCCGCATACACCCGGACTATCCGTTTCCAGGGCGCCAGGCTGGGCGTTGACAGGGTATATGTTTCCAGGCGCTCCCCTGTCAGCTTCGGGCCGGTGAACACAGCGAAGGTAGCCTCGTTGATGTTGTCATGCTGCAGCTCCGCCTCATACACGCCATTGGTAAGATGGATTTCCTCCTCCACGACATAGATGTTCCCATCAACCTTATTCAATTTCTCATAAAAAACGTTTACCTGCATCAGCCCACCTCCAGTGTGACCGTACCGGCCACCGCAATCTCATCCTCCATCAGGGCCACGTTGCCGGATACGCCGTTAAGCAGCAGGTTGGAATAATCCTCCACGCCCTCAGTCCCCAGCAGCAGGTTCCCTACCCTGGCCAGGCTCACATAGGACAGGTCCAGGGCCTCATTGTGCAGGTAGCCTGTCAACTTTGCCTGGAATGCATTCTGGACGACCCCCAGGTTCATGCCTGCCTGCAGCTTGATTCCAGCCGATACATTGACAGCCTTCTCCACCACAGATGCCACCGTGACATCCGCGCCGATGGGGCGCAACTCCTCGATATGCCCCCGTACCATCTCCAACAGGCCGGTACCGGCGGCGGACATGTTGGCATCCGCTATGATGACCTTGACCGTCCCCGGTCCGCTGGACAGCGGGAAGACCTTGGCAGCCCCTACGCCCTCACACTCCATGGCCCAGTTGTAATAATCATACCGGTTGCCACTGGTGGAAGGCTTCTGTACCTTTGTCAGGTACCGCTCCAGCAGGGCCTCCGTGGGTTCCTCATCGCTCCCGTCCATGATGATTCCTGTCAGTTCCGCCCTCGTGAGTCCCTGGATGTAATCAATGGGGACCAAGGTTCCCAGCTCCCGGTTCCCGGCAGAGCCTGCCGTCTCGCATTCCATGCGGTAAATACCTTCCTCCATACGGTCTATGGCGACATAATTTAAGGTCCCCAGGGAGAACCGGGAACCTATCTCGATATCAATGTTAAATTCACCTTTCAAGACAGCCTTGGTTGCCGGATGTGGGGTCATATCCCATTCCGCGCAACGCCTGATTAGGTACTCGCGGGTTGCTGTGCCGGCGAACACCTGGTCAAGGGTCCAGTCAAGCCCTATGTACGCATTCTGCAGTTCCACCGCAGTAGGTGCAAGGGCCGTATATATGGGGGAACTCTGCCTTGTATCCATCCCCGGGCTATAATCCTTTGCCCTCCGGAGCATCCTGTCAAGGATGACCTCATATGTAGTATCTTCATACATCACACATCCACCTCCTTGGTTGCACCAATATCACCGTACCGGGTATGGACCGTAAACGTCACGGAAAGTTTCCGGCCGGAACCCTCAAAGGAAAACGCATCAACCCCCTGTATCCGGTCATCCTGCATCAATGCCTCCTTTATACGCTTCTTTATTTTTGATTTGACCAGACCCATGGGTTTCCCGAACAGTCCCCTCAGTTCCACACCATAATTCCAGTCGTATATAAGCCAATCATACCTCTCCGTGTTGAGGATGCAGTGTACGGCCTGCTGCACCGCATCCCTTCCATCCACATAACCGGACAATGTGTCATCATTCATCCGGAATGCCTTTGATGGAATCTCCTGTACCTCAAAATCAGACTCCAGGATGTCTCCCGTCTTCGGCAGCATCTTAAACACCTCCTTATTAATACCGGTCCACCACAAGATACTGTTGGGCACCACGCTTCTGCACCAGGATTACCGTATCGCCCGCTTTCAAGGCATTCTTAATGGCAGCGGAAACAATACCCACACCGGGGATGGACATCTGCTGCGCATGGTCCGTCAGATATTGCGGCACCAGAAGCTGGTTTCCAGTGACCGTGGTCTTCTGGTCAATCTGTACCGCCAGGGGTGTTGCGGATACAACGGTCCCCTGCATCACGTCACACGGCCTTCCGGCCTCCACGGCCTGCATGGAAATCTGCCGCATATTCTCAATCCACACATTATCCATTGATACCAGCTCCTCTCAATGCCAGGTCCATTGTATGTATTCCTTCATCAATCTTATGCGTGACGGACTCCACCAGGAGATAGTTCTTCAGCTGCATGTCCTTCACGTCCAGGAACACGGGGATGAGGCATCCTGCACGCACCTTGATGTCCCCAAATGCCCCCTTGACGGACAGGCTCCTGGTGGGACGGTTATACAGCCCCAGGTACGTCTCCGCTATTTTCTGCCCGTCCACCCCCTTATCCAGTGACTCGCTCATCTGCAGCACACCCCATTTATTGATGTTCTCCGTGTGCCTGGTCATGAAGACATCCCGTTTCTTGGTATCATCATTGTCGCGGTAAAGCTTAATCTGGTTATAGGTATCCTTATCAATGCTGATTGTGAAGTCATAATCCTGGGCCGTGCCGTCATCTATCATGATGTCCAGTTTCATGTCCTCTACATTCCTCAGTGCCAGCTTACCGACATCGTCATAAAGGACATACATTTTACCTGTGGCCATCATGGTCAGGTCCAGGGCATTCAGGATGATGTCAAACAGGGTGGTGTCCGGCTCATTCCGGTATGGTATCTTATACCCCGTATCGTCAAGCACGCCCGTCCGTAGGTTGAAATCCCCGGCTATCATCTGGATTACCTCTCCTGCCGTCCTATCCTCATAGCTGTAGCTGTCCTTGTTCTTAAGGTACCGGAGCTGGTCATAGGCCGTGACCTTGACTTCCCCATCACTGCTCCAGTTCCGCTCAAAGATGAATCCAAAGAATACCGGTTTCCCGTTCACATCCAGCCGGACGGCATTTCCTTCCTCAATCTCCAGCTTCCCGTCCGGGATGACAGTGAAGGAACATTTCCCCGGCTGCCCCTTACGTGCGGTATCCCAGGTGACACTCCCCTCCACCACCGGCTCATAGACCGCCTGGCCATTCTGTATATAGACATGTACATTCATGGACCCACCTCCTTATGGCATTGTCAATACCTGGCCGGTATTAATTTTATTTGGGTTGCTTATCTTATCCAGGTTGAGGTTATGGATTTCCTTCCACCTGCCCCCATCCCCAAGCTGCTTCTTTGCTATGTTCCAGAGGCAGTCACCGCCTTGTACGGTATAGGTCCTGGCCTGTGGCTGCTCCGCCGGCCGGTCATCCTGTGGCGTTTCAGCGGTTGGGGTGGGCTGGTCCTCAACGATAGTGAAGTTCATGACCTTTGTCCCGTAATGCCTGGCCTCCTTCATGGTGATGGAGATTACCAGGTCCAGGCCTTCCTTCACATCATCCGATACCTTGTAATCCTCCAGGGTCACGTCCATGTTGGTGTCGAAGGAATCACGGATGACGATGAACTCAAAGGAGCCTCTGCTGTCCTTCAGGTCCTGCAGATGGCTTATGAAGTCCTCCGCATCGTCCACGCTCCCATCCCAGACAGCACTTGGATAGTCCATCTGGGGCAGGATTATGTCCAGGCTGATTTCCGCAAGGCCCGGAGGCCGTAGGAGGTTGATTTCATCCCCGTTTATCAGCGTGACCGTCTTGTTCTGGCCGGGATACTTGATGGGTATCTTTTGGGGTGGGACTGGGAGGAGCATGTCATCTATGTATACCTCATATGCCATCAGATATGCCCTCCTTCCGCGGCGGCCGCCAGGAACTCACTGGTGAACATGGACAGCGCCCGGCCCATGTCATCAAAGTCGGTCTTCTTGGTCAGGGTGTTGTTGTTCTTGACATCCACCTTTAACTCAGCCAGGGTGAACCGGTTGATGATTTCCTGCTCCGCAGCATCACGCATGTATTTTAAGTCCTCGTCCATTATGTCCATTGAATCCTTTATGGCTGCAGTATTGGCGGCAGTGCTTCCAGTGTTACCAGCTATTTCCGGGCCTACACCACCGGAATAATAATTTTCCTCGGCTGTATTCTTAGCGTTCTTCTTTTCTTCTGCCTCCGCCTTCGCTGCAGCAATCCTACGTTCCCGCTCCTTCTGGCTTTGGTTGGCCTCGTACTGCATCCAATACAAATTCTGTGCTCTGGCCTTCTTGTCAGCCAGATTCTGGTTCTGCAATGTTGCAAG
The DNA here is from genome assembly GCF_020709765.2 of Clostridium pacaense. Lineage (NCBI taxonomy): Bacteria > Bacillati > Bacillota > Clostridia > Eubacteriales > Clostridiaceae > Clostridium > Clostridium pacaense. Next base: position 6,908 of record NZ_JAJFEB020000032.1, read on the forward strand.
GTCTGCGGCTCTCTGTTTTTGCTTTGCTTCCTCTTCCAACGCCGCGCCGGTTGCAAATTCGACGTGTGAAATTACCTCAATGGAAGTTCCCGCGATACTATTGGTCAGCTCAATTAGTCTGTTGATTCGGTCAATCGCACCATTTATAAAATCCTGCAGGATTGTCAGACCGGCCACCTTTAGGTTTCCAAGGGTGTTTAGTACGCCTGTTCTGAATGCGGCAAAGCCATACTGCATGTTGTCTATGCCGTTTTGGATGCCGTTCCACGTGGTCACGAATCCGATTCGTAGCTTATCAGCCCAGGTAAGGACAGAGTTTACTACCGTCAGCCAGGCCACCTTAATCCCGCCTACGTGATGAATCCATACCAAGATAGCCGCTATGACTGCCATGATAGCGATTACTATCCATGTTAATGGACAGGCTAATAAAGCCATATTCAATCCATTTTGTGCTCCTGCGGCTGTCGCTGTAGCGGCTGCCTCCGCTAAATCTGCACTTGTTTTTAAAGCTGCCCTTGCCGCCGCAATAGCTTTTAATCCGTTACTAACTGCCTGTACAGTATTATAAGCAATTACAACTCCCTTATAAGCAATCAAAGCGGCTGCAACACCTCCTATAACAGGTCCAAGCCATGACCAGTTATCACGTATGAATCCAGCTGCGCCCACCATCGATTCAATCACTTGTCCAACGATAGGTATGATATCACTTAAGACTCCTGCAAAACCCATCACTGCTGTTTCCGCAGCTGGCATATTGGCATTTACAGTGGCAAAAAACTGCATCATAGCCGGATAGAGCCTAGCCCCCACAGTCTCCTTGATGTCCCCCCAGGTATTTGCCATCTGTTGAATCTGGCCTTGCGGTGTATTCGCCATGATGGCATTCATGTTGCTCACGTTGTTCGTAACTACCTCCGCAAGGGTGGCCGCACGCTCCTGCTCATTTCCATACTTTAATATCTTCTCCTGGGCGGCATCGAACGTGACGCCTACCCTCGTAAGCGCTCCGACCTGTCCCTGCATGACCTTTCCCATCATGTTACCAATATTGACAGCATCCTGTGTACTTACGTTAACACCATTCTGCTGCACAGCCAGGTTGTTCATAGCAGGTATCAGTGTGTTTAAGGCATCTGTTGAGTTAAGGAATGTAGCCAATTGTTGAGCGCCTGAAAGCTGCACCTCATCCCCAACAACACCAAGTGCCTGCTGGGCCGCTGTGAGTTCCTTTACGGATTGTATATCAGCTGGACTTGCTCCCATGCGCTGACTCATGATGGCTCCCAGTTTCGTCTCGGCCTCGCTTTGCACGTTTTGAAGCGAAGTCGTGTCACTGACGAAATTAACTGCCATCTTGATTCCCTGGACACCCGTATACATTCCTACTAACTGCTTTATGCGGCTCCCCAAGCCATCATAAGCATTTCCACCGTTTCTGACTGATTGATTAAACTGCTCCTGGGCTGTTATGTTATCCCTTATGTTCCTTTCCGCAGTGGACACGGCAGAATTAAGCTGTTGGTATGCCTTATTCGCGGCACTGATATCCATACGAGACATGGCATTGTTTAACTCATCCTGTATGGATACAGCCTGGCCCAGTTGTCCCCTCAATGTTTCCAACTGATTATTGGTCTGTTCGGTCCGCAAATTTACTGGGATATTATTTAATTCCTGGACTCGCATCGATACGGCCTGTATTCGGTTCTGTAAGGCTGCCATGTCATTCAGCATACCCGGAGGGATTACTGACATCCTATTTGCCTGTGATGATATCGCCTGCTGGGTCTGATACAACTTCTGCGCCATCTGATTGGCTGACTGATATTCGGCCGCAAACCTGTCTGCCCCAGAGCTTGTAAATACTTTAGGTTCTGATGTCTGTGCCCAAGAGGGTTCTGGCACACTTACCGGCTTGTTTTGTACGCGTTCCAGTTCTTCCTGGTATTGCGCTACTGCTACGGATGCACTATTTACCTGCTGTACTGTTGCTTCCCATTGGGCTGTATTGATTGCTGTCTCGCTGGCCGTCTGTGCAGCTCCAAAACTGCTTACCATCATATTCATGGCAGTAGTAATGGAGGATAGAACTGGTGACATCCTATCGTCTATTTGGATAGATGTTGATATAGCAGACATGCGTCACTCTCCTTTCCTAAAAATTTGTATAAAAAGAACGCCCCGAAGGACGTTCTGATTATTGTTGCATTCTACGCTCCCCGAATAGGGAGCGACTGGGAGATGCCGGAGCAATTTAGTCACTTGCAGGATTTCAATCCACGCCCCCAAATAGGGAGCGACGATATCAACCTTGAGAATTTTTGATAATTTTACTATTTCAATCCACGCCCCCAAATAGGGAGCGACCGCAAGTATTGCTACTTGCAACTACTATTATACTACATTTTGTGCTATCGCAACACATACTACGCATAACTTCCTTTTTGGGGTAGAAAAACTGGTGCGAATGCTTTAGCAGTATCATGTCAGCTTGACATTCGCACCGGCCCCTTTTTTACTGCGTCTTATGTGTTTCCAACTGCTCCCGCAAGGCCATCAGTTCCTTGATTGTATCATCATAACTTTTCAACATCTTCTCATACTGTTCCACGGGGATGATTATTAATTTCTGCATACCGCGGCCTCCTTCTTTCCATCTTCCAAGCCAGCATAATATGCCCGATTGATTTTGATTGCTATGGCCTTGAATAATTCTCTGTCGCTTTCATCTGGGTTTTTCAAATCTGCAGCCTTACAATCTGCATATGCTTCTACGTCCACTGGATATGTCATGAGCATGCCACCTCCCCACTTTTACCAAAGGTCATTGCCAATTGCTCATACGCAGGAATCCGTATAACATAATCCGGCACATTAATGCCAGCCTGGAGGAATATATCTCGTACTGCCATTGCAATTTCGTGGGGAGGAATACCCTCACTTTTCATAATACGCTCAAAGAGACGGCCCGCATTTGTTGCACTCTCAATAGCTGCCGCCGATACTGGGTACTGACAAGTAGTGGTCACGGAATATGTACCGGTTTTGTGGAGGGCGGGAAGAACTTCGTCTGTAACCCAATCAGAAAATGCTTCAGCATTTGGCTTACGGCTTTTAAAAATCAACTTGAATACGCCGCTTTCGGTAAGAAAATTTTCACCAGCATTGTTCAACTTTCGGATGTGAACATTAGTCACATCCGGATTTTTAAGTTTTCGCACCTGCCTGCCATTCATATGAGATACAGCCTTCCTAACCGCCTCATCGCTAAGCTCCAAACATTCACCCACATGATATGGGTTAAAGTATACTCGTCCGTCTAATTCAAATGCTTCTACCTCATGTCCATTAAAAATCATTAATTCCTGCATAACCTTTTATCTCCTTTCAAATTTGACAATTCGGAGAAAATAAGGTATAGTAACCCTAAGGATAGGACATACCCTATTCCCTCATGATTGAGTAAACACACTGCCGACCAAAGCTTACTGTGTTTGCTCTTTTTTTGTTTCTAAATCCTTTTGAATCAAATCAATCACATACTGCATAAATGTCTTATCTTGCATAACAGCTTTTATCTTAGCTGTTTTATGCATTTCATCATTCATTTTAATTGTTATCCGTTTCATCCCTATCTCCTTTCCCACAATTTAATTGTATGTATATTGTAGATTATACGCAATTAAATTACGTTCGTCAAGTGAAACTTGAATTAAATTGCGTATTATGATACACTCAAAGAAAAAGGGGCGATTAATATGGCAAGTAATAAAACCATTGGAAACAACATAAAATCATATCGTCAAAAAAAAGGTATTACACAAAAACAATTGGCTTCTCTTATTGGAAAAACTGAAAGTTCAATACAAAAATACGAAGCTGGCAAAGTTGAAATTCCTAAAAATGTACTTATTAAAATAGCCAAGCAATTGGACTGTTCCTTCTTACAACTAAATGGTATTAATGCTGATGACTTTCTTCCTCGGCTAAAAGAAGCAAACACTGATCCTGTATTAGTATTTTTAGATTCTATAGGATATAAAGTTTCTGTTGGCGATACTGGAGGGGTTTTTATCGAAATATTTGATGAGGAAATCCCGCTAATGAGAAAACAGTATAATATCCTAAAAGAACAAATAATTTCATACGCAAAATTTGCTACCGAACGAACTCTCTATCCTCCTATTATGGAGCCTTGCGATGATTCACCCGCCACCGAGTAGATGGCTTTTTCTGCATTATAAAAGCACCTGGATTCCTCCGGGTGCTTTTGTCCCTATAAACCTAAAAGCTGTCTCTTCTTATCATCATATTCTTCTTGTGTGATAGCCCCTGCGTCAAGAAGATTTTTATATTTTAAAATCTCATCAGCTGGTGATACTTCCGTGTTATTGCAGCCCTCAGTACTTTTTTCTATACCTCCCATATCACTTAATCCTAACATTATCTTCTCAGCCTTTTCACAGTAAGACTTAAATAGTATTGAATCAGATTTTACTTTTCCGGTAGGTAACAAATTTATGCTTAACTGAGGATACGAATTATTATAAAGATTAACAATAATTTTAAATTCATTTATTTCTTCTTTCTGTTTAGAGCCCGATAATCCTCCCAGAATCGCACCGACGCCGCCAAATAGTAATCCTCCTACCAAAGCGCTTCCTACACCTACGGACAAAACACCCGTACCATTTTTTTGACATTCATAGTTAATAATATCATCAAATGTGAAATATAAATTCCCATATGATTTTAGTTTCCACAGCCTATTTTGTTCATCAATAAAAAGTTCTTTTTCAATAACTTTAGTTTGATGAAATATTCTACTTCTTTGTTGATTTATTTCATTATCATTAATAGCATCTTTTACTCTTTTTAGAGATATATCTTTCCATGCAAGTGTGATTAAACAAACTCCGCATTTAGCGATACATTCCTTACAAACATATCCATCTGCTATCTGCTTAACACCTTTCTGCCCACCACATATAGAACAGTTTTCCTTATTCCCCCCAAACAATCCCATTCTCAATACCTACCTCCGCGCCATAATAATCTATCCTTATTATAGCGTGGATTGGAAACTATTTCTACCTTTTCCTCCGGGTGCTTTACTCCTTAAATTTCATAGCTTGATGATTGTTGATTTTCAGCTATCTTAGTTCTTATTTTCATCATCTTACTTGTTTCACTTGACACTCCCCAAAAATCAATATGCTTACTATCCCCATTCTTATCCAAGTAATTAATAACGTAATAGTGCTTAGGTATAGACTTGCATTTAGTCGTTGTTATATTCGTTCCTTTGTATTTCGCCATATATTGATTTTCCTGCATGAAGATATCAATACTCAAAACTCTCTGCCTATCCAATCTAGCTTCAACTAATGGATTTGCTTTAGTTAGTAAGATTGCGTCATCTGTCAATTGCAAACTACATGGAAAATTACAGACAAATCCCGGTAAATCCCCATCATAGAATTGCACAGTAACCTTTTCTGGTATCTTCTCTTTCTTCCCAAACAGTCCCATAACATCCCCTCCACACCATAATAATCTATCCTTATTATAGCGTGGATTGGAAGTTATTTCTACCTTTTTCTCCCATACTCTACTGCTAAATTTCATAACTTTTTGACTTTTGTTTATTAGTCAATTCGTCCCTCAATCTCATCACTTTTAATGCTGATGACGATGCACTCCAAAAAACGATTTGTTTCTTATCCCCATTCTTATCTAAATAGTTTATGACATAATATGACGTCGGAATATCGCCCTTTCTAAAACCGCTTTCAGCGTTCCCTTTATACCTTTGCATATAATCATTTTTACCAAGGACTTCCACAGACAATATCCGGTTTCTGTCAAGTCTCACCTCCGTGTATGGATTATTTTTAGTGATGCGCAGACAATCCTCCATTAATAATATCTGGCAAGGCTGATTAACAGGAAACTCATTCAGCTCCCCCTCGTAATACATAACTCTTATCCCATCTGGTATCTTCTCTTTCTTCCCAAACAGTCCCATAACATCCCCTCCACCTTTGCTTAATCTGGGAATATTATACCATCTCTTCTTTTCATATTCTACCGTTTCTTTCCCTTTTTCAGTCTCTGCGCTTCTTTTTTATCCCTTTCCAGCTTCATTTCAACCGCCGCCATCACATAAGCCTGTTCATCAATATCAAGGGCCAAGAACTCATGTGGCCACTTATGGAGTTTATGGAGGCAATAGTAGGCCACATTTGCCTCCATATCGCCTCCTTCAATTAGTTTTTTGCCTCATCCACCTTTTCCTGCATGGTCCTATCAAACCCATGGTACTCCTGCAGCTGGCCCATAAAAGCATTGTATTCCCCAGGGTCATCCAGCATCTCCACTATCAGCTGCTCCGCACCCATTACACCGTAAGAGTCCTGAAGTTCCTTATCATTCAGGTTTGGATATACCACACATGCAGCTGCCATCTTAGCCAGGTAACGATTGGCGTAAAACTTTGGCCGGTACATTCCTGGCTTTCCCGTCACCTGTATATCCACGGTACAATCATCCCGCAGTGCATTATCCTCTTTTGTAGACAGCGGCCGGATTTCCCACATCATCGGTTTACCATTCTCGTCCAAAAAGGAGGCCGTTGCTGCAATCTTTAAATTCTCCTTAGTTCTCTTATTCTTCTTTAAAAATCTGCTCAAATCTCCCATATCCTCTTATCCTCTCTTTCTTACTGCATTCCCGGAATATCAGCAAAGGCTTCCGGCATTTCAAATCCTTCGAAGGTGAAATCAAACTCATCCTCCAGGTATTCCGCATCTGCATCAAATCTTGCCAAGACCAGATTGTCTATATTGCAATCCGTCAGGATGATTGTCTGCCGCCCCACGCTGGACGATGGATCTTCGTTCGTCACTTGTATGTCAAAATATACGTCTTTCCCTGTGTTCTGGAACCTATACATCAATTCCCTAAAACGGCTCGTATTATAATGGAATGTTGCGGAACCGGACCCCTTCAGGCCGATGGCCTTGTTGCCTTTCATCATGCGACCAAGTATTGGAACCTCTGTTTTTACCTTTTCAAGCTTTGCCTCCAGGTTTAGCGCCTGCATGAACAGGAACCGTTCATTATCAATTGTAATGAAACACTCTGCCTTCGTTGCGCTGATTGCCTCCCATGCATTCATGGTTATATCATTCATCTATGTATCTCCTTTCTCAGCTAACCACCACTGTCATATATAATTGCGACATACAGTTAATCGGCGTCACCGGGCAGTTCACCACAACAGACCGCTTGCTGTTCCCGCGCCCTACCGTGATTTCTTTGGCCTCCACGGCCTCAATCGCCCGCAGCCTTGCCAGCTCCTTGTTGTAGGTCACGATGTCATTCCAGAGGCTCACCCTGCCCGCGTCATCGTTCGGCATGATGCCCAGGTACTTCGTGTTGAACATGGATGCGATGTCATTGCCAATCTGGTCCAGTACCCTTATGGTCTGGTTGCCGGAAAAGTCCTCGCCTTTTTCCTCCGTGAAAGTCGTCAGTGTGTTGATGTCCATCAGGACACGCACGTCATCGCCCACCCGGTGGAACATGAACTTCCCGGACCGTACACCCGCTGACAGCTGCCCCTGGGTGTAATCCACATCCACGGTAAGTTCCCCATCATACACACGGTTCTCATTGGTCTTATTGACAGCACAGGCCGCCTGGGCCCCGGTTGTCCAGTACACAAGCCCCTGCTCCTGTTCTGCTGCCTTGTTCTCAACAGATATGATTCCCTCATAGTCAGCACCGGCATTCCGGTACATGACCGTCTGGAACTTGACGCCGGCTTCATCACGCATCCGTTTTGTGTACTCCGCAAACACGGCCTTGACCGCATCATCCATGGATGGGCAGCATAATGTCTGGAATGTATGGGATTCCATTTTTGCCAGGAACCGCGCATAATCCTCACCTGTCACCGCATCCCCATCAGTCCCTCCGGTAAAGGGCATCCCGGCCGTTGCCGCAAGGGTCGCATCCTTCTTGAACACAACGTACCGGTTGTCTGTAAGCTCCGTGGCTGCCGCTACTGTCTGATGGTCCACTTCCTTCCTGTCAAGCAGTGTCCTCACATCAAATTTCGTGCTGTCATCCACATTGGCGCTGACAACCAGCGTGAGGTCCTTGCCACGTACACCGCTGTATCTTGCCTGCCCGTAATCACAGGCAGCCTTCACGCCTGCATTGAGCCTGTAGAAGATACCCTTGGTCAAATTCCTGAACAATTCCCTTATCATCCACATCTGTGGCGCATCTGCCGGATAGCCGAATATCTCCTGGCACCGCTCCTGGTAATCCTGGGCTGTCACAATGAAAGCCTCCTTTTCCGGTCCCCAGCCGAATTCCAGAGGGATTGCCGCCGTCCCGCGGTCTGAAAGCACTGCCACACTGCTGGCAGCACTGACAAAATTGATATAAGCCCCGGGAAGTGTTTTATTCTGAGCCGTAAAGCTTCCGCCTCCTAACATCTATCTCACCTTTCCTTTCATGAATTTCTCGATTACCGCATCCACTTCTTTCAGCGAATATTTCCTGCCATCCTCCAGCAGGGCACTCACCAGGTCCTTCTTTCCCTGGTAACACTCCGCCTGTAACAGCTCCTGTTTTGAAAATGTTGCTTCTCCCTGTTTTGTTTCCTTCAATTCACGACCTCCTTAACTGCGTGCTGGCCTCCAGCCCCTCCATTGGTTCCTCCTGGGGCTCCGGTTTCATGATGAACATATTGTAGCTGACAAAGAAGGTGAGCACACCATCCTCTGTCCTGTGACTGCGTCCGTTCCCCCGCAGCAGGCTGCCATCCCCCAATGTGATATATTCCAGCCCGTCCATGAGGATGTCCGCCACACGGTTCAGTTCCCGGGAGGGTTGGACGGTATCGCCAGGAAGATGCTGGATACACATAGCCGTCTCACGATAATATCGCCGACCAACCATTGGCTTTTCAGACGGCTCCAGGAACCGCACAAAAAAACAAGGCTCCGTAAGGCCCTGTCCTACCGCATCTGTGTAAATTTCATATCCATCGCCAAACAGCTCATTCAGCCGCCTGGTGACGGCATCCATGATATCGTTAAGCATCAAATACTCCCTTCAAATATTCCCTTAACTTCTTTTCCAACACACCCGGAGCCTGAGCCTCCAGTTCCTTCTCTGATATGGTAAGCATGAACTTTCCTGGAACCCAGGCTTTCTTTGCACTCACACCTAAAGCGGGGATATAGCGGCCGGGCGTCTGCCGATGACCATATTCCACGTAGGATGCATATTCGGTCGGGTTGATTATCTCAATCTGGTAGTTATCCCCTACCTTCTGGATATCACCCACCGTCCAGCCGCGTCTTAATGTCCCTCCCTGGTATCCAGCCCAGTATTTCTGCTTTATGGCGCCATTCTTTGACAGGAAGGTCCTTGACTTCCCATCGGAACCCTTTACCTTTACAGTCTTTGGCCCGTCCAGCTTTGGTGCCTTCCCTACCGACGTCCTTTGCTTGACCTTCCTCAGAAGCCGGGATGCCAGTTCCTGGATACACTCCTGGTTGAAGGCCTCCCGCTCCTGTTCAAGGCGCTCAATCTGTCTCTGCAGCTTCCTGACATCCTTAAAATCAAAACTTCCACCCTTTGCCATCATGCATACCCCTTCCACAGCTCCAGCAGGATTTCCTGGTGGGAAGGGTATACGGCAGCCTTACCACTCTGGGCATAGCTTTCCGCCTGTCCCTGCTGTGTTACCTCAATCCGGCATCCGGGCGGTACTGTCAGCTCCGGGGCCAGGAACAGCTTTATGGCCTGCGCCACAGCCGTGACCGTATCACTTCCAGCCGCCGGTGACGTACTGGAATAGGACAGATGGCAGGCTATACCATCCTGTACCAGAACCTCTTCCTGCCTTGTCACCTTCGTCACAGGGTCCTTTACAGGCTTCATCCCATAAATCCTGCATGCCCCATCATAAGTGGCCTCCACGGCCTTCCTGTGCATCCTCTGGGCCTGCCTGATTGCATCCCTTATCATCCTACCACCCCAGCTTCCTATACCGGTTCAGCTGTCCCTGATAATCCTTCAGGATACCGCCTGACAAGGCATCCGCCGCGCTGGTGAAGCTTGTGGATGTGTCCCCTTCTGATATGGATGACACCTGCACCGGAGCATCCCCATCCCCAGGGCGCTCATACCGATACAGGTCCATAGCCATCCGGTATGATGTGCTGGCCAATCCCGCCGGAACTGCCTTTAAGTTACAGTAGTTCCGGATAGTCTCGTCCACATCCTCCATAAGGAACTGCAGCGCGATATCCTGTGCTGTGTCACCCTCCGGTATCCCTAACAGCCCCTTCAGCTTCTTTAGTTCCATGACATCCCTCCTTAAGAGATGGTCGCGATGAATACCTGGTCCGCATACGGGAAGGAAGGCATGGCTGTTGCAACTGCCTTAATCCATCTTCCGACCGGGTCTATTGTGTCATACTGCACGACCACGACATTACCCACTGCGGATACATCCACATCCGGGTTCTTACGCAGTTCCAGTTCCTCGGCTGTAAGCCCATAGAAGGTATCCCCAAGTTTCCCATCCGGCATCATGATGAATGCGGATTCCGGGAGGAAGCGCGCGGACGAGTATTTCCCTTTCGCATCCTGCTGGCGGTACTGCTTGTCATAGATGGCAATCTGCGGGAGGCTCTGCTGGGCCAGGAAGGCGTTCAGTTCCGCCCTGGTAAGCACCCGGTCACTGTTCACCCCGTAGATTGCGGCGCGTATCCTGTGGTCCCGTAAGATGCGGTTCAGGTTGGTCTTGGATGTCAGGGCCCGCGTCGGCGTGAACCCGGTATCCTTGACAATCCGGTCCACGAAGGCATCCATATCCTCCAGGATGGTGGGGTCACCGCTCCCCCATGTCTTATCAGCCTTATGCGTGCTTGGAATCCCATAATCGATGCTTGCCTTGAAGCCATTCTCGTTGATGGACAGCTTACCTGTTGACAGGGCCTCCATCCTCAGGCACTCGACCCTGGTCCTCACGCCCGCCACCAGGTTGTCCACGTCATTGTAGATTTTGCGGACCATCTCGGCCTCCTCCTGGTCATTCCTCGGACTCTCAAGGGCAATGATTTCCTTCTCATTCAGGCGGATTTTCCTCTTGATGAGGGCCAGGTCCTGCATGCTGTAATCGGCACCTTCCCTGGACCCCAGTTCCGTCTCAGTATCGAACGCATGGATGTGGGCGGACACGGGGAGGTCGGATGCCCCCTTAATCATCCTGATTTCCATGGCTTCAGTCTTACGTTCCGGGAACAGCACTTCACCCATGTAGGCCTCGGTCTGTCTTTCCTTCGTATAATCAATCAGCTCCTGCGGTGTTAATAATTCCTCTACTCTCGGCATGTCTTAATCCTCCTTATACTGTGGGGGCGGCGGCCTTGACCTTCAGGCTCCCGTCCACAAAAAATTTGATGAATGGCATCTTTTCTACCAGCTGGTCCACGGCATCAACTAGGTATTCCCCCTGCAGCCGCTCCGTGTTGACGGAACCGGCTATCATCAATGCTCCGGCCTGGGGTCCATGGGTGACTTCCGTGGTCGCGAACAGGATGCCTACCGGTTCCGTGGAAAACGCATAGGTATAAGCCCCGGAACTTCCCGCGCGGGTTACTTTGACCGCTTTCCCATCCTTATCCAACAGGCTGCCTGCCAGGACGGACTTCTTCCCCTCCGCATCTGCTGTCACCCCGGTATCCGCTACCGTACAGGTGATGTTCTCATAGTGTTCATTCCTCAGGAACTCCGGGGAATTATCGTACGTCTTCTTTACTAAATACATGTCTTTTCCTCTCTTTCCTTATTTTGTTGCCCATGCATCTGCATAGGGGTTCCTGGCTGATTCCTTGTTCAGGCTCTCCGCCACTGTCTTGGCCCAGCCGCCTTCTGACGCCTCACCGGCCTTGGGTGCATAGGATGGCTTCTTTCCCGGTTTGTCCGGTCCGGAAGCCGTGGATTCCTTGAACAGGAATGCCTTCCCTTCCTTCAGTGTCTTAACCTGTTCGTCAAGGCCGGTAACCTTCCCGTCATCCGACAGGATTAGCTTCGACCGGTCCAGCAATCCTGCCACCAGGTCGGCATCATGGGCGGACTCACCGATGGCAAGCTTGATGGCGGTTGTCAGCTTCAGCTCCTTCATGTCCGCCTCATACTTCTCTTTGGCGGCCTTATTCTCCGCCTGGAGGTCCGTAATCTGTTTCTGGAGTTCCTCATTGCTGCCACTGGCCTTCTTCAGTTCCTCCAGTTGTTTGTCCCTGGTCCTGATGTCCTTCTCCAGCTGCGCCTTCGTGGTGTTGGCTGCTTCCAAATCCGTTTTTGGGACATAGGCCTCCAGTTCCTTCTTTGATTCCTGCTCCGCCTTGGCTGCCAGTTCCTCACTGATGCCAAGGGCAACAAAATCTTCTTTTTTCATGTTCTCTTTCCTTTCTTTTTGGCATATTTCAATCCACAAGGTCCGCATAGACCTTGACCTGACCAATCATTATTAGGGCATAAAAATAACACGTCAGGATAAACCTGCGTGCTTCCCTCTGCGCTGTTACTGCGATATCTAAACAAAATACCACCGGCCATTACTGACTGGTGGTACTCTATAATCTGTATTCCGCAGGAATCTCAACATTAACCGCAGAATCTAACAACCTGAAATTACTTATATCGGGGAGATAAAACAGCTCCTGTTTTCCGCTATCCTTGACGATTGCAATTCCTTGTTTTCCGTAAACTGCTTCCCCTTCTCTGTTGGCCCCATCAAACAGCCATCTATCCCCCAAATCCTTAATTGAACATAATCCGGTATCTCCATATCCTGTTTTAAAGTACTCCATTGCAGCCTTACATGCTTCTTCAAATTTCATCCTTATCACCCGCCTCACAAGCAGTTATGCCTCTATCTGAGGGCTCAATATTATCAATTCTCCAAAACTTCGTTTTTCCCTCTTGCACATAATCAAAAATCTCGCTTGAAAATTCTTTGCCTGATTGTACATCATAAAAATGGACTTCCTTATCCCTCATCTCCGCGACAAAGACATGACCGTTAGCACTATTTTTCCATCTAACTGATACCTCTGCCCTTGCTCCATCCTGCCATTCCCTCAATGTTCTTTTAATATCATTTAATCCACTTTCCGCGGTTTCTCGTACTTCCGGATTTATCCAGGCTTCCTCTGGATGTCTCTGTAAATAATGATTTCCCTTAATTGGCTTTGCAGTTACATTATACCCTCTCCTCCGCATTTCATAGGCAGAAACACAGTTTGTGCAGTTTTCGCTGTATCCGTTCTTTACATAATGTTTAAAATTCGGATTAACACTGTTAAGAGGGACTTCATCCTCATGTATCCGCTTCCAATTTTTGGGTATGCCTCCATATATGGTTCCCTTTTCTTTTATTATATCAGAATTATATGTCTTTTCAACCACGAACTGTTTTTCCCATTCCCTATTCTTCATGTCAGAGGGAACATAATATGTTTTCCCACTACTGTCTCTGGCGGCTCTCATCTCACCCTCCGTAAATTCGTCGTCAAAATACGGCACCGTAGTGGACCTGCAGTTTGGGTGGAAGGGCGGCGCCGTAGTCCCGACTTCATAATCCTTCATGTCAAAGACCTTGCCGTCCATATCCCTGCATATCTCAGAAGTCTGACCATCCAACGTGGCCAGGATTTCATACTTCCCCACCCCCAGCCCCTTCAGGCAGTCCCTCTGGGCCGCCGAAGAGATGGCTGCTGACTCGGTCATGATGAGACGCCCGGCCTGGCCCCGGCTGACCTCCATGGTCCTCAACAGGCTGTCTATGGCCTTCTGAGGTGACTCACCACGGATGATGTTCTGGGTCAGTTCGGTATGCAGGTTCCTGACCAGCTTATCCTTATTGGTCCAGATACGGCTTGAGAAGTTTTCCCCATCCTGTGCCCAGGGATGCCTGATGATGGCATCCATCCTCCGGTCATCCAGCCGTGCAAGGTTGGTACCCACCCCGGTTCCCTTTGCCACCTCAAAAGCGGTCCGGTAATACTGTTCCCTATAGGCTTCATGCAGATAATCCGTCATGCCTCCATCAAACTCCGTTGACAGCAGTTCCGCATGCTGCTGCATCTGGAGCTTCATGGCCTCCAGGTATGAGATGTGGTGCCGGGCGGATGCATTCTCCAGTTCCTTCATCCAGCGCTGGTCCACGGCATTTTCCTTGCCGGCCTTTATGTAATCCTCGACCGTCCATTTAAACTCTTCCAGTTCATCCTTTTTAAGCAGCTTCTTGGCCCCGGCATAGCTGACCCCATTATTGTCGGCCAGGCGCTGATACCACCGCATAACGTCCATCTGTATGCTGTTGGTCGCCCGCATGTATTGCCTCTGGACATCCTTGTAGTAAGCAGCACCGCGCTGGTACTGGTCATCCTCCAGGGCAGCCATGCGTTTCCCCCAATAGTCCTTATTCTTTGCCGCGGGACCCACCTCCCTTCGTTGCTTTTCATTCTCCTCCTGGTTATAATGTACTTACAGGCCCCTGCCAGGGCTGAATCCGAGAGAAAGGAGTTACACTTATGTGCACAGAAGATTACTGCGAAATTGTTTCCCAGACCGTCTCAATAGAATACCATGCTATGGATGTGCCTGTTCTTGGGGAAAAACATTCGCCTGGTAGTTTTATGATTGATGACTGTTCCTGTGGAGATGATTGCTGCACCAGAACATCAGAATGTCCCATGTTCCGCAAATTAAATAACCTTTAGTATTTGAGGGTGAGTCCATCAGTAATCCCATCGTTTGGATCACCCTCAAGTATTTCAAGTCTGTAACCTGAATGTTTAAACGCTTCCGGTTCTTCGTTCCCGTCCTTGTACATAAACACAATTCCCTGATCTTCATCAATCAGAATTTTGTCAACGGCTTTGCGTTCTAAAACAACCCTCTTGCGCTTGGCTAAATCTGACATTCTTAATGGGGGATGCGTGGGCTCATACACCCGTATCGTCAATTGCTTCACCCTCTTCCTTTTGTGGAGGTTTTCCCTTCTGCCCAAATGCTTGCTGGTAGACATCCACCTTCTGGGCCTCTTCCTCTTCTTCCTTTTTCAACTGTTTCTCTTCCTCCTCCGCATTCTCCACCCACGGGTGGTTCTTGAGGATGGTCTTGTGTGAAATGACGCCCACGCTTTTTGTGGCGATGTCGGCCAGTTCTGATTCACTCCGGATGGCCGTCCTGGTCCAGGTCTGGGTAATCTGTTTACACTCAGAACCCAGATGATGGCAGATTGCGCGCACCAGCCGGCCGAAACCCAGCTTGAACTCAGTCTCCATCAGCCCTGCCTTCAACTCCAGGAGAGAATACAGGTACTTCAGTGCCTCGCCGGATGAATTGCCGAACTTCTGCGGGTCCGGGTCCACTCCCTGTCCCTGCTCAAAGATTGCCTTCCTGGTTATCTCCAGGAACTTCTCCCTGGCCTCAATCGGGATGCTGATGGTCAGCGCCTCCACTCCACCTCCACCCCCGGTTCCGTCGGTCTCCACCTTGATTGCCTTATACTGCTTCAGTTCATTTACAAAGGTCTTCAAATCCTCACCGCCATAATTGGTCAGTATGAAGATGATTTCCTGTATGTCCTCCAAGTCATTCAGGAAACCGCTGAATACCTTGTCATAGGCATCTATCAACGGCTTCACATTGACCAGGTCATCCGTGGGGATATTGTTATTGTAGAACGGGATGAATGGGACCTCCCCGAAGCCGTGCTCAAACTCATTGGTCATCTGGACACCTCCATCCGGGGAATCGGCCATCTCATACATGTTATAGGCCTCCAGCCCCAACTCTGAGATGGAACTGCCCTTCTTCCTGTACACATGGCATTTTTCTGCCGTCCAGTATTCCCATACATAGATGACCTTCCCATCCACGGCATCCCTTGTCTTATAATTCCGCAGCACGGCCTCCAACTGGCGGTCCAGGTCGGCGGAATAAACCGGGATGATCTGCTTCGGGTCTATGGTCCCATACTTCCACTGGCCATCATCATCCTTCCAGTAATGCAACCATGCCACCCTATAGTTCGAAGCCTTGACACACAGGTCCTTGCATACCTTGGCATATTTGTCCCCCAGCATGTCCGCAATCTGTTTATTCATGTTTTCATTACCTACATCAAATAGTGGCGGGGCAGAAAACATATAGGCCGCCTTCTGGTTGACCAATAGCCCATGGAAGTTCCGTGGTATCCGGTTGTCCGCATTCCGCAACGGGTCATTATCCCGGTTCTTCCTTACGCCATAGAGGATGTCATTCTTATTCTCATAATACCGTTCCGCCACCTTGGATTCCCGTATGAAACGCCGATGTCCAACAGAACAGCTTTTTATCAGTTCCTTCACCACATCGATTGGCATAACCTGTGGCATCACACCACCTCCTTTATTTTAAGACTGAGATTCCACCCTTCCTTGCGCAGTTCTCAGCAATACCTGTCGTGGCATCCGGTGCATCATCATGCTTGTTCTGGCCCTCACGTTGGTACTTTATCATTGCATTATGGTACTCAAGCCAACGGTTCTTCCAATCCTCCGGGAAATAGATATGCTGCATCACCCAGGCTGAGTTGGAATATATCCTGGCCTGCTTGTTCTGTGTCTGGGTAAACCACTTTATCGTGGTATAGTTGCTGCCCAGCTCCTGCTCCAGGATACGGCGCACATTCCGAGCAAATCCACGCCCACCATTGTTGGACTCAATCCTTGCCAGATTGACTCCTCCGGCCTGTAACATCTTAGCCGTGGCCGGTTCCGTGACCTCCATAGGCTCCTTGGTATACAGGACATCCAGTACATACGCTTCATTGGCGAACGTAACACCATAGTTGATGCTGCACAGGTAGTCCCCGCCGGTGTCAGCCGTATCCGTATAGTTGCGTATCTCCTTGAACTGAGGCAGTTCCCCGCTGTAGGTCTTGAAGCTGGTATATAGCCTGCCCTTCAGGTCAATCGGCTCCTGCTGGTAGTTGGCTGATGCAATGTCGGCGCCCATGGCCCGTATCTTGGCCTGGTAGGATTTATAGGACAGAACCTCAGGGCATAGCATCTCATGTGTGTACGGATTCTGGAGTGCTTTCATGGAGATATGCCGCACCTTTGCCCCTGCCTCCTTGAAATGCTCCAGCGCACGTCCTGCCAGGTCATCGCTGGCCCACCGGGTCATGATGATGATAATCTTCCCACCCTCTTCCAGACGGGACAGCATCGTATCCGTGAACCAGGTCCAGTGCTTCTCCTTGGTCAGCTCGTTGTTGGCCTCCTCGGCGTTCTTGATAAGGTCGTCAATGATAAGAAGAGACGCGCCAAAGCCTGTTGCTGTTCCGGTCGGGGATGTGGCCAGGTAGTTGTTGTATCCGCCCTCCAGGCTCCAGAGATTCATGGCGCCGTCACCGCGCTTGATGGATACACCCGGGAATATGTCGGAGAACACAATCCGGTTCTCATCCGCCTTCTCCTCCTGGATGTCATTACGGACGTTCTTGGAGAACATGGTGGAAAGCGTCTCGTTGTAGGAGCCGGTCATGATTTTCTGCGTCTGGTCGTTGCCCAGTACCCATTCAACCAGCAGGCCAGCCGTGCGGCTTTTTCCGTGCCTGGGAGGTTCGTTGACAATCATTACCTCATCGTCAGACTGTATGAAGTCCTGAAACTCGCTACAGAGGTCAACCAGATACTTTCTGTCCTCCTTATAGAAGTCCGGGGCTTTGAGACTGCAATAAAAAAAGAACTCGCGCCGCGCAAGCTCCATCTTCGCACCCCTGATTATGGTTTCCCTATCCACCATGTATCAGCTTCTTCAGTTCCTCGGTGGTCAGGCCGACATAAGGGTTTGTGGTATCAATCTGGCCAGACAGCTCCAGTTTATCCTTGAACATGCCCAGATGGCGGCCCATCAGTTCGATTGCCCTTAATTTATCAGTCAGCTTATACTTCTTTACATATCCCGCAAACTCCCTGTCCTCGCCAGCTCCTTCGAAATAATCCACCACTTCCAGCCCTGCAATACAGGCAGCCGTGTCATCATCAAGTATCGATATATCCACTGGTTTTCCATTACTGTCAAACAACTTCCTGATATCGAATAGGACCAGTTTCTCCAGTTCCTGTAGCACCCTGTCCTGGGTAATCTCGGTACGCTTTTCCCGCTCCTTCATGCGCTCTTGTATGTATTCTGCAACGTTAACATTGGTTAACAATCTGCTCCCTGCAGCTTTTGCCACCTCATCCTTCTTTACCTTCGGGTATGCCACCTTGTAGGCCCTGGTGGCATTCAGGTCTATCAGGTACTCATCCGCAAATATTTTCTGTTTTGGCGTTAATGCCATCAGGTTCACCTTCTTTCATGCAATAAAATAGCACCTACCAGTATCAGCAGATGCAACAAACTTATAAAATATCCATATTCCGCTTGACTCCCACGTTATAACGTGGTATAATTGTATTATCAAAAGGAAAGGAGGATAGCCGATGGGTAAGAAACAAAAGAAAAATGAGAACTTGTTCAACCAAATAATCAAAGCCATGGTCGCCACCGCCGCTCTGATTACCGCAATCGCACAGTTGATACAAGCTCTCAAATAGGACACCGGGGAGAGAAATCTCCCCTCCTAATAAAATCTTACCACATCAGCTAAATTTAATCAATGAAGTTTGATACAGTACTATTAATATTCACCCTTATTTACGCCCTCGGTACAGATTGGTCCATCCCGTCATGCATTCTTGTGATATGCTGCTCCATTTATGTACTGTGCTGTACACTCCCCAGGATAAGGAGGTCATACCATGAACTTAAAAAAGATAAGAAATAACCATGGCTTAAGCATCCGTGCCCTGTCCGAATTGGCCAACGTACCACAACGGACAATCGAAGACATAGAGAGGTTTGACCGTTGCAAGGTAGATACTGCAATCAAACTGGCGGATGCCTTGGGCGTCACACTGGATGAACTCTGTAGGGATGAGGCGGCCGAATAGGCTGCCTTTTGTTTGTTTTGGGGTATGTAAAAGAGCCGCCCGGAGGTGGCCCTTAATCTTATAGTATGTAATTAACAACGACTGACAATATCATTTAACCACGAGATATGACTTTCAAGGCTTCGCTTCTTTGCCAACAGCTCTGGATTTTGCTCTAACTCTCTAAAACTCTTTAAAGCATCATTTAGTTGCGCATAAGCTTCCTCAATTTTTGAATCGCGCTCAAACTCTTTTGACAATTCCCACAACACTTCTTTTTGGGCAACATCTTCTCTTTTTTTATTAAAGAGGTCTTTTAAATCTTCGTACTCTTCTAGCTTCTTATTTCTCAAATTTAAATATTCATTTTTTATGTCGCTCAAAAACTCTTGCCGATTAATATCTGTCCAGCTTTCCATGTAAATACCCCCACAATCTTTTTTCTATTATCATACACCAAAATCTGACATAAGAAAATCCCCTGCCAAATTTTTATCCGGCAACACATTTAGAACCTCGGTAAATTCTCATTAATCTCTTTCACAGATTCTTCTGATATTTCATTAGCACATACTTTCTCATTAACTTTTTTCTTCTCACTAAGCAACAGACTAATAATTATGCTAATAAATCTATAAGAATTACATGCAAAGTTAAAAATAATCCCTATCCATAGAAAAATCACTATCTTTAATACTTCTTGTCCAAAATCGTCACTTAGATAAAGTAAAACTGACAACAAAATACCACTAAGCCCAGACAATACCACACTTTTTATTTTACCTACGAATACATCCATATTAGCGTTTTCAATAAAATATTTGACCATGGTATCATTTTTAGCCGATATTAAAGAAGGGATTAAAAAACCAAATATGCTGATAATAATTGACATGCACGTTATCAATGCTGTAAGCATATCACTGAATAACGAATTTTTACATATTTGTAAAATCTGGATTTTTTGTTTGACTTCGGCAAAAAGTAAAATGCTTATTATAGTCATTGGAATTATTAAAGCATAATGTGAATACCAAAAAGCATGAAAATCTCCTTTACCCCCTATTTCATTCATTTAACCTCACCCTTTTTTTAATAAATTAGCTATTTGTGCCCTTGAGCCTCCTTCACTATATTTTTTAGACATCTCTTTAGAAAGCGTATAGAAGGACAACTCCCCTCTTGGCGGAACCTTATAATTAATCTTATCATTTAAGATATTTTGTAATAAATCAAATACCTCCGACTTTTGATCATCACTCAATGTTATTCGGGCAGAAGAAATTAATTCTCGGTTATCTCCACTCCTTATTTCCCGAACTATTCCTTGCATCGTTTCAGCCTCCAACTCATCATGATGACCATAATTATATCCCAAGCCAAATTCAAGATGTGCCGTCTTGCATTCCACCTGATTACATAATTTAATAATATCCTCAAACGTTTTGCTATTCTTAGATACTAAACTGCGGGTATTAGCAAAACGAACATCCAGTTTCAAAAATTGTTTTTTTAACAAATCAACATTGTCATAGTCATAGTCAATTGGCCTGAAATAGCATAGATTACCATCCCCAATAAAACTATTCACATAGCTTTGTAAAGCAAATGTTCCATAACTACCTCGATTGCATTGAACCATTGCAACATGATATCTTGGATCATACAATACAACTGTATTCTTCCCAATATACTCATTTTCTCCAAGATCCACATGGCGAGCCATTGTGTCTGGAGCCAATACATATGTATTACTTACAACATCTAAACGCATAAAATTCAATACATAAAACTCATCATTATGCACTAAAGCAATATTTTCAAGGCGCCCACTAATTCCATCAATATCTTTTATACGATCTTGCAACGAAAGTGATTTTAGCCTCCCTATCCATTCACGTAAATCATAAGTATATTCCGTTGTTTCATCTCCTATAATTGTACACAGCTGATAATACTGATACTTAATAGTGACTCTTTTTCCATCCATATCGTTCTCCCCAATTCGACGTTTTTCTTACATTATATCACACGCCGAATGGAAAGAATATACAAATATCCCCCTCCCAATTCCACAAATCTTACAAAAACATACCCATATCTTCTCTTCGTAACCAAAGTATAGAACATATGTTCTGTCGAGTCAAGGGTCAAATAATAAAAAGGACATCTTATTTCTAGGATGTCCTAATCGTATCTGGAAAACGTCATGGGGGATGAAACCAGATACCTCACCGCTCGCGTACCCTGCGGCATTGCCCCGTTAAAGTACAGGTCTATCTTATGAGGGATTACACATAACCGGTTAGTCAGCCACCAGGGTATGACACCTGGCGGCCGTTATCAATGGGGAGGATAACAAAATTGAAGGCTTTTCCGCTTCATCCAATTTTGCATATTACAATTATAAATCGTCCAAGCGGACATGACAAGGACATGATTTTGACACGCTCCTGTCAAGCCCCTAATCCAACATGAGGGCATCCGCCCCAAAGAGATATACGCTGAGTATTCCCGTAAGCTCTGTTATCCACCGTCTGGCCGTCCGTTCCCCATATCCATAAATCTCTGCAATACTCTCATATGTCATCCCATCCAGATAGAAATACTTGAATGCCAGATACTTCTCATGCGTATTCTTTCGGCACTCCTCGTCCTCCAGGAGTTGCAGGCACTTGTCTATGTGTCCTATCATGACAATACTCCGGAGCTTACTCTTGAGGATGCTGTTAATAAAGATATCTTCCTCCGTGAACTCCTCCAGTTCATCGCCATTATCCATGTCGGACAGTTCTGCCACCCCCTCCTCCACGCTCTGACAAATGCGGTTATAATTCTCCATCAGCTTCTTGGTGTTCTGGAATACCTTTATTCTCTTTTCCCTCCGGAGCTGCTTCTCATGCTCCTTAAGGGCTTCCTTCGCGGCCAGCCTGGCCACCTCCTCCAACGCTTCTGCCTGTTTCATCGGCATCACCTCCTCCCACATCCAGGTACGGACACGCCCAACACCCGTACCGTATCCTGCCCTTATTGTTGCGCTGTCCATCACAGCTGTGGTGCCCGTTGTCTATGTAGCACTGTCTCATAGTACCGTATCACCCCTCATCGGCGGTCTGCGCAGTTCCGGGTCCGGGCACAGGCTGGTGTATGCATAGGCCGGCATCCTGACAGGCCACGTGTCCGGCGGCGGTTCCCGGATGGCTGATTCAGCCGATGCCGCCACGGCCGATGCCCGCAAGACCTTGTTGGCCTTGGCCTGCTTACTATCTGCTTTCTTTCTCATCCGACGCCTCCTTCATATCGAAAATATCAGTTTAAGGGAACAACTTTCCCATTTACAAATCGAAACACTGATGCATCCGCATCGGTGAATCCTCTTACCACATCTTTTTTTATCGGTACAGCTTGCCATTCATACTGTAGATACGCTCCCCATGCAGCACGCCTTATAGACAATTACAAATGTCATATTCAAAATGACATATGACACCTAACTTATTAATACATAAAATGATACAATATAGATAAATTCAGGAGGTGAAAATATGAAATGGTATTTATTATCACATCTTCTAAACCTTTATGTTTTACCCGTAACGGGTTATATGATTTTAAAATATATCTTTGTAGATGCCGATATTTTTGCTTATGAGGAGGCGCTGTTTTTTGGTTATATTCCATTAGGTTGCTTCTTGATTTCTTTTGTTTATGGTCTACGCAAAAGGAAATCTCCTTTTTCTTATTGTTTTGTATGTTCGTTTTTATGTATTCCCTTGGCGATTCTTGATAGTACCGCAAAAGATGGGCTTTTTAACTACATATCAGTAATATCATTTCTGTATTATACATATTTTTTAATAGCATTCATGGGTAACATCACGGCTCTTGCCATCTATTCGGGCTGTGCTGCTATCAAAAAAATTTGGAATATAATCACAAAACGCTAATTTTGAGAAATAAACCCGCCTGTAAAAAAATCTATCTGCCCAGGCAAGTCTACTCCATCCGGTACATTCTCCCACTCAACGCCGATGTAATCCAGCACCCGGCCCCAACCGAATTTCTCTCCAGTCTCTGGGTCCGTACAACAGCGGTACATCCAAAACTCCCATTCTTTCTGATTCCTGACTCGCAACTGGTCAAACCGATGTGGTCGCGTCTCCATGTGTACGCCAAATCCGCACATGCTGCACCCGGTCCGCTGCGCCCCTGTGGTGTACAGGGTTCCATCTGGCCTGCGCTCGATGGTGCCGTATATCTCCGGTACCGGTGCCTCCAGGTCAAGAGCCAGCTGCAAGATATCCTGGCGCAGGAATGGCGCAAATGGCGCACTACGGATAACCCCCTTGCCGAAATAGTTACAACCGTGTTCTGTCAACGCTTCCTCCCGCTGCCCCCCTTCTGACGCCATCAGCCCCAGGTAGGGCCGGCTCTTGTGTTCTTTTGCCCACTTGTCGCAAGGCTGTTCTTTCATGTATAAGCAACACTTGTTACTGACCTTGAAAGGTGCAATCCTATAATTCACACCTTCATTCTCATTTTCATATCCCGCGAATAGTTCCAGCCATTTCTGTGGTAATTTCATGCGACTGTTCTTGGCATAATGCCCCTGGACACCACACTCGCCAGTAATGATGGCATGACGTACAGTCTTATTTTTCTCAGTTGGGCGTTGCAGTGTATCAATCCTACCTGCAACCTTTTTTGAGATGACCGGGAATCCATACTCCTGTAAAATCTGTATCTTGGGTTTTCCCGGGGCTATCGGTATCACTCCTAGTTCCCGATGTATCCGCTGGATGCTCTTATCCTCCAGTGCTGATACCGATATGGCCGGAACGTCTATGCCAATCTTCCGCAGAAACAGCAACAGCACAATACTGTCCAGCCCACCAACGCTCACATGGGCGTTCAGTTCCATGTCGTCCAGTTTCTCTATGTACTCCCTAGCCCGTAATTCTGCCTGCTTTATCTTCACCTCATAGGGCAAGGCCTGCATGGCTACCATCTGGGCTTTCTTCTTTTTTTTCTCTTCTTTCCACTCTTCTGTGGTTAATTCTGTCTTTTCCATGATTGGTTGGAGTAAATCCGGATTTATTGCGGCCGCAAACCTCTTTACTCCCTTCTAAATTTTATTTACAACTTCCGTAGCAAAATCTTTATTCCTTTTCTCGATACCCTCATCTCTTAAATTACGATTTTAGTGTCCCAAATACATAACTGTCACTGCCCAGAACCCTACTGCACAGCCCGCTCCAATCCACACTCCGATAAATATACAGGTGGCCATGTCCTCAATGTATTTCTTAATCTTCTCTTTCATTGCATTCTCCTTATAATGATTTACGGTAACAATTTACAGAAAGCTCAACTGCCCTTCTAGTTCCTTTGGCTTTGCCTTCTCCTTAACAGGTCCTGAAGGATTCCGTGCTTCCTCCTTCTTCCGCTCCTCATTCGCATTCTTCCTGGCGAGAAGTACCAGGGCCTCCTCACCCACATCATCATCTGATTGTCTGGCACGGCGCTTCTGGCATTTCTCGATGGCCTTATACCGGTCGTATCCCATCTGCTGTTCCAGGGATTTCTGGATTTTCCTGCAGCGGTTAGCCTGGTATTCGTAGGTCATGGACTGGAATGCATTCAGCCTTTCCGGATACATCATGCGGTAGTCATCCAATAACCCGGCGTAATCAGCCATTGCATTTATGATGATGATGATGTCACCATAGCATGAATGGATTTCCTTAAGTTCCCCATCCAGTTCCAGGTAACGGATAGGGACCATGTTCTGTTCGTCCTCATTAATCTCTGACGTCATACTGACCGTATCACATATCATTTTCCAATCCTCCTCTTACTCCTGGCTTCCAGCTGGTCCATCAGGTCCTGGAGCATGTGCAGTACCAGCGGGCAGGACCGGTACCTCTCCCGCAGCATCTTCTCCCGCTTCACCACATCCTCCCATTCTGGGGACTGCCAGTCCGGAGGGTTCTTATACTGGCGCCAGAACCCGCTATAGACATCGTTGTATATCCCCTTAACGTCCTGATCACTCAGGATTACCACATCATCCAGGGTCATAGGCTTTCCACCCTCACATAGATTCCGGGCTGCTTTGCCCAGTACTTGCAGATTACCTCACTGGCCACCTGCGCATCATCCTTCCAGAACCCAAGGTCCGTCATGACATCCTTAATCATCTTGACCAGGTTGTCCGTATCTGGCTTACTGGTCTTATACTCACCGTCCCGATGGCCGCCCTGGAGTGGGAAGCACCACCAGGTTGTCAGCCGGAGTGCGCCCTGGGCCGGTTCCTCAGGTACGTGCCTGGACATGTGCGCCCTCAGCTTCGCCCTGGCCACCTTCAGCTCTGCCGGCTCATAGAATACCGGCTTTCCCTTCACCACATGCACCTGCTTCTCTTGGTGGGTGCAGGTGGGAGGTTCCATTGCCATGAAAAAATCAATCATCATCGCTTCACCTCTTTAAAGTAATACATCAAACTTTATTTTGAAAATCTCTTTTGTCAAAGGACAGGGGAAGGAAGGACGGCGGGCAGCGCTTAAGCCCGCCTTTCTTTCCCCCTTTGACCGTCAGGGAAAATGTATATATTACCCCCTTTAGGGGGTACCATTTTCCTTCCCTCGGAAAAACCCGGTATTTTATCGACTTTTTCCCTCATAGGGAAATTCTCGGTAATTTTCGGGTTTTTCACTTTAAAAGGGAAAGGGAAATTTATCGAAGTTTTCCTTGTAAGGGAAATTGTTTCCCTTCGATTTTTTCCTTCACAGGGATATGACTTCCCTCCGTGTTTTTCCTTCTACTTTTTACCCACATTCCCCTCATCAATCCAGAATCCTCCATGCTCCTTTATCCGGTTCCGGACTGTTTTTTCGGTCGTCCCCATGCTCTCCGCAAGTTCCTTCACGGTCACTTTTCCATCCTGATTAAAACTTTTTAAGGACTCATACTGCTCTTCCAGGCTATCCATCCGGTCCTTCTTTGCCTGCTCCGGCGTCCGTTTCTTCTTGAAATTCTTCTGCCAGCCGGGACTATCTGCTTCTGGCTGTATGTCCCCCAGGACGCCTACGGTGTCCACTCTGTGGCACGGGTAATCAAACCATAGGTTGACTGCAGGGAACTTCGGGAACTCCCTCAGTGTCCCCTCGATGCGCCAGGCCGTCACGGCCCTGGCCCTTGTCTTAGCGGCCTCCACGATGCGCTGCAGGGCCTCCCACTGCCACTTATCAAGATTCTCCTCACAGTATTTAAGCATCTGGTAACTGCTACATAAATCATCGTCTGACAGGTCATCCTCCCATTTGAAATGGGCATCCAGGTACTGCCTGCAGACCGCGCACACCGCCTTGTCCTCCCCGGCCTTCAGCACATCCTCAGACAGTTCCAGCTCTATCATATCCAGCATGGCATCCGGGTCGCGGGCAAACACACCGGAACCGGATGCCCGGTCCATGGCCTTCTTCCCGCCCTGGCCGCCCTTACTGTGATGATGGCAGTAGATGACCGCCACGCCCAGCTCCGTGCAGACCTTATCGAACTGGTTACAGAAATTGGCCATCTGGTCCGCGCTGTTCTCGTCACCGGTGATGACCTTATAGATGGGGTCAATCACGATGGCTATGTAGTTCTTCTTGGCGGCCCTGCGTATGAGCATCGGCGCCAGTTTGTCCATGGGCCTGGACTTCCCACGCAGGTTCCAGATATCGATGTTCCTGAGGTTATCAGGCTTATATCCCAGGGACTGGTATACGTCCCTGAAACGGTGCAGGCAGCTTGCCCGGTCCAGCTCCAGGTTCACGTACATGACCCGCCCCTGGGTACACTTCCATCCCAGCCACTCACGCCCCTCGGCGATTGCGATGCACATCTCAATCTGCAGGAAGGACTTACCGGCCTTGGACGGCCCGGCTATGAGCATCTTATGGCCCTGGCGGAGCACGCCATCAATTAGGCATGGTGCCAGTTCCGGGAGGTCATCCCAGACATCCTCCAGGCTCTCCGGGTCCGGCAGGTCATCATTGACGGACTCAATCCATTCCTTCCACTCGGCCCAGTTCGCTTTCCCGATATTGGTATCCATCAGGAACTGCTTATGTCCCCCGCGGATGATGCCTGGCATCCTGGACAGCCTGGAAGGGTTCTTATTCTGCGGGTCTATCTCAAGGCCGTTCTTTTTGCAGATGGTATATAGGTAGTCCACGCGCTTCTTATATTCCATGAAGTCAGCCGCATCCACCCGCACGATGGCGTGCAGGCTCTTCTTCCCGCTATGGACCAGGCATGCCACCGGAAGTTCAAGTTCCCTTATGATGGCGTGCTGCTTCTCAATGTCCATCCCATCCGACTCCACCAGGGAGTAGCGGTAGTCAGCCACGTTCCTGTCCTTGACATCCATCCCATCCATAGGGTTGAAACGTATCCAGGCCCCTGCCTTCGGGTTGTAATCCCCCAGCACGCTTCCGATATCACCGTTGCAGCTGGACAATGCCTCAATCAGTTGGCCAGCCGTGCGGTCGTAAGCGCCTCTGTCTGCCGGGATCCACTTCTCATCCTTCTTCCAGCTCTTTACCACATATCCGACATTCTCCCCGGCTTCGAACAGGGTCTCCAGATAAGTGATGAGCTGTTTCACTGGGTCCCAGCTGTCCGGTTCCTTCACGTCACGGCCTTCCACCCAGTCCGTATCCACGATGATGCCATCCGATGAGATGGTATCGTCCCAGTCCAGGGCCTGGCCCGGGTCATGGGACGGGGTCCATCCCTGCTCCCTGGCATACTGTACGATGGTGCCTCCCGTCACCGGCGTTCCATGACCGTGGAAACCATTCCATTTTTTCTGGCATTCCCCAGGATGATACCTGCCGGGGTCTTTCTGGCTCCAGGCATCCCATATATCCACGCCATAGCCCTCCTGGTCCAGGGCCATGCCGACATTCAGCCATTGCTGGTAATCCAGCCCCGCCGGCTCTATGCTGTTCAAGACCTCCAACAGGTCATACTGGTTATTGTCCATGCTACATGTCCCTCCTACGGCGTATAGTTCCTTGGGTCAATGCCTGACGGGACACGGTTCCATCCCATGGCGGCTATCCGGTCTATCATGTTCTTTGCGTCCTCCTTCTGCCAGGTACCTACATGCTGGAAGCCATATTTCTCCAGGCAGCGTATCTGTTTGGGGGATGATAGCCCTTCCCTCCTCCGCATGTCCAGGCGGTCAAGTAATTTCGCGGCCTTACCCGCGTTGTCAATCTGGTCCGGCAGTATGCCCTGTTTCTCAAGGGCTGCCTTCTGCCTATCGGTCGGCGGCGCCATCTCCCATCCGAATGCCGGGACATAGCTGCTCAGGTCCTCCGCCTGGATGCTCATCTCATACTGCAGCGGGTCGACCAGCTTCTTCTTCCTGTTCTTCATCTCCGCAAGCTGCTTGGCCAGGGCCTCCTCGCGTTCCGCAATCACATCCTTGGATGCCTTGTTTTCCGCTTCCTCTATATCCATCGGACAGCCGCAGGCCTCCTCCATGTTTTCGGTCATCTTCTGCGCCACTTCCCGGTCCGTACAGATGAGGTCTGCCGGATGGCATAGTTCATGGCGTTCCGTATGCCACAGGAAGTCCAGGAGCAGCAGATGCTCCTTACCGGGATGCAGCCGGGTTCCACGCCCTACCATCTGGCTGTACAGGCTCCTGACCTTGGTCGGCCTCAGTACCACGATACAGTCAACGGATGGGCAGTCCCACCCTTCGGTCAGCAGCATGGAGTTGCACAGGACGTTATGGTCCCCGCGGTCAAATGCTTCCAGTACCTCCGCCCGGTCCTTACTTTCCCCGTTGACCTCGGCGGCCCTGAATCCCTTTTCAATCAGGATGTCCCTGAATTTCTGGCTGGTCCTCACCAGCGGGAGGAATACCACGGTCTTCCGGTCCTTACAGTACTTTCCCATCTCGTCCGCAATCTGGTACAGGTACGGGTCAAGGGCTGTCGCGATATCCCCGGCCTTGAAGTCCCCGGACTGCATCGCCACGCCTGACAGGTCCAGCTTCAACGGTATGGTCAGCGCCTTGATGGGTGACAGGTATCCACCCTTGATGGCCTTGGGGAGGGTATATTCATAGGCCAGGCTGTCAAACACCTGACCCAGGTTCTGCATGTCCCCACGGTCCGGTGTCGCTGTCACACCCAGGACCTTGGCGCTGTCAAAATGGTCCAGTATCTTCCGGTAGCTGTCTGATATGCAGTGGTGGGCCTCGTCAATGATGATGGTATTGAAATAACCGGCCGGGAACTGTCCCAGCCGTTTCTCCCTCATCAGGGTCTGGACGGAACCGACCACAATCCGGAACCAGCTGCCCAGGCATGACTGCCCCGCCTTCTCCGTGGCACATCCCAGTTTCGTTGTCTTTGCGATCTTGTCCGCCGCCTGGTCCAGTAGTTCGCCCCGGTGGGCCAGGATCAGCACCCGGTCCCCACGGCGGACACAGTCCTCGGCCACCTTCGCAAAAACTATGGTCTTGCCGCAACCTGTCGGAAGGACCAGGATCGTCTTAAGGACGCCCTTGTCCCACTCCTCAAAGATGGCTGCCTTCGCTTCAGACTGGTATGGTCTCAGTTCCATTAAAAATCACCAGCCTTGAACTGCTTCGGCTGCGGCGCAAGATACTCGTCCACCTTGTTGTTCCTGCGTGGCTTCCCATTCTTGTCCGTATATTCATTCAGATATATCTTAAACCTTCCGGTGGAACCGACCACCTCATTCCATCTGGGTTTCAGCTTCTCCCCTTTCGCACGCTGTCCGATGCACAGGAAGAACTGGCATAACTTCCACTCCATCTTGCTGTTCAGGATGAGGTCATCGTACACATGATGTTCCTTCCCCTCGGCGTCCTTGATGATACAGTCAATGGTCGCCTTGTTGCAGGCCGCCATCTTGTCACTCCCGGCAAACCGCCCGCGTTCCATGGTCCTGACCTCAAAATCATACTCACCGTCCGGTAACGGTTCAAAGTCCGCCCCATCATTCTCTATCTGGTCATCCCAGCCTAATTCCCTGCCTAATGCCTCGTTCATGTCTGCCATATCTGTTTACCTCCTAATTAAACACCAATCCGTCTTTTTCCTTCATTTCCTTAATTATTGGATATACCTTGTCGCTCCAGCGGGCCACCAGGCATCCATCAATAAAATCTTTTGGATAATTCCATATAGGGACATCATCTGGGAAATACCCCTTTGCCCCAACCACGGCCTGCACATCCCACTCATCCACCTGGTTGGCCACCATGAGGTCACGCAGGTTCTTCGGGATGCGTTCATCCACATCGGATGGTCCAGGCGGGTTCATGGGTCCATCATCAGCTGGTGGCGCTGTTTCCGTTTCTTTTGCAGGCTCCGTCCTGCCCTTGTCCTTGTTAGAAGCTGTTTCCTTTGTTGGGGACTGGCTGCTTTTAGGAGGGGTTGTGTCTGTTCCATCATGTCCCGTCATCCTGTCAGCAACCGGGGGCGTAGTGGCCTGTCCCTCAATGATATGGCGGATGCTGTCATATTCAAACGGCACCTCATCCGGAAGTCCATATCGGTTCTTGGCATCCCAGCAGCTGTGGTGGGTGGTGTACATGACGCGTTTCCCGCCCTGGGCCTTGTTCTTCCCCTTCTGGGCTCCCTGT
This sequence comes from Clostridium pacaense, assembly GCF_020709765.2. Lineage (NCBI taxonomy): Bacteria > Bacillati > Bacillota > Clostridia > Eubacteriales > Clostridiaceae > Clostridium > Clostridium pacaense. The sequence continues at coordinate 37,661 of NZ_JAJFEB020000032.1, forward strand.
CCATCCACATTGACCACGAACGTCTTATAGTTACAGAACAGCACCATGTCGGCCCATTCCTTCACCATGGGGGATGTCTGCTTGGTCAGCTTCATCTCCCAGCGGTCATAGGCCCCAAGTTCGTCCGGCTGTTCGAATTTCCTCATCTTTGCATGGGCTGTCAGCACGACATTGACGCCGGTCCTGACCACTTCCTCTAACAGGTTCAGGAGCCGTCCGAATTCCTCCTGGACAAATGTATACCCCTTTCCATATCCGAAGTCCTCAATACTGCCCTTATGGTTCTTGTCGCATATCTGGGTGATGCAGAGCATCTCCGCCCAGTCTGCCGTGTCAATGACCAGTGTCCTGCACAGGCCTGGTGTGCGTCTGACCTCCATTACCTGTTCCATGAGCATCATCCAGCTGCTGGGCGTTGGTGTCCGGGCCACATCCATGTCCTTGGTCGAACCCTCCGTGTCAATGAAGAGCGGGTCCGGGAACATGGATGCGAATGTGGACTTCCCTATCCCCTCCGGGCCATATACGACCACCTTTTTTGCCCCGGGTATCTTTCCTTTGATGATTTCCATCTATCTTCACTCCTTCTCAATTTTTTGGACCGTATCAACAAACTGGTAGAAGGTCCTGCCGCGCTCCGTTCTGCCCATACGTCTGCCAACCTGACGGAATATACATGTGCCGGTTGTTGGGTAATAGGAGTGTACGGCCCCTTTCCTGTCAGTCACGTTGACCTGGATACCCGCATTGTAGAACTGATACTGCAGGCCGGTCTCATTCTCCAGATAGTCAGCCATCCATCTGAACTGTGGTTTGATTTCGTAATATGTATCTGCCATTAAAAATCGCCTGCCTTCCACCCTGTCTGTTTCGGTGGCTCAGGGGCTGCCGGCACATCCTGCCCTGACACATAGCCGTCCTCGATTATGATGCTGCACTCATCTCCCGTGCTTACCCTGGTTGCAATTGCCTGCAGGCCTTCCTGTTCCAGCCACTTCCCAAACTCCTGCAGGGTGTCCAGGTCCATCTGTTCCAGCTTGTCCAGGAGTACAAAACCACAGTTGGGGTTAAGCCTGCGTACAATGGCTGTGGAGACCTTGAGCTGTTCGGACCCGGACATGTTGTCCCATTTCTGGCCGTTATAGATAAGTTCCCCTTCCTCCACGGACAGGCCGGGAAGCGGGAGGTCGGCTCCCTTTAACAGTTCAATCTTCTGTTCCCTTACCGCCTCTATCCTGGTGGTGAGGGCGTTGTACTGCGCCCTATAGTCCTTGGCATCCTCCTCGGCCTTGTCCTTATCCAGGTTTGCCCGTACCTTACGGTTGGTTTCCTCAATATCCGCAATGTTCTGCTCCAGCTCTGCCGTGGACTGGTCCACAAGGTCCTCAGCGCTTTCCCTGGCCACCTTAAGGTCCTCCTCAAGCCGGGACTGTTCCTGCAGCAGGGCCTGTATCTGCTCCGTGACCTTCTGGTATTCCTGCTCCAGCTGATGGCGCCGTTCCCGTTTCCTCTGGTTCTCCCCATTCCGCGCCAGGATCTCCTGCTGCTGACGGATAAGTTCGGATGCGGATATGGGGGTGGATGGTACATCCGGGAAATACGGCTGTTCCTTGGCGTACTTCTCCTTCTGGTCTGCCGTCCGGCCTATGTAGGTCCGCTCGTTGAACATCTCCTTCTCCTGACGCTCCAGTTCCACCAGCTGGGGGCCGACCCCTATAATCTGCAGCAGGGTGTTTGCCTTTTCTTTACTGCTTCCCTCCATGAACTTCGGAAGGTTTAGGGCCAGCTGTTCCACGAACCCATCCAGGAGTTGCTGCCCGGCCTTCTGGCCACTTGGGTCCGTCACCTTAAGGCTGCTGTTCTTCCCCTTGCGCTCCACGACCAGGCCGTTGTTCATGACGATTTTAAGGTTAGGTGGGATGGTGGAGCCTTCCCTGGAGGCCTGCGATGGCCTGAAGCGCTCCCCTCCCAATGTCCAGGCTATGGCATCCAGCACGGACGTCTTCCCCTGGTTGTTCTTACCTCCGATGATGGTCAGGCCGTTAGCTGATGGCTCAATCTTTACGGCTTTGACACGTTTTACATTCTCAATCTCAAGCTTGTTAATCTTCATTGACATCTTGCATTTCCTCCAAGAATCCCTTATACTAAGGGTGTAAATAAGTTTTAGTTACCTGGACTCCGGACGGCTCCACCCGTCTGGGTCCATTTTTTGTATGACCGGCACGGTATCATCCGGCTCCGCTCCGGGTACCTGTTCCTGTACTGACATGTCCTGCACACATCGTTCATCATAGCCCTCCGTCCCCTAAGTCCTTGATGTATACGGACTGGGTATCATTGTTGTACACCAGCCGGAGTGTGTTCCCTACTTCGTCCTCCACCATGGCTTCGTTATTCTCCACGGCCAGTTTCGGGTACCGCATGTTGAAACGCTCCTCAAGCCAGCTACGGACTGCATACTCCGCGATGCTCTTTGCCTTCTTCATCATCTTTCTCACCTCCTTTCATAGTCTCACCCCCAGCGCCCATGCCATGATTACAATGGACACCATCCACATCCCCACTCCCCAGATGACCATGGGCACCAGCCGCTTGGCCAGCCGCATCCACGGACCGTCATACCGCTTCCTGCGCCGCCGGAGCGTGACCGTCCGCCGTCTGCCCATCACATTGGTAAGCACTGCAGTGGTGGGGCCTACGATGTCCAAGCGCCAGCCAGGGTATCGGATGGCCGCCTTGGCGCGGATGGTTAACTCGGTTGCTCTCGTCATTGCTCCTGCCCTCCTGTGATTTTGTATAGTTTTGCTGGATAGATTTTAAACTTCCAGTTCTTTCGTCCAGTTTTTTTGGGGTCTAATGCCAGCCCCAAATCCAGCGCCCCATTCCGCATGTTTCTTCTGATATCTTTCGGGCTTATCCCCAACAACGGAGCGGCTTCTTCTGGACTCATGTATGCTTTTGCCACCTCTCCCCCCTCCTTTCCTTATCTTCCCATTGACACACGCCTACTACATAAACTGTGACAGCGCCGCCCTCATATATGGGCGAATGATAGCATCTTTAGTCTGACATTCGCCCATAGTGGTTTTTTTATAATTCGGCATTTCATCCCACCCAGCCGGTTTTTCCCCGAGCAATGGTGTCCATTCCCAATAGTTCAGACTTTTATAAATACTTATAAGTGTCAAATTTGACATTTGATTCAAGTCCGAAACTGATATCATCCTCTCTCACCCTCCTTTTCCAGTTGACACACGTCCCTCATAGTGGTATATTTATCGAATCGAACGTGTGTTTGTTTCACTTTCCCTCATGTCACATTTCGTGTCATTATTGTTAAAAAAAATGGCCTGCACACTTTTATGGTAATACTTTGCTATCCGAATTTTTATTTCATCTCGCGGTATCCGGCTACCATTTTCGTACATTGATAAAGCAGACTTGCTGATTCCGACAGCTTTTGCAACTTCTTCCTGGGTTTTCTCACCCCTTAGTTGTATAAGGCGTTTAGAAATAGCCTCGGCATCCATAGATTCACCTCCTTTCCATTCTGACACATATCGTGTCTGTTCATGTTATACCACCGTTTACACTTCGTGTCAATACGTAAAACAGATTTTTATTACAAAGTGTGTCATTCTTTCTTTACAACGTTCACAAATTGTGATATCATTTAGTATAGAAGCGAGGTGTAACCATGGGAGAATTTAATAAAATATTTAAATTACTACGACAGACTCGTGGATATTCTCAAGCAGATTTATCAGAGGCATTAGAAATCTCAAGAAGTTCTATCAGTATGTATGAAAATGGGAATAGAGAACCCGATTTCGAGACTCTAGAAAAAATTGCTGATTTTTTTAATGTAGATATAGATTATCTTTTGGGACGTAAGAAAGACACCACGGTAATCCAGTCTCAGATAAGGTTGTATGAACCAACTTATGAGGATATCCAAAGTCTTATTGCAAGGAACGGAAAAAAACTCACGGTCGAACAAAAACAGGATATCATCAGAACTTTATTATCTGATGATGATTAAAGGAGTGGTTTTGTTTGGAACAATACGACTTTTTCCGCGTTATCTTAGATGCGTATGAAATATGCGGCATCAGAAGTTTTCCTATTGACTGTATAGAAGTCATAAAAAGATTAAAGATTCCCCTGTTTAAGTATTCTGAGTTATCCGCCAAAAAGGAACGGGAATGTTACAGGGTAAGTGATGATGCATTTAAATTAAAGGGGAAAATTTATTACAATGATGCTTTCCCATATATTTATCGCCAACGTTTTACGTTAATGCACGAAGTTGGTCACATACTATTGGGGCATGTTGGAGATACAAAAGAAAACGATGATGAGGCTGATGACTTTGCCAGTCACTTTCTGGCGCCGCGTATCATGATACATAAATACGGCTACCGGGACGCGGAACAGCTGCATGATGCTTTCGGCCTGTCCTATCGGGCCGCCAACCGAGCATTATTGTCCTACAAGGAATGGTTCCGCAACATCTCCTACAGTGCGACTGGAAAGCCCACAAAACCGGAGCTACAGCTTGAGCATATCTTTTTCCCAGAAGTAGAACTCGTACCAATCCGGCAAGGTATTGTCCAACCAGCCAAGGAATGCTATGTGGATGAAGATTACAAGGAAAACGATGAGCGTTCCGATTTTATGAAATTCTTAAGTAGATGGCGCGGAGACTTGGGATTTGGTATGGCAGAAAATAAGTGGCTCTATGGGAATGACTTATGATTAAAATAGCCTATGGCTTTTTAATAAACCAAATGAAAAGAGGGAATAGGTATGGGAAAAGAAAAATCTGCAACAAAAAAATGTAAGTTCTGCCAGTCGGAAATAGACTCTAAGGCTAAAGTATGCCCAGTGTGTAAAAGAGCATTAAAGGGCCGACATGGTTGTCTAATGACAATACTTATATTTTTAATTCTTGTTTGTGGAGGATTTGCAATCTCTATGAATATGAATAGTTCACTGCAGAAATCTGTATCCGGTGTCAATGATGAATCTGAATATATCACTTTAGATGAGTATAATAAAATTGATACTGGTATGACTTATGATGAGGTCAAGGAAATCGTGGGAAGCGAGGGAACCGTTTCTTCCCAAGTTGAATCAAACGGCTATAAGATTGTAATCATAACCTGGTATGGCAATGGAACAGCTGGTTCCAACGCCAATGTGACATTTACCAATGACTCTGTATCCGGAAAAGCACAAGTCGGATTAAAATAACATTTTACACGGTAAAATCCCCTGTGCAGGTAGCACAGGGGGCACACTGACAACATAATATCCTTACCCGGGCAACCGGGAGGGCGTGCGTGCCATTCGTTCTGAGTCTTGACAGGAAGGATGGTTGCTTATGAGTACATATGAGGAATTTCAGATTATATTAGGCGTTGCCTTGTTAATCGTTGCAATCCTGAACATGAAAAATAAGTAAGCCGCCCTGCTCCTTGGCCGGATGGGCGACTTACTAAAGTTGTTATAATTCGCCAGGACGGATAGGCTTAATCTATCTCCCGGCTGTCTTGTTAAGTATATTATACCAAATATACGGAAATTGTCAAATGTGAAAGCGGCCCTGTTACCAGCAGGAGCCGCCCTCACATAGATTTCTCTTACCGGACTGCTCCGGCACGATATAGTCAACTAACATCTGAATTATATCATTCCTGGAACGTCCTGGCAAGGGGCGTATTATTTATACCCAAAATCAGTTGCGATATCGCAACGGGAAGGAATGATATCATGCCAAAACGAAAGAAACATCCCAGGCTCCCCAACGGCTACGGCTCCATCCGATACCTTGGCAAGAGCCGGAAGAACCCCTATGCGGTCCACCCGCCGGCAGACATTGACGGGAACCGGCCTCCGGCCCTCTGTTACGTGGATGACTGGATGAAGGGTTTCATAATCCTCACATCCTACAAGGCAGGTACCTATACCCCAGGTATGGAGGCCGCCCTGAATCTGCCTAATACCCCCGATACCCTTGATTCCCTGGCAGGGAAAATCATGGCCGATTACAACCGTGTCAAGGGAATCGAACCTGAGGAACCTGAGAAGACCTTCTCAGCGGTCTACGATGCATTCTATGCCGATAAATTTGCAGAAGGCAATAAATACTCTGCGGCAACTAAATATTCAATCAAGGCCGCTTATAAGAACTGTGCATCCCTCTACGGTAAAGTGTTTTCTGCACTCCGTACAAAGGACCTGCAGGATAACCTGGATGCCTGTGGTCTAAAATATGCCAGCCTGGAACTTATCAGGAATCTGTACAGGCAGATGTATAAATATGCTGACAGTCAAGGGTGGTGCGATAAGGACTATAGTCAGTATGTTAAAATTAAAAGGGATGACGATGACGAACATGGTGTGCCCTTCTCAGACGCAGACCTGAAAATCCTGTGGGATAACAAAACTGACGAAACTGCAGAGATGCTTCTCATTATGTGCTATTCCGGATGGCGTATATCAGAATACATTGGCCTTGAAGTCAATCTGCCGGAAAAGTATTTTATGGGTGGAATGAAAACGGAAGCTGGTAAGGGGCGTATCGTTCCTATCCATTCTGCAATTCTCCCTTTGGTCGGGCGCCGGATGGGAAAGTATGGAAAGCTCCTTCCGTGCAGCGACAAGGATTTCAGGAAACAAATGGAGGAGCTACTGAACCGGCTCGGAATCCCAGGTGACCCCAAGCATACACCACATGACTGCCGGCATACATTCTCCATGTTGTGCGAAAAGTATGAGGTAAAAGAAAACGACCGTAAACGGATGATGGGGCACTCATTCAAAGCCGACATCACCAACAAGGTCTACGGCCACCGCGACATGGAAGACCTGAAAAAAGAGATAGAAAAAATAACCGTTGATTTGTGACTTTATTGTGACCAATAAACCCTAATAACGTGGTAGAAAGCGGTAGGAACCGGAAGTTTCAAAAATGCCGCAAACCCGCATAAAACCTACCATTTTCACCCCATATCTTATATAAATCCTACCATTCTGAAAACCACTCCGTATTAAAGTGTCGTTAATATTTATGGCCTAAAAAGTACGGTTTTACAAGGTTTTTCAGTGCATTTGTGACTTTACTGT
>NZ_JAJFEB020000033.1:0-42675 GCF_020709765.2 Clostridium pacaense
GAAGAACGACCCGCTCTATCAGGCGGTGATGGACGTCATAGTCAGGGCCAATCAGAAACAATATGAGGAGGGCAGGAGAATGTGCGAGGCATTGAAGGAATTATTTGCAGATGAACTGGCGGAACGTGAAGAGAAGGGGATTGAAAAAGGAATCGAAAAAGGCCTGGAAAAAGGCATACAGGCCCTGGTAGAGACCTGCAGGGAACTGCATCTGTCACGTGGGCAATGCCTTGAAAAATTAGTTGAAAAATTCCAGTTAACAGAAGACAGCGCAGGAATATATTTAAATACATATTGGAAATAATTCCTTAGGTGAAAAAAATATTATTGGGCAAAAGCAGGGCCGGAATCCGCTAAACACAGATTCCGGCCCTGCTTATATACAATTCGCCTGCACTTATTTTCATCCAGCCTTAATATCCGGACCTTTATTTACCAATAAATTTACTGTCTTTACTTACCGTCCCGCAGCTTTTTCCCGCTGCGTCCGAATTTACGGCGCTTGAAAAACGGAACCTTGGCAGCCGCTGCCTCAGCCTGTCCGCCTTTTTGATACGCCCTCAGGGTCTCGTCCAGCTGGCGGAAACGCTCCTCTTCCTTCTGGTCCGACGCCTGCAGGAGGAACTCCAGTTCCTTGCCCATCTTGTCATTGACAAGGCTGCTGATATCCTGGCTCAGCTTCTCATTGTTTACTTCCAGGGCACGCCCGATAATGAGGTTCATGATCTGCTGGAACTGCTCCATCTTTTCCTCTATGGCAACCACCGAACCCGTGTCACCCTTGACCGTGCTTAAGGATGTGTTTCCATCCTCTTCCTTGAATTCACGCAGGGCCGCACTCATGTCCCGCTCTAATATTTCATCGGAAAGCTCACCCTGGGCTTTTCCGTCTTTCTTTAGTACCTGGTTCAGCGCATGTTTGATTGCCTTCAGCTGATACCCTTTTTCTTTCAGGTTTTTAACCTGCTTGAACAGGCGGATATGTAAATCCGTATAGTACCGGTGCCCCATCTCGTTACGGGGAATATCAAGTTCCAGCTCTTCTTCCCAGTATCTTAATACATGGGCCTCCACATCGACCTTTTTGGACGCATCCGATATCAGATAATGTACTTCATCCATAGCCATTCTCTCCTTCACATCTTAACAGGCATGTCCTGCCTTACTATTAGTGTATGCGTTGAGAATGGATATTATGACACCCGGCTTAAAAAAATACCAGAACCTTCCGGCATGGACGGGAAATGCGGGCTCTACCGTACTGCATCTGCACAGCAAAAACCCCCGCGTCCCTTGGACGCAGGGGGAATTTATTCCTGGGGTCCGCCTCCTTGCGGGCGGGCTGCATTGACAAACTTTGTGTACTCCGGTTTCCAGATTAAAGTAACCGTACCAATGGGACCGTTACGCTGTTTGGCTATGATGACCTCAGCCTCATTGGGATGTTCCGTATCTTTATTATAGTAATCGTCACGGTACAGGAACATGACAACGTCCGCATCCTGCTCAATGGCCCCGGACTCACGCAGGTCAGAAAGCATGGGCCGGTGGTCCTGCCTGGTCTCACAGGCACGGGACAGCTGGGACAGGGCAATCACAGGCGCATGAAGCTCCCTGGCCAGGGCCTTTAGGGAACGGGAAATGTCTGAGATTTCCTGCTGACGGTTATCCCCTCCGCCTTTCTTGCTTCCGCTCATCAGCTGAAGGTAGTCGATGATTACAATGTTAAGACCGTATTCCAGCTTCATCTTCCGGCACTTGGAGCGCAGCTCTGAGATGGAGATACCGGGCGTATCGTCAATGATCAGCTTGGAATTACCGATGATCCCAATACCCTCAACCACCGCATCCCAGTCGGAATCCGTCAGGGTACCGGTACGCAGCTTCTGGGAATCCACGTTGGATTCCATGGACAGCATACGGTTTACCAGCTGCTCCTTGGACATCTCCAGACTGAATACCATGCAGGGCAGGCTCTTGCGCACCGCCACATAATCCACCACGTTAAGGACAAACGCCGTTTTACCCATGGAGGGACGGGCCGCTATCAGTATGAAGTCCGATGGCTGGAAGCCGGACAGCTTGTAATCCAGGTCAATGAATCCTGAAGGGATACCCGTAACCGTGCCCTGGTTCTTATAAGCATCCTCAATCTTCTCAAGCACATTAATGGCAACCTGCTTAATCGGGACAAAATCCTGGCCCCCACGGTTCTGCAGCAGGTTGAAAACAGACTTCTCCGTATCCGCCAGGATATTCTCCAAGGGTTCTTTTCCCGCATAACAGGTATTGGCAATCTCCTCCGTGGTCTTAATAAGCCTTCGGAGCACTGCCTTTTCCCCCACAATGGTTGCATAAGACCTTACGTTGGCCGATGTAGGCACCATGGTTATGATATCACGCACAAAATCCAGGCTGCTGACCTCGGGCGGCACATCCTTTTCCTTAAGCCGGTCCTGAAGCGTTACCAGGTCCACTGGTTTTCCTTCATTGAACAGCTCTACCATGGCGTCAAACATAATTCCATATTGCTGCTGGTAAAAATCGCTTCCAGTAATGATTTCCGATGCAGCAATGACCGCTTCCCTGTCCATCAGCATGGAACCAATGACAGACTGCTCTGCCTCCAGGCTGTGGGGCAGCACCCGCTTAATCAGGGCTTCTTCCATATTAATCGTCTCCTGTATTCCATTTAGTAAACCCGCTCCTTCCGGGGCGGGTCATACCATCATCCATTACATACTCCATGCTTTCTTATGCTTCCACTACCTTCACGGCCAGTCTGGCTGTCACATCCTTGTGAAGCTTAATGGGAACCTCAAAGCTTCCAATGGATTTGATGGGGTCGTTCAGCACGATTTTCTTCTTGTCAATTTCCAGTCCCAGCTGGTCTGTGATGGCCTTGCTGATTTCCTTGTTGGATACAGAGCCGAATGCCCTGCCGCCTTCCCCTGCCTTGATGGAAAGGGTCACCTTGGATTCGTCCAGCTTTGCAGCCAGTTCCTTGGCTGCCGCAAGTACTTCTGCTGCAAGCCTGGCATCATTGGCCTTTTTAAGCTTTAAGTCATTTAAATTCTTAGAAGTAGCTTCCACGCCAAGCTTCTTGGGCAGGATGAAATTCCTCGCATAGCCGTCATTTACCGTTACAATCTGTCCCTTTTTTCCTAATGCTTTCACATCTTCCAGTAATACAATTTCCATGTCACATACTTCCTTTCTGTTTCTGTCTATATCATGTCCTTGGTCAGGACACCTCGCCTTCCTCCAGCATCTGGCAGATGACTTCCTTCAAACGTTCCTTGGCCTCTTCAATGGATACGCCTTCCATCTGTGCCCCGGCAATGGTGCGGTGTCCGCCGCCGCCCAGCTTCTCCATCATCACCTGTACATTGACCTCGTCAATGGAACGGGCGCTGAAGTAAATGGTCCCATTATAATCCGTAAGTACCACCGAAGCCTTGATGCCGCGTATCTCCAACAGTTCATTGGCAGCCTGGGCGCCTATGATGGTGGGGCTGTCAAGCCCATCGGCCGGGCATTCACTGATTGCAAATGCATCCATATATACCTCTGCCTTACGCACAGCCTCTGCCTTGGCCTGATAATCCTTCATGTTTTCCCTGAAAAGCTTACGCACCCTGGTGATGTCGGCCCCGCTGCGCCTTAAGAAGGCAGCGGCCTCAAATGTCCTCACACCTGTCTGGTTGGTGAAATTCTGGGTGTCAATCACGATACCGGCATACATGGCGTCTGCTTCCGCAGTTTTTACCTTAATTCCGTCCGCAATATACTGCAATACCTCCGCCACCATCTCGCAGGTTGAAGATGCGTATGGCTCCACATAGGAAAGCACCGCATTATCAATAATCTCACTGCTGGTCCTGTGATGGTCAAGGACCACGATGGTCTTCACCATGCGCAGCAGGGACGGCTCATCGGTTATGCTTGGACGGTTCACGTCAACAATCACCAGCATGGTGCCCTGATCCACCAGTTCGGCCGCCTTGGGGCCGGTCAGAAGCATATCCTCCGGATATTCCGGATTCCCTACAAAACGGTCCAGCATGGGGCGCACCGAGGATGTCACCTCGTTGACCACGATATTGGCCTTTTTATTCATGGATACGGCAATCCGGTAGATACCCACTGCCGCGCCAAAGGAATCAATATCCGCCAGCCTGTGTCCCATGATTAAAAGCCTGTCCTTGTTCTCCATCAGTTCCCTGAGGGCATGGGCCTTCACCCTGGCCTTGACCCTGGTGGTCTTCTCTATCTGCTGCGCCTTGCCGCCGTAATACTGTATCTTGCCGGAATCCTTCACAACAGCCTGGTCGCCTCCGCGTCCCAGCGCCATGTCGATGGAGGTCCTGGCATACTCATAGTTCTGGTTATAGCTGTCACCGTTCATACCGATGCCGATACTCAGGGTAACCGCCATGTCATTGCCTATGTTCACTGTCTTTACATCCTCCAGGATGGAAAAACGCTCTTCCTGGATTTTGGCCATGTACTGCTGCTTGATGACAAAGAAGTACTTATCCTTCTCCAGCTTCTTCACAATGCCGTTCATGCCTGAAATGTACTTGCTGATCTTCCTGTCAATCAGGGCGGTCAGCAGGGAGCGCCGTACCTCCTCCACGCTTTCCAGCGCCTCGTCGTAATTGTCCAGGTAAATAAGCCCGGCCACCAGCTTCTGGTCATTAATCTGCTGCATGTACAAAAGGGTCTGGGTCTCGTCAACCAGGTAAATGGCTGTCACGAATGTCCCCTGTCCCTCCAGGCCGTTATCCGCCACCGCAACATCCAGCTTATCCACAACCACCTGCTTTAAATCAATGCGGTACTTCCTGTCGCCGAACGCACTATGGATACTTACGATCTCGCCGCCCGTGGCCAGCATTTCCCTTGTAATCTCAGGGAACATGGCCGTGATATTCTTATATGAATTCCTGTCTTCCTCAAGGATTGCCGCAAACTCCCGGTTCATCCACAAAAGATGTCCGCTGCCGTCCGCTACCGCGTAGGGCATGAGCATCTCTTCCATCAGGTTCTGCCTGCTCTGGTCATAGGCGGATGAAAATGCAATGAGCCCTGCAAGTATGCCTCTTCTTCTTGAAAAGTAAAGCCAAAGGGCAATCCCTATATAGACAATGGTAAATACCGATACTATAATGCCGGCCTTTATGGATACCGCTCCAACAGCGGCAGTCAGTATAACCAAAAGGACCGACAAAAAGAGCGGCCACTGCAGGTAGACCTTAAACGTCCCCCGCGTCCTTCCTTTATCTTTCATAGTCTGCCTCCAATCGTATCCATAATCGGAATACGCCTATCTTAGCTAGTATACCATATCTGCCGCGGTTCGTCCATAAAATAAAGTTTTTACCAGCAATGCACCAGATGGCAGCGGGTTCAAATCATCTTACTGCACAGCCCCACAATGACGGAACGGGAACCCGGTTTTCACCGGAATTCCCGTCCCAAAGCCCAGATGTAAGACGTATGAGCCACATCTGAGCCAATTACTAAGTTATTTTTAAGGTCTTTATATGGTGTTGTTAATGCATCCCGTCATGATTCTTCCTTCTTCCTGCCAAGAAGACTGTACATTCCAAGAACCAGGCCAGCCGTCAGGCATACCCACAGGGATGTGGAGCGTTCTCCTGTCTTCGGAAGAGGTGCCAGAGGTACTTCCTCCCCGGGAATCACAACCGTATTCTCAGGAAGCGGCGCCAGTGGTACTGCCTCCGGCTCAATGGTCACACCAGGGCCTCCTGTCTCAGGAGTTGCCCTGCGCCCGCCGCTGGAAGTCCCGCCTCCGCCTCCGCTGCCGCTGCCTCCGCCAGTAGAGCCATTATATGTATAATATACATTAAATACAAGGTCCTGGGTCAGGATACCGGAAACCTCATCTGTCTGAACCCCTGCATAACTGTCCCATGTATAGTTGGCAATGGCTTTATGAATCTGGTCATACACATTGTACTGCCCGCCCTCATTGATTATACCGGAGGTATAGCTGGCAGAAATGGAAGCCCCTGAATTTTTATCAAGGTAATGGATGGTTATGGTATGGTCGGAAGGAAGTCCCCACTTTGCGTAGATGGTCTTTTCCGCCTGTCCCGTTCCCACATCCCCCATATCCGCTGCCACCTTTGAGGATGAGGTAAATGGCACATTCAAAATACCATAAAGTGCGCTCCAGTTGCCGCTTCCCGCATACTCTGCCGCTTTCGCCTCATCATCCGCCGCATACCAGCCCAGGAATTTATACCCGGCCCTGTCGCCAACGTCAGGAAGCTCTCCTTCGCTAAGGTTCATGCTATTACCAAATACTGTATAATCCGTCCCGTAACGGGCGCCTGTCTGGGCTCCATCCCCTGTATTTCCAATGGACGTGCCATCACCTCTGGTATTTGTCAGGGAAACATTGCCCTGGATTGCTGTCTTAAAATCACTGATCATGCCTTCTGTTGCATCGTAATGGAGGATTGATACCGGCGCCCAGACATATGCATTGCCGGATTCCCCGTCCATAAGGTCTTCTCCCGTACGGTTATAACGGAACCCATAATCCACCAGCTGTCTGCTGTTGGGGTCCAGATACCGGAAGGACTGGTCCCTGCCATCCCCTACCTCTTTATTAATCTCCGCATTAAGGTCAAAACGGGTCAGTTTTGTCTGGTATCCATTAACCGGGGCAACATATACCTCGTCTGCGGACTGTACCCCGTTAAAGCTGTAGGTGCCGGACATATGGTCGCGTACCGCCTGGAGGGAACCGTTCATCATGGTGTGATAATGTCCCTGCCTGGAAGAGTAAGACTCATTCCCGCCTGCCTGGTATGCCGACACGCCGTGTCCATCCAATATCAGCTGTGCCCTTCCCTCGGCCTCAAATCCCATGCCGTATCTGTTGTCGGATTCCAGCAGCACCAGGTTACTGTCCGCGGTATCCAGTATTCCTGTATATAATGCAATACCTGATTTATTGATGGCCCGGTCCGCGGTCTGTGCCAGTTTACCATTGCCCATGGTCCTGATTGTGCTGTCCGTGATGCTGGATGTGTTTTCAGGGCTTCTTCCATTGGAGAACATGATTCCGGCCAAACCGTTATTTTCTATCAATAATTCGCTGCCTGATATATCTGCCAGACCGCCGAACAGTATGCCATACCCTCCGGTGCATCCGTTCTTTCCGTAATTGTCAATGCCGTTCCCGCTGACATACAGCCTGGAACCGGATATTTCTGCATTCCCTGCCACCCAGATACCGCTGTAAGTCCCGCAATTGTCAGCCCTGATTTCAGAGTCCCTGGCAACCAGTGAGAAACAGTACAGATTAGATGCTGTCTTCTGGACATTAGCCCATGGCTGGCTGGAATTGCCGCTGCACTCCACGGTTGAATTTAAAACCGTTACATTCCCGCCATTTGTTCCCCATGATTCATTTCCATTCATGGTAAATTCCGGACAATCCTCAACGTATAATTCTGAATCAACCGGAACAGCTACAGCCGTCCCACCCACATTTTTATAGGAGGAACTGAACATGATGGCATCTATCTGATTATCATCGATATGAACCTCTGCACAGCCCACAAACTCCAGGGTGGTTCCGGTGTACCAGCCAATACCGCTGTGATAGCCACTTCCAATCCTGTTCCGGCTCATATCCACCAGTCTGCTGCCATTAAAATTAATTTTCACTGTTACGTTCTGCTGTTCGCTTGTATATGGTTCCCCACCATAAGCAAGAACACCGCTTCCGCCGTTATCGCTTGCAATGAAGGTAGAATCACTCCTGCCGATAAGGTTAAATGTGCTTCCCTTACCGCTGATCCAGATTCCATTTCCATGGTTGGTATCATATACCTTATTCCCTGTTAACTCCAGCGTGCTTTCCTGGCTGATTTCCAGTGTGAATGTAATGTCCTGTTTACCTTCCTGCCTGATACCGTCCCCGTATCCCTGAATGGATAATTTAGACCCTTCCCCTCCGCCGATGGTAAGGGCAGTATCGCCGGTAATATCAATTGCAGGGCTTCTCATGGTCTCGCCGAGGAAGACAACCTCCCCCAACGGGATCAATGTCTTTTCTCCTGCTATTTTAAGGACCAGATCCTTATAATTTCCAGGTTCAAACATGATTACACCAGCCATGTCAACGGCCTGCTGGATCTCGCTCACCTGCATCTGGGGATTGACAGTCATCCCTTCCCCATACCAGAAATACAATACGGTTTCCGTATCTACTAAACCCAGGGAATCCTCCGTCTTATACTGAAGCCCTGCTACACTATCGTATTGAAGTCCTGTTACAGGCATGGTTCCGGCTGCGTCATACGTTGCCTTAAGGAATGACAATGCAGTGTCCCCTGACTGCACGGGGTCCAGTTTCCCGGCTATGGTCTGCACGGAAACCTGGTCCGCGCCTTCCGGCAGTGCATATGTCTTTACCTCCGCATTACCATCCTCAGAAGGATTGCTTCCCAACACTGCCTGGACAATCTTTACCGTCCCAACATTTGAACCTCCTTTGATAAAGGCCAGTGCATATACTGAGAAATGCCCTGCTTCAAACCCTATCTCCTCAACGGCTGCATCGCCTTCCGCCAGTTCTGCCGACATTTCCGTCAATACATTTCCTTCGTCCACATGGAAGATGGAAACCCTGTCTGCCTCCGCGCTTTTTTCCTCTATGGCAGGACCGCTGAAGGTTATCTTAACGGTTCCTTCCTCCCAGGTATCATATACCGTATCCCCATCAACCAGTGTAATGTCATATGCCATCACATCCGTAACCTTTTCAGTTGGATTTTCAGCGGGCACATCCTCTGCCAGATTGGTATCCGTGCCCTCCACGCCAGCTATTACGGCATCCTTCACCTCTTGTGTGACTTCCCTCACATCCAGTTCTGCACGTTCCGGGATAATGCCCGCATCCCACTGTGCAGTCACGGTCGTGCCGTCATCCAATGTTACTGAGGCTTCTGCCAGTGCTTCCTCATTCTCCATGATAATCAGGATTTCCATATCTGCATCCACTGACTCTATTATATATTTCTGCGGTTTGGAAAAATCCGGCTCTCCATGGTATTCAGCTTCGGAACTGCTTGCCGTCCTGGCCTCTTCATAAAGCCCTACTTCCATGTAGTCCGCCGTCACGCTGTCAATGACATAACCCTTTTCCGGCTTGACCGTAAAAATAACGGATTCCCCTTCTTCGGCTTTAGAAGGTCCTTTTACTGCTGCGCCCTCCTCCGGGTCTATGACATAGGATATTGTGAATTCATAATCTTCCTTTGGCGTTACTTCAGGTGCCGCTGGAGCCCCTGGGTTACCCGGATTGCCTGTGGTTCCGCCATTTGGATTTTCCTGATCTGTTTCAGCATCATTTTTTCCATCAGCATCATTCCCGCTTCCATTTCCGCCTTCCACTTCGGTCCCGCTTCCATTTCCGCCTTCTCCTTCGGTCCCGCTTCCGCTTCCGCCTTCTCCTTCGGTCCCGCTTCCATTTCCGCCTTCTCCTTCGGTCCCGCTTCCGCCTTCTCCTTCGGTCCCGCTTCCATTTCCGCCTTCTCCTTCGGTCCCGCTTCCGTCTTCTCCTTCGGTCCCGCTTCCGCCTTCTCCTTCGGTCCCGCTTCCGCTTCCGCCTTCTCCTTCGGTCCCGCTTCCGCTTCCGCCTTCCCCTTCGGTCCCGCTTCCGCTTCCGCCTTCTCCATCAGTCCCGCTTCCACTTCCGCCTTCTCCTTCGGTCCCGCTTCCGCTTCCGCCTTCCCCTTCGGTCCCGCTTCCACTTCCGCCTTCTCCCTCGGTCCCGCTTCCACTTCCACCTTCCCCTTCGGTCCCGCTTCCGCTTCCGCCTTCCCCTTCGGTCCTGCTTCCGCTTCCGCCTTCCCCTCCGGTCCCGCTTCCGCCAACATCACCAGCTCCGCTTCCGCCTGCCTCACCGCCCACGATTTCCTCTGCGAATGACACGGTCATACATGAACCCACATTTGTAAATGCGAGCACAAACGCAGTCAGGAATGCCATATGGCGGCAATGTTTTTTTGATAAATTCCTTTTAAACACAGCCATTTCCTCCTCATATCCCAAAAATACGTGCTTCGAACAAACTCTTGGTATAATCATACAGGAAAAGGCATTTCACAAACCATTTCATAAAAACATTTTTTTACTGATATTATGGTTTTTTTCTATTTTGTGACCGGGTTGTAACCGCCCGCCCTTTTACAATGCATATTAAGGTATGCTTGAAGATCCATTCCCACCATCAGCCCTATCGCTGCATATAGTATTTCTTACTCCTCTTCCGCTTTCCGGCATCCCGCTGTTTCTGAAGCTTTTCCGCTTCTTCGTTCTTCCCGCCCCACTCCCCCAGATCCACATTCTGCAGATGCAGGATAACCTTTTGCCCGCACCGGCTCCTCATGCTGTTTGCAATGCGGTTCTCTATCATACGGCATTTATCCTTCTTTAAATCGCTGGCCATGATCAGGGCATTTTCATAGGCCTTCAGCGCCTCCCCGTATCTCTTGAGGGATAACAGCGCCTCCATCTTTTCTTCCACCCACTCCACCAGAGGATATATCTCAAGGGCCGTATCACACAATTTTACTATCTTTTCATAATCCCTGTGCCGGGCCATCAATGCGCAGGCCTCCCTGACACTTTTAAAATAAATGTCCTGATAATGGCTCCTGCTGCTTTCCACCCATGCCTCTCCGGACATAACCGGCAGAAAATCCCCGTTGTATAAACGGCATACGGACTCCAGCAGCTGCTGGCGGCAGGTATCTGTTTCAGCCCTTTGGGACTGTTGGTAGTAATTGTCCATCAGGACGGCATCCATCCCGATTTTCAGGTGTTCATCATATACATTGAGATAATAGGTGCTTTTGTACACCTCAATCTTTATCTTATCCTGTAAGATGGACTGGGAAAGCATTTTCCTCAAACGTGAAACCGTAATTCTTAATGCATTGGCCGCATCCGTATTCTTCCTATCATATAGGGAATCCTGAAGCTTCACCCGGCTTATCCCCTCTTTTCCCGCCCAGATAAGCAGGAGAAACAGCTGGATTACCTTACCTCCTGCTGAAAGCGGGATATCCAGAGGTTCGCCTCCATAGCGCGCATCCAATGTTCCAAGGGTACAGACATAAAGTTCCTTCCCTTCCGTTTCTTCCTTAACATCACAATCATTTTCCATATGTACACCTGCCTTTGATAACCGGTGGCCTGTCTGCGGTTTTCCATTTGTTTCCATTATATCACGGTTTATCCCTAAACGTATCCCAAAATCACATTTATGAAAATACTCAGAAACGGAAATGCACCAGTTGGAAACAAGCTGGTCCTTGCAGCCATTTTCTCTATATGCTATTATAAAAACATGCTGAAAAACCATAATCCATCCATATTCGAGGCACGCCTATGAAAATATCACAGACCAAAGATATACGTTCCGCCAACCGGCTGACCATCATCAAGCACATACTGAATAAAAAACAGATTTCCCGCGCCCGCATTTCCGAGGAGACGGGCCTTAATAAGGCCACCGTGTCCACCATCGTGAAAGAGTGGATGAGCCTTAAGCTGGTGGAGGAAACCACCATGGGGGATTCCAGTGGCGGAAGGCGTCCCATCATCCTTACACTGGCCGCCAGGGCAGGGTACTGCATTGCCATTGATATCGGCGCCCGCCGCCTGGGCCTCATCCTCACGGATTTGAATAACGAAATCATCAGCCGCCAGTCCATACCGGTTGAGAAGCAGGCATTTTCCCATGTATACCAGCAGATTTACATTGCCATCGACAGGATGATACGGGAAATCCCGCCCTGTCCCTACGGTCTTATCGGCATCAGCCTGGCTGTAAGGGGAATCATTGACCTGGACGGGGTCATCCGCTTCATTCCCAAGCTCCAGTGGCATAACATCGATATCAAATCCCTTCTGGAACAGCGGTATCATGTGCCTGTGTATATTGACAATGACGGCAATCTGGCTGCCTCCATGGAATCCAGGCTCCATTCTCAATATGAGGAACTGACCGTGCTGTGCTTAACCGACGTCATTTCCTGCGGCATGATATCCAACGGCCGCCTTATCCGCGGATACCTGGGATTCGCCAATGCAGTGGGCCACCACACCATCAACATCCAGGAGACAAAGCAATGTTCCTGCGGCAAATACGGCTGCTGGGAACAGTACTGTTCCGACCAGTATCTTCTGGACGAGGCCAACCTGCATCTGGAAACCCCATTGGAAGACATTGACGGGTTTATTGAGCTGGTCAGGAAGCAGAATCCCCTTGCCTTGGGAATCCTTGATACCTACATTAAGAATCTGGCCATTGGGTTATCCAACATCATATTTTTTGTGAACTGTGAGATGATCATCCTTAACTCCCATCTTATCCAGTCACTGCCTTACCTGATGCCGGAGATCATGAAGGATATCATCCTGCCCATCACCCATACCCAGGAAATCCTCATCTCCACCCTTGGAAATGAAGCCCCCATCCTTGGCGCATCCCTTAAGGCCATCGAGGAATTTTTCGAGATATTGTCGGCCCATGGTTAATACATCAGAAAAAAGGGACCTGGAAATCCAAGTCCCTCTTAAACGGTTGGCGAATCCGGCTTATCAGAAATTCGTCCCGTTCCATCCCCAGTCCGGGGATGCTTCATATTTAATATACATATCGTCAGGCGATACCCCCAATGTCCCGCCTAACGCCCTGGTAATCTCCCCGGTCATGCGCTCCGCGCCTTCCTTATCAATAGAATTTCCCAGAATCTTAACTTCCACCATGGCAATGGGACGTCCGCCCCGCCCGCCAAAATACATCTGACATCCGTCCTCAATGGCGACCATGAGCCAGTCCTCGCTTTTGCCGGGAAGGAGGCTGATGGCCTGTCCTAAGGCGGTCTTAACCGCCTCTGCCTTTTCCCCGGAAGTATTAACGTTTGTTTTTACCTGTATACACGGCATGCTATCTGCTCCTCTCCCTAATCGTAAATCAGCTTATGCCTGAAATAAAAGAAATGGTCGCTGTGGGAATGGATGCTCAGCATCCTTGTATGCGGATGGTCCTTGGAACCGAATTCCTGCCCGAACTTTCCAATGGTCAATGCCTGTCCGCCCACATAGATGCAGGAGTAGTTAAAGAAAAGCTCGTCCATCATTTTCTGGGATACCAGATAATGCATGTAAGACGGTGTCTCGACCAGGACCTTATCAAGACCGAACTTCTTCATGATATAAAGAGCCACTTTGGAGTCAGGCGCCTTGTCCCCGGTTGCGATTACCAGGATTTTGTCCCGGTTGGCCTTCATGGCCTCTATCATTTCCCCGGTCACCTCAGATATGTCATGAACCGGGCCTGTCAGATAGTAGTCTTCCTTCATCTTTTCCTGTATGACCGGTATCCCGGCCGCGCTGGTGCTGATCATCACCGGGACTTCCTTTGTCTTAAACAGCAGATGGTCAAACGGAATATCGGTTGCGTCCAGGGAAGAGATGATGTTCCACGGGACCGGCTGCATCCCTGCAGCCACCCTTGCGTCCTCCAGCTGCCTGGAAAATACATGGGCCGTGTAATCGCTCTCTGCATTCATGGTTCCAGCCCCGATGATATCGCCGTCCGATACAGCCCTTAACATGTTAAGGATCCACCAGTCAGCCCCTGCGCCGTCGCCGTCGTACTGGTTCAGCTTAGCGATAAGCGGCCCCTGGGGCGCGTCTGTAAATGCAATCCTGCCGTCAATGGACGTTACCAGGGATGTGTATGTATAGGGACGGTCCTCATAAAGCTTATCAAATTTAAGCTCCCCGTAGATTTCCTTCATCTCATCACAGGTAATGGTCTCCACCTGGGCCTGGTTTAAAGTCTCACTCCTGTAAATCTGATGAACCCTTGTCTTGTCAATGTCAAAGGGCATTTTAAATAAAGATGTTGCCATGTCTCTCCTCCTTAAATCAGGCTGCCGCCGCATACATGCATGATTTCACCTGTCATGAATCCGCTTTCATCGCTGGACAGGAATGCGATTGCATTGGCCATATCCTCGACTTTTCCCATCTTGTGAAGGGGGTAAAGGCTTGCATATGCCTCTTCTAAGGCCGCCGGGTCCTCTGCCTCTGTAAATCTCTGCTCGATCATAGGTGTGCGCACCAGTCCGGGAAGGATGGCGTTGGCGCGGATGGACGGGGCATACTCCAGGGCAATGCACTTGGTCAGCATGATGACGCCTGCCTTGGACGGGCAGTAGCCAATCCGCTCCGGGATCGGACGGACACCCAGGTCTGAGCCAACCGTGACAATGGTGGAGCCTTCCTGCTTTTTCAGTTCAGGCACAGCTGCCTTACACATGTTGAACACGCCGCCCATGTTGATGGAAAGCTCCCGCATGAACATATCATAACCCGTTGTCTCCAGGGAGCCTACAAAGGTAACGCCCGCACAGCAGACCAGCTTGTTAACCCTTCCAAAGGCCCTGACCGCTTCCTCCACCACATGCTGCGCCTGGGAAAAATCAGTCAGGTCCGCCTGGACATAGATTGCATGTTCATTCCGGATGTGCATCTCAGGTTCAATGCCGCACCCCACAACCAGTGCACCCTCTTCCAGGAACTTCTTTGCAACGCCTTCGCCGATACCGGAACTTGCCCCGGTAATGATTACCACTTTATCTTCAAATCTCATCACTTTACCTCACTTTCCAGATTCCATCCACAATTGCATCAGATCCGCTCAAAACGGCTTACACGGTGTACGCCGAAATTCTCTTCATTCTGTACGCAGCGCACGAACTCATATGGCCTTCCGAACTTCTCATCGAATTCCTTAATCAGTTTGGCCTGGTATTCCTTGTCATCAATCTTTCTCCAGGATTCAATGCTCTCCCATACAAAGATAAAATGGATTTCCCCCGGCTTGTTGTCATTGACCCAGACCTCCTTATAAAGGAACGGGATATGGTCGAACCCAGGCGCATATGCCTCCTTTAATGTCCAGATTTCATGGTCAACCGCCAGATAGTGCTCAACGTCCTCCGGCGCCACCTTGAAAACCAGATGCTCCACCGGATAATGTTCTCCCTTTGTGTAAGTATAACCCTGCATGATACTTCCTCCTTATATGTTTGTTTTTATTTTTTATCTTGATGCCTGATTCATCTTTTCAGCCAGTGCAGCCACCTGGTCTGCAATGTCTTTCCTTGTCTCAAGGCTGTCCCTGTCGCTGTTTGGCAGACAGACCTGGCCCAGGCACTCCGTGCTCAGGTCATTTAGCAGGTTCTTAAGGACGATTTCCCCTCCCAGGAACTGGTTCTCAAAGGAAGGCGCGCCGCCTACCATCAGGATTGCGCCCTTGCGGAGCATCTTCTTTGGCATGTCCTGTCTCACATGGCCTGCCCAGTATACCTGGAAACGGTCAATCAGCGCCTTCATCCTGCCTGTTATGGAATGGAAATACATGGGTGAAGCCAGCACTATGTTGTCAGCCTCCTCCAGCTTCTGATAGATATCCTGCATCCCATCCTTAATCACACATTCTTTTTTCTTCCAGCAGAAACGGCAGTCCATGCACGGCTGTACCTCTGTACGGTAAGCGTCAATGATTTCCTTTTCCCCGTCCAGATGCTCCAGGAACAGATCCACCATCTGGCGTGTATGTCCGTTCTTTCTCGCTGCTCCAATAATTACCAAGGTCTTCACTTCTTAAGTCCTCCTGTTTTACGCTGTCTTTTTCTTATTAAATCCTATAAAATGCATAATTGCAAATACAATAATCAATACCACATACACCTGGATGAAGCCCATGTCCGGGGCATAGGTTTCCGTTCCCAGAATACCCGGTGAATGGATCATCCCGATACCGGTAAGGGCCAGGGCCGCTGCATTGGTGATGGATGCATTTTTCCAGTTATTATCAATGATGAATACAAACACACAGCCCACCAGCAGTCCCACAAACGCAGAACCAGGGTCAAAGGCGGTGAATCCGGGCAGCGCCCCTTCCCTCATGTTGTCCACGATAAAGTCCATGACAACGGGCAGGGAGGCCATGATGACAGCCGGGAAATATTTCTTATCCACCACCTCGAATGCCTGGGAGTAGCTGGATATCCCAACAAACACCAGGATAGGCAGCACAACGGCCTCGGGTATGAATGCATTGATGATGGCTGACAGGCCTGTCAGGCCCACCAGGGCGTACAGCGCCACGATTCCCAGGTGATACCCTGTGCCGGATTCCATTTTCTTCCATCCCGGGTATCCCCAGTACAATCCCACTGCCAGGGGATTTCCAAAACATGCGCCCACAATGCTTGCCAGACCGCAGAGCACCAGCGGCTTTGTTGTTGTAAAGAAAGTATCCCCGCATTCCCTGGCCTGTTCCACTGCCTGGATTCCCGTGATTACCTCGTTCAGTGAGAATACAATGATGATAGGAAGGAAAGGAATCATGGAACCCACAACCTGGGGATTGAAAATATCCAGTACCGGGTGCGGTATGTAAAAATTCAGGTTGCCCAGGGATTCCGTCACCGCGCCAAATCCCATGACACCGCTGACCCAGGCCACCGCTGAACCGATGACGATTGCAATCAATGCAGCGGGGAGCTTTACCTCCACCTTGCCCAGATAGATGACAAAGAGCACCATCAGGGACAGCCAGCCAACAAGAGGCATTTTCAGCACACCGTTCATGGACTGCATGATCAGGAAGGCCATGGCCCCGCCTGCCAGCGAGCCGAACAGGGCGCCTGCCGGTACAATCCGTAGAATCACCGGAACCACAAACGCGCCGATGATGAAGATGATTCCTCCCACCAGATGCGCCAGGACACCTGTCTTAAATGCCAGATCAGCATTGCCCGTACTGAGGAACACGGGCAGCATGATGCTGTAAAGCCATATGAACATACGGCCGGCCTGAAGACCTGCCGGTATGGCCGTCAGGTCAGAATCCCCCCGGTCAGCGGCTATCTTCCTGTAATAAAGCCACAGGCCGCCGTTTAATATGACCACGGTGAGGAATACGCCCGGCATCATGGTGCCGAATATCGTGCCTCCATCCAGTCCGAATGTTCCTGCTAAAATAGCGATTGCAACAATTACCTTGGAAAACCCATCAAAGAAAACACCGATGGATGCATCCAGGTCCGCCTTTTTGAAAAAGGGTATACTAGCCTTTCCCATACTTATTTCCTCCTATAATGAAAATGATATATGATCCTGCATGTCCGGGCCTGTTTTACCCCACAGCCCGCTTTCCCAATGCCTGGTCCGGCCTCCCCTCCGCCTGTCCATCCGGCTGGTGTTCAAAGTAACAGCCCTTGGAAAAGAGGAAAATGGCCACCGTGAGATAGATGACGCCGAATATGATGCCAGGCCGTGACAGCAGCTCAATTCCCGGACAGTGTATCAAGCCAATGGCCGCGCACCCGGACATGACCAGCGCAAAGCTTCCCGCCATCTTATACCTGCGGTCCACCACACAGGCCAGAAGCCCGGCCAGCAGAAGGCTGGTAAGGAAACCGCCGTTCCCAAGATACATGATTCCCTCAATAGGCACGGAATACTCGGCAAAGTCCTGGACCGGTATGGCTTCCAGCACACCTCCCGCGGCCTGGACCGCTGAACTGATCAGGGTCTGCATGTATTGGAACAGGATGGGCATCAATGACAGGAATATGACCTGATAATACTTCTTATCCATGGAACGGAAGGTGCTGTCCGTCACGGAAAATCCAACGAAGATAAGAAGCACCATGACGGCTTCCGTGGGTATGACGGCCATCAGCACCCCGGTCAGCCCGGTGGTACAGATAAGCAGGTAAAGACAGCCATTCACAAGGGAAAATCCAGCCCTTGCCCCCAGTTCCTTCCAGCCCGGATGTCCGAAATACACGGTGGTTGGAAAGGGATTGCCAAACAGGGATCCTGCAATGGTGGAAACCCCGTCCATTATCATGGAACGGCGCTCCGGATATGTATCCCCCGCCATCCTGGCCGACTCAAGTCCCTGAAGTGTTGACAGGAAATTGTTTATCTGCAGCGGGATAATCACAGGCAGGAAGGGAACAATGCCCTTAAAACCAGCAGCTATATCCCCGGCGCTTAAGGATGGAGGATAGAAACCAAGGCTTGCAAAAGACTGTTCAAACTGCCCCCAGGTCTGGTATCCCCCGGCCCAGGCCACCGCGGTTCCAATGAGGATTGCCGCCACGCCTGAAGGAATCTTCGCAAAACGTTTATCCGCCTTACCTAAGTAATCAATAATGATGATAAACAAGGGAAGGAGCCCATACACCGGCTTATCAAACACCATGGCCAGGCCCACAATGGAGAGCCATACCATTGCAGATGAGGCCATGTTCCCCATCAGCGCACAGTTGGGAATATTATCAATGATCCACCGGCCCGCAAAACCGCCTGCAATCTCCACCATGCCTCCGATAAAGGCAGCTGCCAGCCCGACCTGGAAGGCCAGTTCCGCATCCTTTGTCTGCCAGTACACCGGCCCTATGATCAGGTACAGCCAGCCCGACAGCTGGGATGCACCGATCCCAAAGGGCTGGGACGTCACATCCTGACGTTTTTCCCTGACCGCCAGCTGTCTGGCCTCGTAGAAATACCACAGGTTCCCAAGGAAAATCGCCAGCCCGATTCCCGGAACCACCTTTCCTATGACAATCCTGGCCGGCATGCCGAACACCATGGTCATGATGCCTGTGGCGGTGAGTATTTTCGAAAAGCCATCAAAGAATATACCAAAGGAAGCATCGATATCTCCCTTCCCCCACCAGTGATACTTAAATCCTTCTTTTCCCATTGTTAAAAGTTCTCCATTTATTTGTTTGTGAATTAAACAAAGTTTGCAAAGAAAAATAAACGATAAATTCAACGTTTATATTATCTGGTTATGCAAAATATTTCATTCTTTATTTGAGTATTAAACAAACTATATATTTAAAAACGGATTCCTAATCCTTTTTAAATATATCACTTCGTTATTTATTTGTCAATACTTTTTTGTGAAACCTTCCTGCTTTTTATGGATGGATATTTAATGATTATCCAGGTGATTATTTGACGGATATTTGGCGGACAATAATGAAAATTATTGGCAAACCTCTTGATTTTTCCTGATGTCTGTGGTATTATAATCACTGCTTATCAACGCATTCATTGGGCGAATTCCCGAGTGGCCAAAGGGGACAGACTGTAAATCTGCTGCTAATAGCTTCGGTGGTTCGAATCCACCTTCGCCCACTAGCATGCCGGTCATAGCTTAAGGACATCAGTGCACAGCGCGTAAAGGTCCTCGTTTTCAGCCGCGGCATGCATATAAGTACATCCGTACGCTGCGGGTGTGGTGGAATAGGCAGACACAAGGGACTTAAAATCCCTCGGTAGCGATACCGTGCCGGTTCAAGTCCGGCCACCCGCATGTGGGAAAGACCTGGAACGTATGTTCCAGGTCTTTTTATGTCCACCCTATCCGATTTTTCATATTCATGCTTTCAACCAAATCCCACCCCAACGATTGACAAAGAGCCAAAAGAAAAAGCGCCTCATGGCCGCATCCTGATATCTGCCGCCACAAAGCGCTCTCCCTTTCAATTCCCTATCTATATTCCCATGAATCCTCTGCACATCCCCGGATTCTTCTTCCTCACTCCTACTTCTCCTCCCCCACGCCATCGGCAAACCGCGAATCCACAACCGGGTAAAAATCCTCGGGCCTGGAGATAAACACCGCAGCACTGTATGAAGGCATGTTAACCTTCAGGATACCTTCCCTTACACGGTACATCATGATTCCGGCGTTATACCCATCCTCCGTGGACAGGATAGGGCGTCCAAGAATCATGTCATCCGTTATGCCCAGCTGCCACACCGGAATCTCCATGGTCTGCGCCTCAGGGCTGTTGCACACAACGGTCACTGCCTGATAGTTCTCATACATGCGCCCATAGGCAATCTTCTGATACCCTGCCACCAGCGGCTTCACGCTTCCCTTGCGGAACGCCGGGACCCTTTTATGGATACCGGTCATATAGCGGTGGAACTCAATCAGTTCCAGGTCCTCACTGCCCCAGGGATACGTCCTTCTGCTGTCCGGGTCGGTCCAGCCGCACACGCCAGCCTCATCACCATAATAGAAAGTGGGGGCGCCCGGCCATGTCATCTGGATTACCACCGCCTCCCGGAGCACGCACAGCTTTATGTTCTCTCCTGCCCTGTCAGGCCCCATGGTTCCGGTCCTGCCCACCATCTGGTTGGTTCTTGTAAGGAACCTTGAATGATCATGGTTGGACAGCTGGTTCATGGCCGTCATCACGGTGTTGGTCTGCATACGGCTCATATGGAACTTCATTGCATTAAAAAATGCTTCCCCATCTCCCCACAGGCCGCCGTTATAGCTGTCGCTGTGCTTCTCCATACCGGTCAGGAACCAAGTGACCGGCTCCATGAACGCATCATAATTCATGATGGAGTCCCACTGGTCCCCTTCCAGCCAGGACGCCGGGTCACCGTAATGCTCTGCAAGAATCAGCACATCCGGATTAACCTCCTTCACGGCCTGCCTGAACCTGCGCCAGAAGGAATGATTATATTCCGAGGTGTGGCCCAGATCGGCAGCCACATCCAGACGCCATCCGTCAATTGAATACGGCGGGGAAACCCACTTCCTTGCAACATTCAGTATATACTCCACCAGCTTGTCAGAATTTTCATAATTCAGCTTGGGCAGGGTATCATGCCCCCACCATCCGTCATATGTGGTGTTGCGGGGCCATGCCTGGTCCCTCTCATCATGAAAGTGGAAAAAGCTGCGGTAAGGGCTGTCCTTGGATTCATAGGCCCCCGGTTCATAATCCCCTGAATGCTTATACACTTCTTCCGCATCCAGCCATTTATTAAAAGAACCGCAGTGGTTAAACACGCCGTCCAGTATGATTTTCATGCCGCGCCTGTGGATTTCCTGGACAAATTCAGCAAAAAATGCATCACTGGCTTCCAGGTTCTCCCTTCCCGCACTGCGTATCACATACTTCTCCGCGTCCTGGTTATCAGTGGCATTCTCATCCACCAGCCTGCCGCCGTCCTTCACAATCCTGCCAAAATGGGGATCGATATGTTCATAATCCTGGCAGTCATACTTATGGTTGGACGGGGATACGAAAATCGGGTTCAGGTAAATGACCTCCACGCCAAGACTTTTGATATAGTCCAGTTTATCCCAGACCCCCTTTAAGTCGCCGCCGTAAAAATATCCCACGTCCATTGCGGACGGGTTCCTGCCCCAGTCCTCAACCCGCTGGACCGGACGGCCTATATATACATACTCACAGGTCTCCACATCATTACTTTTATCGCCATTGCAGAACCGGTCCACAAATATCTGATACATCACAGCACCCTTGGCCCATTCCGGTGTATGGAACCCCGGGGTGATCTTAAAATCAAACCCTGGCTGGGCCTCATCCACGGCGCCCAGGCGGTTATATATACAGACATCCTGTCCGGATACAACTTTAAAGTGATAAAGCACCTGATCGGTGCCTACTGTGATTTCATATTCATAATAGTCGAACAATTCATCTGAAAGGACCTTGGTCATCTCAACCTCAGCATTGTCCTCTACGTAATATACATGTTCTGCGTTGCCCTTACCTGTCCGCATATGGAGGATTACATCGTCATCTGCGTCCGGCTCAGCCGGAAAACGGTAGTCCTCTGTCTCTGAGGAAAATAGGGCCTCCCTGTTGATTAGTCCGTTTATATTGTCTTCCACTCTTTATATCCTTTTCCTTATTTGTTCAAAAAATACTTCCCTTCCATCTATTGTATATGAATTCCCACAATTGCACAAGACGAATAATAGTAGAAAAACCGCGATAACGGTGGCATTTTTGCACACCTGCCACAAAGTGAAAAGCCTGGCGGGGTAGCCAGGCTTTTCAGGAGAAGGTATTTCGTTTCTTATGGGGTGTAGCAAAAACTATATAATGTATTGGGGGGGGTTACGTCTATTATAATATCACAGGTATGAAAAAAAGTGTGCACAAAGATGCAATTTTTTCCAGGTGGTTTGTGGTGAAAATAGACAAAGGAGGGGGGCTTATTCGAGGAAACACACCCTTTTAATCAAAAACCACTCAGTAATTATACTTTTGGGAGCAGTTATTCCAGTAACGGTTCATGGAAAATGTAGCAATCAGGGCCATGAAAGCAAGGACTGACAGGATAAGCCAGCCGTTTCCGTAAAACAGGAGTGTGTGGATATGACGGAGGAACAGGCGTGTTATGAGGACATAGATGATAAAGCCGGCCAGCATTGCAACATTGTACATGCTGCGCATGTATGCTTTGGGGTGAAGGGAAAGCCGGTTCCTGATATAAAGGCTGGTCATGCGGTTCAAGGTAAGGAATACAAGCAGACCCACCGTCAGCTGGATACTGATTCCCCAATGGGCGGGGACTGACTGGAAGATGATATATTCAATGGCATACAGATAAAAAAGATACTGGACAGCCGTGACCACTTCCTGGTATATGCGCTCCCTCCTTGCCGGGTACTCCTCCGTGCTTTGGATGATGCCGTCACAGAACTCCTTCATACTGATTCCCAGTTTTTCAGACATGGTCATCTGCTCCCGGTCAGCTTCCAGCGCGATTCCTATAAGATCCTTTTGGATGACCTCAATCTGAAAAAGAGACAGATGGGAGGATGACAGGTATTGAATCATGCGGGTCACCTCATTCCTGTTTTGGTCAGACCGGATGGTTTTTATTGAGATACTGTTCTCCTTTTGCAGGTCTTTCAGGTTATTGTGTATCAGGGCCATGATTTTCCTCCTTCAAATATATGATTGACCGATATGCTTATCTCCTGCCAGACGGTTCCAAAATCATTGAGATATCCATGGCCTTCTCCGGTCAGCGTATAGTACTTGCGGCTAGGTCCCAGGGGACTGGGTTTATAGGTGGCGGTAATCAGTCCCTTCTTCTCCAGCCGAAGCAGGAGAGGATAAAGGGTACCTTCCCTTACTTCCGTAAGACCATTATCCTGCAGCTGCGAAACAATATCATATCCGTAGGTTTCACGGCTTTCAATGATTTTCAGGATGCAGCCTTCCAGGATGCCTTTCATTAATTGGGTTCTGTCCACGCAGGTTTCCTCCTCCCCGGGATGTGTCTGATATTTCATTCCCGCCATCTGCACGCCCCATCCTACCTTGTAATACAATATACCTTACTACATTGTATCACAAGGTAGTGGATTGGTCAATATACAGGTATGGCATAAGAGAACATTTTGGCAAGAACATAACCGGAAACAGCGCAGACAAAAGTCCGCGCTGTTTCCGGTATTCCCCATATATCCTAAATCTTTATCATATTCTTCCTGACACAGTCCACATACCGCTTACTGGGCCGGATTAAATAACGCCTCGAATTCTTCCTGGTTAATCTTTTCCTTTTCAATCAAAAGGCTGGCACAGGAATGCAGGACGTAATCATATTCCTTGATGATATCCTTTGCCTTCTGGTAGCACTCGTCGATAATCCGCTTCACCTCAGTATCAATGGTATCCGCCACACCGTTGCCATAGGACTTGGTGTGTGCCAGGTCGCGTCCGATGAACACTTCATTGTCATCCCCGCCGTACTGGATCATGCCCACCTTGTCGGACATACCGTACTGGGTAACCATGGCCCTGGCAATCTGGGTTGCCTGCTTGATGTCCTGGGATGCCCCTGTAGTGATATCGTCAAATATCAGTTCCTCGGCAATCCTGCCGCCTAAGTCCACCATGATGTTCTGCATCATGCGTCCCCTGGAGTTGAACATCTCGTCATTCTCAGGAAGAGGCATGGTATATCCGGCTGCGCCGATTCCGGTCGGGATAATGGAGACCGTGTGCACAGGACCCACGTCCGGAAGCACATGGAACAGGATTGCATGGCCCGCCTCATGGTATGCCGTAATCTTCTTATCCTTTTCGGAAATCACCTTACTCTTCTTCTCAGCGCCGATTCCCACCTTTACAAATGCCCTGTCAATATCGCTCTGCTTGATGAACCTGCGGTTCTCCCTTGCAGAGACAATGGCTGCCTCGTTCATCAGGTTCTCCAAGTCGGCGCCTGTAAACCCTGCCGTGGTCTGCGCCACCCTGCGCAGGTCCACATCCTCGCTTAAAGGTTTCTCCTTGGAGTGCACCTTGAGGATTTCCTCGCGTCCCTTTACATCCGGACGGCCCACCGCAACCTTCCTGTCAAAACGTCCCGGCCGCAGGATTGCAGGATCCAGTATATCCACGCGGTTGGTGGCTGCCATGACAATGATTCCCTCATTGACGCCAAAACCGTCCATCTCAACCAGCAGCTGGTTCAGGGTCTGTTCCCTCTCATCGTGGCCGCCGCCCATGCCGGTTCCCCTGCGGCGCGCAACCGCGTCAATCTCATCGATGAACACGATACAGGGTGAATTCTTCTTGGCCTCCTCAAACAGGTCGCGGACACGGGATGCGCCCACACCTACGAACATTTCCACAAAGTCAGAACCGGAGATGGAAAAGAAGGGCACCCCGGCCTCACCGGCCACTGCCTTGGCCAACAGCGTCTTACCGGTTCCAGGCGGTCCCACAAGAAGCAGCCCCTTGGGGATCCTGGCTCCGACACTGGTATACTTCTGTGGATTCTTAAGGAAATCCACCACCTCTTCCAGTTCTTCCTTTTCCTCCACAAGGCCCGCCACATTGGAGAAATTCACCTTGCTGTCACGGCTCATCCTGGCCCTGCTCTTGCCAAAATTCATCATCCTGGCATTGGCTCCCCCGCCTCCCGCGCTGCGGTTCATCACCATGATGATGATGACCACCACCACGATGGAAAGCATGAAGGGAAGGATGATGGTCACCAGATAGTTCTCCTGGGGCACATCCATCACCACATACTCCATCTGATGGTCATCCAGAAGCTTCTGGGTATCCTTTACATCTGTCACATACAGGCGTTTCACCTGTCCGTCTGTCAGGGTAATGACCACCTCACCCGTAGGTGTCTGCGGATTCTGATGGATGGCGACCTCTGCTGCCTGGCCATCATCCAATATCCTGACAAAATCCTGATTCGTAACCTTATCCGCCTGTCTTGCATATGGCAGCCGCACTGCCGTGGCGATTAAGATCAGCATCAGGAGTATGAAAATAAAACCTCTAAATGTCTGCTGCTGTCTCACCGAATTGCCTCCTTAGACCTTCTTTCTACTTATTGTCCAGCTCTACTACTCCGATGTAAGGCAGGTTACGGTACTTCTGGTCATAGTCAAGTCCATATCCCACTACAAATTCATCCGGTATTGTAAAACAGGTATAATCCACCTTCACCTGCTTCTTCACACGGCGCTCCGGCTTATCTAAAAGCGTGCACAGACGGATGCTCTTTGGCCCTCTCTGCTTCAGCACCTCAATCAGATATGCCAGGGTACGGCCGGAGTCAATGATATCCTCCACAATCAGTACATCCTTGCCTGCCAGCGGTTCATCCAGGTCCTTGAGTATCCGCACGACACCGCTGGACTCAGTTCCCGCGCCATAGCTGGAAACCGACATGAAGTCCAGGGATACGGGAACCGTAAGCCTCTTGGCCAGTTCACAGGTAAAGAATACCCCTCCCTTTAATATACAGATCAGGTGGATCTGTCTGCCCTCATACTCCTCGCTGATTTTTGCCGCTACCTCATTAATGCGTCTGTCAACCTCTTCTTCGGTCAGTAACACACGAATCCTATCCGCCATCACTTTATCCTCCGTTTCACTCATTCTTTTCTTCTACCGCCTGCCTCTGCCTGCAGTACCTTGGTGGTATCAGGACCAATCTTGTAAAACTCACTGATCCTATATCCGATTATCCACATCACATGACTGCCATCTGTCAGAAGGGGGACCTGGTCCCGCAGCTGTCTCGGTATCTTCTCATCAATCATAAACCGTTTTAACGCCTTATGGCTTCCATCGGCCAGGGTTATATAGTCTCCTGGGCGCCTGGTTCTTACCACGGGCGTACCCTCTATTCTATCACAGTCAAACCATTTCGTATACATATTTTTCGGAAATTGTGACCCTTTTTTATAGGGAAAAACACACATCCTGACCTGGGGCAGGCATACCTCTTTGTCCTTTTCCTGTAAAATGCTCCTGCCCACGGAAATCTCCCTGTATTCCCTCCTGGCCATAAGCGAATATGGCAGGTCCACCTCTTTTCCCACCGGCCGTCCGGCCAGGGCCAGCACCTGCTGCACATGGATGAGGCCAAGGTCCTTGGCTGAACCTGCCAGGCGTTTTAACAGCTCCATCACCACATAGGAGCGGATGATTTCCGGCTCTGCCTGAAGCAGGTCACAGGGAATCAGGAAATGCTCCGGGCCATCACGTACAACATGCCCTTTTATCCAGCATTCCCCCTGAGCCCGCAGATATTCATCTGCCTGGGATGCCAGCTTCCCCATGCGCAGGATATTACCGGCCGCGCCCTGGTTTACCTCCGCCTCAATCAGCGGAAGGAGATTGCTCCGTATCCGGTTACGGGTATAGTGGCCGGAGCTGTTGGTGGAGTCCTGTACCCAGGCGCATCCATTTTCCTCCAGCCACTCCACGATATCCCGGCGTCCTATATCCAGAAGAGGCCGTATGATCCTCCCCCGTACATAAGAGATCCCTTTCAGCCCACCAAGCCCGCTTCCCCGGAACAGGTTGTGGAGTATGGTTTCCGCCTGGTCATCGCTGTGGTGGGCCACTGCAATCTTCACCCTTTTATTCCGGCAGTCCCCTGTCTCACCGCCGTAGCGCTGCCGCCCGCCATCACAATCCCGGTCTTCACCGTCCCGGCGCTGCCGCCCGCCATCACAATCCCAGTCTTCACCGCCGCAGCCATCGCTGTCTTCCCACCAGCGGGCCTCCCGCTCCAATGCCTCATATCTCAGGTACCGGCCAGCCTCCTCCTCGGACATACCGTTTTCCGATGCATACTTACGCACATCTACCTTTATGATATGACAGGTGACCTCCAGTTCTTCACACAATGCCCTGACAAAATCCGCATCCCTGTCAGCTTCCTGTCCCCTCAGACCATGATGGACATGGACCGCCATAAGCTTAAGGTCCCAGTCCTTTTTCATACCGCATAACAACGTTAAGAGGCAGACGGAATCTGCCCCTCCTGATACTGCTGCGATGACCCGGTCCCCCGGGTCCAGCATATGATATTCTTCAATGGTCCTTCTGACCCTCTGCTCTGCCTCGTCCATTCGTCCCACCTGCATCCGGTTATTCTCCAGGCCGTCAAAAAACGCCCTCCATACCAAATAAACCAGGATGCTGCCGGAAAGCGATTTTCAAACACGCCTTAGGTGTCTTATTATAATATACCCGCAAATCCCCGGCCGCGCAAGCCCCATAATACTGTCTTTCCCTACGGGTGCCGTTTCCACAGCCCTGCTGTCAGCACCGTCATGTCATCCCTCGGCGCCGGAATGAAGGACACTGCAAAATCCAGTATCTGGTCAGCCAGTTCCTGTGGCCCCATCTCATCCACGCTTTCCAGGTACTGTTTCATCACCTGCTCCTTGTCATCCCCCGGCAGCGCGTCCAGCACCCCGTCGCTGACCATGATGATACGGTTCCCATCCCACAGCTTCCTGGACATGAGCACCGGCTCCACCCCGTTCATGATGCCCATGGGGACCTGTCCTGCTTCCAGGATTTCCACACCCTCATCGCCAATGATGAAGGTTGGTACCGCCCCCAGCTTCATCACCTCCAGAACGCCGGTGTGCAGGTCGATGCAGCTCACATCCAGCGTAGCCGGGTGCTGCTCCGCACCTGCCAGCAAAAGGACCGTGTTCACCAGCTTAAGGGCCGCCCTTGCCGAGAATCCCGTCTCCAGCAGCTGCTCCGTCAGTTCCACCACCTGCCTGCTTTCCTTAGACGCGGTCTCCCCGCTTCCCATGCCGTCGGAAAGGCTCATCACCACCTGGCTTCCCTGGCTTTCGCAGAACGTATAATTATCCCCTGAATACTTCTCTCCCTGGCGCGGTATCCTGGACGCGCCGTAAAGCATGCGGTAGCCGCCGTCCTCCAGCAGACGGATGGTGGCGTACTGTTTTGTTATGATGCTGCGGCTGTCCTTGGCAGGGCTCCACCTGGAATCATCCACCACCTCGCCCATAAGCTCAGCCGCTTCCTTGGATGTTATGCACCTGCCGTTGGTGGTCCTGGCGGTCAGGAACGCCTCCTTCTGACCATTCTCATACTCCAGCAAAAGCAGGTTCCCCACCGCTATATGATACCTTCTGAAATGCTTTTTTATTATGTAATCAAACTCCTCACTGATATCCCTGGCCTGGTCAATCTGATGTGAAAATTCCTCCAGGATGACAGACAGTTCCCTGAACTGTGACACCACCGCGTCCCTGCTCTCTAAGAACCGGTTTTTCCAGGACAGGTTCATGGTAGCCCGTCCCAGGCTGCGGTTGAGCTGGGCCAGGTACGCGTCCTGTTTCCTGCACCCGGTCTGGAACATCTGGGGCATGTCCTCATAATCAATACGGCCCTTCTGTTCAAATGCCCGCAGCAGGTAATACAGGTAATAGCTGTCCTCCTTTTCACTGTCAGCATACAGATTACACTTGCTGCAGCTCTCGCACACCAGGGCAGCGCTTGCCTGCATGGCAGCCAGTCCATCCACACGGGACAGCTGTCCGCTCTTTTCCACCTCATCATCAAATGCCTTGGCCAGCTGGTTCAGCGACTCCGCCATATCCCCCAGCCTTCTGGCCGTATAATGATTCACATCCACTTTATTTTTTATATCTCTGCTATTTCTTGAAAACACAAAAATCCCTCCTAATCCGCGTAACTTTCAGTATACGCATCATGGAGGGAAATAAATGTCTAATCATGAACCGATTATTAAAAATGTTTCGCCTGTTTTCGTCATTACTCCGTTGGCTTTAAGAGTATCTCATCCGGGTTCACCAGTCCCAGCTTTTCCTTGGCTACTTCCTCGGCATACTGCTTGGTCTTGACGTAAATCTTGTATTCCTGCAGCTCGCTGGTCCGCTTCTCCTCCTCCGCCACCTGCTTTGCCAGATTCTCTTCCCTTATCTGGTAATCCAGGTCAGACTGCTTAAGATCCGCGCCCTTTATGTTAATGGCCACTGCAAGGCACATGACAACAAGGGTAATACCCATGATAGCCATGCGGTTTGCCCATTTATCCTTTTTTATGCGTCTTGATTTACCATAGGATCTCATCTGTCTATTCACCAACTCCGCTTTGTTTCTGGTTACAAATCTTTGTATGTTTGTTCCTGTTTAATATCATTTTAAGACATTTACCTATCTTTTTCAAGCACTTAAAGAAAATTCTGCTGATGAGCCTGTCATATAGGATCATGCCCATAAACACCCCGCCTACCACATACGCCCGGAAGACCCCGTCGTTCTGTTCATACAGAAGGATGAACGTCACAAGGCCCGCATACAGCCAATATATGAAATCCTCCACCCCCGTCCAGAAGCTACCGTGCCGGATGACCAGACGGAATACCCTCAGGGTATCATAGGCCAGCATCAGCCATGCCCCGGTCACCAGGCTCAGCACCATAAGCCAGACTTCGTACTGAATCCTGCCGCTCACATCCTTACCTCCTATTTAAACAGCCTGGTAAACAGGGATTCCCCGGACTTGCGCAGGGCCTCATTGGAGCTGTACACACAGCTGTCAATGGTCCCCTCTATATCCACTTCCCCCTTTTCAAGGGTAAGCCTGCTCACATGCAGGTCCTTTCCCTTAATGGTGAGAAGCCCCATATCCGTATCCAGGACAATGGCATTCTCATCAAAGGACACCACGTCGCAGATTCCTGTTATGTTTCCTGTTCCACGGTTCTGAAATATAAGTTTGTGCTGGCGTCCGCCAACGCTTCTTTCTTCCATAAAAAAACCTCCCCATATATCTAACCTAAGTTAAATATATGGGGAGGTTGGCCATTCTATGCCTTTTATCTCAGATATAACGGTAAAGCTCTTTGGCTTCATCCTTTTTCACGGTTTCCTGCACGTCCAGGACCTCGACCTTCACAGCCTTGGCGCCAAACTGAATCTCAATCATATCCCCTGTCTTCACATTCAGGGAAGCCTTTGCCGGCTTATCATTCACCAGCACGCGGCCTGCATCACACGCCTCATTGGCAATGGTCCTGCGCTTAATCAAACGGGAAACCTTGAGAAACTTGTCCAGTCTCATGAATTATTTGTTAACCTCATCCTTCAGGGCCTTGCCTGCTTTGAACTTTGGAGTCTTGGAAGCAGGGATAGGCATAGCGTTACCAGTCTTAGGATTCCTGCCCTCTCTTGCAGCCCTCTCAGCAACCTCGAAAGTACCAAAGCCAACCAGCTGTACTTTTCCGCCCTTTACAAGTTCTTCTGCTACTGCATCAGTGAAAGCCTTAACAGCCTTCTCTGCATCTTTCTTGGAAAGTTCTGCCTTCTCAGCAACTGCTGCGATTAATTCTGTCTTGTTCATCAATTTGTCCTCCTGAATATAGTCCCGGGAACCTCCCGGATTCATTACTTAATTAATGTCTGGTATACTTAATCATTTATAGCCTTTTTGCTTTGATTTGTCAAGGTTTTTTGGCTTTTTCCTGCATTTTTATCTGATTCCAGAGAGCGGTCCCTTCCTCCACTGAATTTATCTTAACATTTCCAAAGACGTGGGGGTGTCTTCGCACCATTTTCCTGCACACACCGTCAATCACATCCTCAATGGTAAAGCAGCCCTGCTCACTTGCAATCTGGCTGTTAATCATCACCTGGAACAGCACATCCCCCAATTCCTCACACAGATTCTCCATATCCCCCCGATCCACAGCCTCAAACACTTCCTCAGCCTCCGAAGCCAAATGCTTCTTCAGACTCCCAAACGTCTGCTCCCTATCCCAGGGACACCCCTCCTCCGACCGAAGCTTCGCCGTAATCCCCTTCAATTCCTCAAATGTATACATACAAACCAACCTCCTACCAAAAATCCCATACCCAATGTTCCCGCCACCCCCATATCCCCCACTCCTTTTTCACTACCATCCCCACCATCCGTTTCGCGCATGTCACTGCCGGAATCCCTCAGTCTGCGAAGCGGGCCAGGGAGGGCCTCCTGCTATGGGACCGGGCGGGGGCCTTGGGGCGGCAGTGGTCCGGACGCGTAGTGGAGGAGGGAGCAGCTTCTTAGTCCCTGTCAGCCTGAAAACCGGGGGTGGACGAATGCATCAAAGCATGAGTCCAAGGGGCTTTGAACGTAGAAAGTCCCTCAGGATTTCTACGTGAATAGCCCCGATCCCCCGGTTTTCAGGCTGTCAGGGGCTTAGAAGCTGCCCCTCCGGAACCCAGCGTCCGGGCCACTGCCGCCCCAAGGCCCCCGCCCGGTCCCGCAGCAGGAGGCCCTCCCTGGCCCGCTTCGCAGACGCAGCCCCCCTCCGCTCCCACATCCGCCAAACCCTACTCCCCTTTATTCCTCTTAATCACCTTAAGCCTGGTAAACTCCTCCCTCTCCTTCTCTTCCAGCGCATCCGAGATGGATTTGCTCAGATTGGTATAGTGGGGAATGGTGATATTCTTAAGGGCATTGGCCCTTTTCTGTGTCTTCTTAATGGAGTTAGCCAGGCGGTAAGCGGAATTTTCCACCATGGACAGCTTGATGGTCAGTTCCTTCACCTTTTCAAAATGGTATCTGGCCTCGTCCAGGGACTCGGTGGTGTTATAAAACCCGTAAGTCAGGGCCAGAGGCTTCACCTCATGCTGCACCAGCGGGATTTCCGTTCCCATGATGCTCCTGGCCTTAATCTTCACCCTGTCATCCACCGGCACGGATGCGCCGATTTCCTGGACATAGTTGATTCCCAGCTCGATGTTGGCCTTCTGCAGCGCGGCATAGGCGGCCCGGAACGTGGAATCAATTTCGGACTGGATGCCCTTTGCCTCGTCAATCAGGCCCATAAGCTCACGGATAAGGATATTCCTCTTCTTATCCATAAGCCCATAGCCCATGTTTGCCAGGTTCAGTGAGTTCTTGGCCGCAATCAGATTACCTTTTGTGGGAAATGTATTTGGATCCATTTACATCACTCCTTACGCTGCCATGTCATTCTTCCTCTGGCTTATAAAACTGGTCAAGTATCTTAGTGTCAATACGGTCAAGCTCTTCCCTGGGCAGCATGCCAAGGAGCTTCCAGCCAATGTCCAGTGTCTCCAGTATGGTCCTGTTCTCATGGCGCTCCTGGCCCACGAAATTCTCTTCAAACTCCCTGCCGAACACAAGATACTTCTTGTCCGTGGGAGACAATTCATCCTCGCCGAT
Source organism: Clostridium pacaense (assembly GCF_020709765.2). Taxonomy (NCBI): domain Bacteria; kingdom Bacillati; phylum Bacillota; class Clostridia; order Eubacteriales; family Clostridiaceae; genus Clostridium; species Clostridium pacaense. The sequence continues at coordinate 32,455 of NZ_JAJFEB020000033.1, forward strand.
AACCGATGCAAGGGCCCTGGCGTCCCCCACCTTTGCATAGCAGGAGAACAGCTGGTTGGCCACGTCCTGATGGTCGGCCCTTGTATACCCCTCGCCGATACCGTCCTTCATCAGACGCGACAGGGAGGGCAGCACATTGATGGGCGGATAGATGGACTGCCCGTTTAACTGGCGGTCCAGTACGATCTGCCCCTCCGTGATGTATCCGGTCAGGTCAGGGATGGGATGGGTGATATCGTCATTGGGCATGGTAAGGATTGGAATCTGGGTAACAGATCCCGGCCGTCCCGCCACAATCCCAGCCCTCTCATAAAGGGAGGCCAGGTCACTGTACAGATACCCCGGGAATCCCTTCCTGGAAGGAATCTCACCCTTGGATGATGAAACCTCACGCAGCGCCTCTGCATAGCTTGTCATGTCGGTCAGTATGACCAGTATATGCATACCCTTTTCAAAGGCAAGGTACTCCGCCAGCGTCAGGGCAATCTTGGGCGTGATTAAACGCTCCACCACCGGGTCATTGGCCAGGTTGATGAACATGGCCACATGCTCGGACACGCCGCTCTCCTCAAAGGTGCGGCGGAAGAAATCAGCCACGTCATACTTAACGCCCATGGCCCCGAACACAATGGCAAACTTCTCATCTGAATTATCCCCCAGGGATGCCTGCTGCACAATCTGGGCAGCCAGCTGGTCATGGGGCAGTCCGTTGCCTGAGAATATGGGCAGCTTCTGTCCCCTTATAAGCGTTGTAAGCCCGTCAATGGCGGAGATGCCCGTGCGGATATAGTTCCTGGGATACTCACGTGTAACCGGGTTTAAAGGTTTTCCGTTGATATCCAGCTTCACATCGGATATGATGTCGCCCAATCCGTCAATGGGCTGCCCGATACCGTTAAAGGTACGACCCAGCATTTCCTCGGAAACTTCAATCTCCATGGGATGTCCGGTCAGCCTTGTATGGGTGTTGCGCAGGGCCATGCCCTCGGTGCCCTCAAAGACCTGGATGATTGCCTTGTCCCCGTAAATCTCAATGATACGTCCAATCTTGTGGGTACTGCCGTTTACCGTCATCTCCACGATTTCATCGAAAGCCGCATTCTGAACGCCCTCAAGGACGACCAGCGGGCCATTGATTTCACTTAAACCTAAATATTCAATTGCCATATGTCCGTCCTCCTTTACGCGTTCCTCTCCATTACCCTGTCATAGAACGCGTCAATCTGCTGTTTATAATCGTCAAACATATCCAGGCGGTCGTTGGGGACATCATACTTAATGGATATGATCTTATCAAAAATATTCTCTTCCTTTAACACGGAAACAGGCATGCCCATGGAAATCAGCGCCCTGCACTTCTTGTTCAGGTACAGGATGATTTCCATCATTTTGAACTGCTTAATCAGGGGCACGGACGTGTCTTCCTTATGGAACGCGTTCTGCTGCAGGAAGCCCAGGCGGATTACCCTTGCAATCTCAAGCACCAGCTTCTGGTCGTCCGGCAGCACGTCCGCCCCAATCAGCTTTACAATCTCCATCAGGCTGCTCTCCTGGGTCAGAAGCGCCATCAGGCGGTTGCGGTAATCCACAAACTTCTTATCCACATTGTCCATGTACCAGGACGCCAGGTCATTGATGTACTCGGAATAGCTGGTCAGCCAGTGGATGGCCGGGAAATGTCTGGCATAGGCCAGGGATTTATCCAGTCCCCAGAAACAGCGCACGAAACGCTTGGTGTTCATGGTCACAGGCTCTGAGAAGTCACCGCCCTGTGGTGAAACAGCGCCGATGATGGTCACGGAGCCTTCGGTTCCGTTTAAGTTCTGCATCATGCCCGCCCTCTCATAGAACGCGGACAGACGGGACGCCAGATATGCCGGGAAACCTTCCTCTGCCGGCATTTCCTCCAGACGGCCCGAAAGCTCACGCAGCGCCTCCGCCCACCTGGAAGTAGAGTCTGCCATGATGGCCACATGATATCCCATGTCCCTGTAGTATTCCGCCAGGGTCAGGCCGGAATACAGGCTAGCCTCACGGGCAGCCACGGGCATGTTGGATGTATTGGCAATCAGCGTGGTCCTGTCCATCAGGGGATTGCCTGTCTTGGGATCGATCAGCTCCGAGAACTCCTCCAGCACCTGGGTCATCTCGTTGCCGCGCTCCCCGCAGCCGATGTAGATGATCACATCCGCGTCCGACCACTTGGCAACCTGGTGCTGGGTCATGGTCTTGCCCGTGCCGAAACCGCCCGGAATGGCAGCCGTTCCGCCTTTTGCCAGCGGGAACATGGTGTCCAGGATACGCTGTCCCGTAATCAGCGGCTTTACGGCAGGGAAACGCTTGGCGGACGGCCTTGGGATACGGATGGGCCACTTCTGGGTCATGGTAAGCTTTTTCTCCGTTCCGTCCATCAGCTGTACGGTGAGCAGCGTCTCCTCAATGGTATACTGTCCGTCCGGCATGACCTCAAGGACATAGCCCTCCACATCCGGCGGCACCATCACCTTATGGGTAATGGCCCTTGTCTCAGGCACCTCGGCGATAATGGTCCCAGGCATCAGGCGGTCGCCCTTCTTTACCACCATGTGTGTCTCCCACTTCTTGGAAGTATCCAGGCTGTCCACGGAGATACCGCGGCTGATATAATATCCGCTGCCCTTGGCAATCTCGCTTAAGGGCCTTTCAATACCGTCAAAAATATTGCTCAGGATTCCGGGGGCCAGTGTAACGGACACGGGCGCGCCCGTACCGGTCACGGTTTCTCCCGGTTTGATGCCGCTGGTTTCCTCATACACCTGAACCGTTGTTTTTTCTGAAGTAAGTCCGATGACCTCGCCCACCAGGTTCTCCGCTCCCACATAAACCATTTCATTCATCTGGAATCCCGGATCGCCCAGCAAGGAAACGACAGGACCATTAATGCCGTGTATCACACCTGTCTTAGCCACTTTACTTACCTCCTAAATCGAATTTGAACTCATGACGCGCTTCATTTAACTTAGTCTCAAATGAATTGTCAATCAGTATATGTTTACCCGGGATCACGGCCCTGGTACCGCCGTCAAAGGAATATTCGCTGATTTTGATGGATGCGTTGTGATGCAGGGCAATCCTCTGCACCTTATCCACATCAGACGGATCCATATACACAATCAGCTCCTCGTTTCCCGCAAACTCCTTTACCGCCTTCACCTGGCGGTCCAGAAGGCGCTGGTATTCCTGAGTCTCCATGAAATTAGCCAGCTTATCCCTAAGCTCCACAAACAGCTTATCCTTAAGTTCCTCCTGCCTGCGGCTGAATTCCCTCTTAAGGTCCAGCTGTCCGATGGAAAGCCGTTTATTGATCTCACGTTCCAGCTTCTCTGTTTCTGCCTCCACCTGCATGTCGGCCCGCCGTCTTGCGTCAGCGGTATGCTCCTCATAGGCGCTCTCCAGGGCGTTCATATAATCGTCCAGCATCCTGGCGCTGCGCTCCCTGGCATCCTCCATACAGATATCCTGGAAATGCTTCAGCTTCTCCTCTGTTGTCAAGCTGCCTCACCTGCTTTCTCTATTCTTGTCCGTTCAGATATGTCTGAACCCTGCTTACAGTTTCAGTCCAATGGCCTCGTTCACATAGGAGGTGATAAAGTCCGGCTTGCGGCCGGTTCCATGGCGGTCCGGTATCTCGATGATCAGCGGGAGTTTCCGCTCCAGCTTCACGTCATCGATTATCTCCGGGAACTCCCTGCCGAACTTCTCTGTCAGCAGGATGATGCCAATGGATTTATCGGCCAAAACCTTATCCAGCTCATTCTTAAGCTCTTCCCTCTCATGGACCACAGCGCCCTCCACACCTGCCAGGCGCATCCCGGTCAGGGTGTCCACATTGTCGCTGATAAGGTACATCTTCATAGACTTACAGCTTGCCCAGGATCATAAAGGAAATGATCAGGCCATACAGACACACACCTTCGGCAAGACCTACGAAGATTAATGATTTACCAAGAATGGAGCTGTCCTCACTGATTGCCCCAAGGGCAGCGCTGGCAGCAGCGGATACCGCGATGCCGCCGCCCAGGCAGGAAAGCCCGGTTGAAAGGGCGGCTGAAAGATATCCCATGCCTGCCGCGGAGGATCCTGCTGCCTGGGCCCCTGCCTCTGCCGCCTGGGCATTGCCGGAAAACATGACAACCGCTGCAAAGACCATGGTGCCAAAGAACAGGAACATATTGGCTGCCAGCGCCGTCTTATAGCGTCCCTTTGTCTTTTCCCCTGCTGCAAATGCCCCAAATGGTACTGCGATGCTCAAAATCAGTGCTGCACTCAGTGTGATCTTAACTAATAAACTCATATCTCATTTCTCCTTTTTAATCCCCGGTCCCTCTGGCAGACGCCAGTGTCCGGCAGTATTTTTTATGTTTACTGCTCTCCGGCAGCTTTTCCATATGGTTCAAAGGCCCGGCCGCTGCCGCGGTAGAACCGGCTGAACAGCTCATAATATTCCAGACGGAGTACCTGAATCCCTACAATCAGGCCCTCCATGCCGCACACAAACAGGTTGCCGCCGATGACCACGGCCCAGTTGGTGCTTCCTCCTGCCTCCGCGCCTGCAAGCATCAGCACCACCTGCATCATGGCGGCGTGGCTCACTGCAAATGCGCCCACACGGACAAAGGAAAGTGTGTTGGAAAAATAGCTTAAAAGCACTTCAAACAGTTCAAATATCCCCTGGGTAATGAACATACCCATACCGCCCTCTATCCGTTCCGACTTCTTCTCCACAATGGCCGTAAGAGGTTCCTTGAAGAACATGATGATCAGCGGTATCAAAAACATGACAACCAGTATGAACGTGGCAGGAAGCGCATTGCCCGTCATATAAAGGACCAGCACAACGGTCAGGGCAAGATAAAACACAAACCCGGCCACACCGTTGGTATCAAAGTAAATCTTCTCCATATCATGGGAACGGACGCTGTTGATGATGTTAAGCACCATACACATCAGGATGATTCCCATACCGATGGCCACAGCCACCACGAACACGGTGTTCAGCTTGCCGATGAAGGGAAGGTTCACCATGGCTTCCTGGGGCCTGAGCCAGACAGCGTCGATGATATCCTCGAACCCGAAGACACTGCCAAACAGGAAACCGAATATGGTGGAGAACACACCGCAGCAGGAAATGATACCTGCCAGGCGCACCTTCCTGAAACGGTACAGCAGGTATCCCCCGATAAGCAGGCACAATCCCTGTCCCGCATCCCCGAACATGAACCCGAACAGGATGGAGTAGGTGATGCCGATCAGGATGGTGGGATCCAGTTCATTATAGGACGGAAGCCCGTACATCTCCACATACATCTCAAATGGCTTGAACAGCCCGGGATTCTTCATCTTGGTAGGAGGATTGCTCATGATATTATTATGGTCATCCTCAATGATACAGAACGTATCATCATCCCGTTCAATCTCCTTCTGGAAGGCCGCCGCATCCTTCTGGGTCATCCACCCGCACAGGATATAGAAGTTATGGCGGTCATGCTTGGTAACCGCCGCCATCTTGCGCACATCGAAATTAGTGGAAAATGTCCGCACCGTGAAATAGGCGGCAACCAGCTCATCCTTCCTGCTGCTGATGGCCTCCACGATTTCCTTGTCAATCCCGTCAATCTCCTTCTGGAAGGCGCTGATACGGTCGTCCAGGATATGTCCGGCCTCCACCGGCGTGCCCTCATATTCATCCGGAAGATAACAGCGCTCAAAATGCATGGATGCATAGATGGCGTCTATCTTATCAGCCAGCTTTTCAGGCACGAAGTAGACCACCCACACATACTCGTCATTTTCCTCACACTTAAACATCACGGTGTCAATGCTGTCATACACATAGGCGTAGAATTTTTCATAATATTCCCTGGAAATGCGGCCGAACCGGAACTTCATGAACCGGAATCCAAGTATCTTCTTCACATCATAATTAAGCCCGTTAAACGGAGCCACCTTGTCCCTGGATGCCTGCAGTTCATCCCTCAGTCCCACAAGCCCGCTTTTTTTATCGGTCAGCTCCTTAAGCTCGCTGTCCAGGGCGTGGATCAGGTCCACCGCCTCCTCCAGTTTAAGCTTCCGGTCCGTGTGTTCAGGCAGCAGCTCATGGTAGCTTTCCACCAGCTCGCCCGCCTTTGCAAGCTCCTCCTTATAAGGATTGGACTCAATATAGGGCCGCAGGTCCTTAACCGTCTTGAGCTCCGACAAGGCGTTCTCCAGGTGGATCTCATATCTGGAAAGATAGGTGTACACCACCCGGTCAATATCTGCCTTGGGACCGGTAATACTCAGGAATTTCATTTTCTCAATCACATCTTAACCCCCTTTAGTCAATTTGCCGCCAGGCCATACCGTATCTTCTCAATGGTATTGATGATATGTGCAATCTCCCTCTCCTTGAAGTAAAGATAGGAGTTGAGTATGGCGATGGAGTATGGGTCTTTTCTTCTGGTCATCTGGTAAATCCTGTCAATAATCTCAAACGTCAGATGGTCCAGATCCGGTTCCTCTGACTGGCGGATGACATCCAGCTTCCCATACCAGCTTCCCCGTATCAGCTCATAGAGCTGAGAAAGGTTCTCGGCCTCAGCCATCTTATTGATTTCCGCCTTGGTCAGATGAAGCTGTATGGGAATCAGCATGGCATATATCTCTCCCGGGGAAAGCTGGTAAAACTTCTTGGAGCGGCACAGCCACTCAAGGTTCAGCATATCCATCCTGGTCCCAAAGCACTGGGACAGGATCCTGCGCTCCTCCTTGGACAGATACTTATCCTTTATCTTCCACATGGTCCTGAAATATAGCATATCCAGGGCCGTCTCACAGGCCGGCAGGCTGGCCTTGCCGTTCTCAAGCATGAGATTTAACGGACCGTAATACGGCGACCCTTTCAGGTTGCCCACAAACTCCGCCATTGAACCGGACTGGGACAGAAGAATCAGGTCAATGCTGGAATGGCGCTCGAAAAAGTCCTTAAACATGGACAGGTCCTGGCGCTGTTCCCTGTGTCCCACCGCGTTCCTTAAACAGGTCTTTATGATGCTTATCTCATAGTGCATGAAATACAGGTCCAGGAAACGTCTCTGCTTCAGGTTTGCGAACTTATACAGCTTTGCAAAATCCCTGTACTGTGAAAGGTTCAGGCGCTGCTCAATGCTGCCCCTGTGCATGTCCTTTTCCTCCACATCTTCGAATATCTCCCTGTAAGGCAGGAAGCGGCGCAGGTAATCCACTGCTTCAGGCACGCTTTCCAACGCGGCCATCTCTTCAAACTGTTCATCCTTAATGCGCCAACGCTCCATGGCTTTCACCTTGGTCGCAATGCCGCTGTAGGTAATCAGGCTGCCCATACGCTCACTCCTTTATCATCTTCTGGAACAGGGCATCTGCATACGCTGTGTGATAACGGTTATAATTATCTTCCAACTGTTTAAGAAGTGTCTCAAAATCCGATTTCTGCCGGGCAAGCATGGCTTCCATATCTGCTTCCATCTTATGCCCGATATCAGCAATCCTGTGGGCTGTTTCCTGTTCAAGGCCGGCATCAAAAGAGGCAGTCTTGTCTTCCATCTCTTTGGCAAATGCTTTCTTGCGCACATTGGCCTCGTCCGCAATCGCACCGGCTGCTTCCTCTATCTCCCATAACTTGTTGATTACAGTATCCATAGAGCTCCTCCTTTATAAATTCATATCACTTCATGATACTACTTTTTTCGAAAAAAACCAGAGGTTTTTTAGAATTAGAATAAAATTTTAACAATTTCCTTATGGCAAAATGCCAAAAAGAGAAAGGATATTTTTTATCCTTCCTCTTTTTACCAACATATATTCCAATATTTCCTATACAACTTCTACAAATTCCATATTATGGGACATTTCCAGCTTCTGACAGTCCCGTCCGGCTCCTGTCCGGCCCCTACTGTCCGCCTGTCTCCCCGCCCTCAGTTGGCGCCACCTCGGTTTCGGCGACCGGCTCCACTTTTTCCAGGAACCTGCTGGACACATACGCTTCCTGTCCCTCGTAGTTAATCACATCCCAGTCATTGCTGTAGCGCTTAACATAATCCACCTCATAACCGTTGGTAAGCTGGACCAGGATACGGCTGTCCGTGGACGGCTCCTTGCGGACATTCACGCTGTTGCCCTTAATCCGGTAAACCACTGCCGGCGGCTCTGTCTCCGGTTCAGTCTCGGGTTCCGGCGGCGGCGTGGGCGCAGGTTCAGTGGCAGCCGTGGTAACGGTAGGCGCCGTGGTGGTCTTATCCTTATCCTTGCCTCCCTTGGACCCCAAGGTCTGTATGACAACAATCAGCAGCACCACCGCAAGCACGGGAATCAGAAGTCTCCAGATATAATATACGGGGGACACCCGTCTGCGTTTTTTCTTCCTGGGCGCTCCCTGGCGGGAACCACCTGAACCGGAAGGACGTCCCTGGCTTCTGCCTCCGCCCTGTCCGCCCCTTGAACCGGAACCTGACCGGCCCCCGGAACCGGATGTCCTCACCGGCTGGCGGGAAGAACCTCCCCTGGATGCCTGTGACGGCCTGGATGACCGCCCCCCCGAAAACTCGTTGGCAAACACATAGACCTCCTGGGTCAGCAGCTGGTATGCCTGATTGGCATCATACGCGGCATCATCCCCTTCATGGACAGCCTTGTTGCCCAGGATACGGATGGTATGGTAATTATCCTTGGTTGCCTTATTAATCCACTGGCCCTCATAGAGCTGGTCAATGGTATCCGACAGATCCCCTTCCACCAGGCACGCGCGTTCCGCCATGCACCGCACCATATACTCCAGGACCTGCCTTGCCTTAACCATCACAAGATTATATTCTTTTCGTACAATTAAACGTTCTGCCTCTTTCACGCCCAGTTGAATCTGCTGCCAGCTGGTCGTCCGCTCCATATTCGACATAGCCTTCCTCCTTAGTATCGCAGATATCCGCCTATTATGTATAGTATAATCGATTTTTGGCAATTTTGCACTATTAATTATAAAAAATCAGAAAAATAAGAAAAAAGTAAATTTTGTTGCAAATAGGCACTTCCAATGATAAAATAAGGCCTGCGGTTACTCAATAATAGTACTGTTTTGGAAAGAAAGGAAAAATAACATGCGATTACGCCATATCCGCGGTGCAGAAGAGTCCATTGCATCCAGTCCCTATGTAATCCAGGAGCCGGAGACAAGGCGCGGGAACTGGAACCAGGTCTTCTGCAACAGCAATCCCATCGAGATAGAGGTGGGGATGGGAAAAGGACGCTTCATCATGGAGCTGGCACAGACCCATCCCGATATCAATTATATAGGCATAGAACGCTATTCCAGCGTACTCTTAAGAGGATTGGAAAAGCGTTCACAGCTGGAGCTTGACAATATCTACTTCATGTGCATCGATGCCAAAACCCTGCCCGACATTTTTGCCCCCGGCGAGGTCAGCCGCATCTACCTGAACTTCTCAGATCCCTGGCCCAAGGACCGCCATGCCAAGCGCAGGCTGACTTCCCCTGCCTTCATGGGCGTGTACGGCAGGATCCTGGCCCCCGGCGGCACCGTGGAGTTTAAAACGGACAACCGGGAATTGTTTGAATATTCCCTGGAATCCATTCCCGCCTCAGGCTGGAACATCCTGGCCCATACATTTGACCTGCACGGCAGCCCCATGGCTGAAGGCAACGTGATGACTGAATATGAAATGAAATTCGCAGGAGAGGGCAAACCCATCTGCAAACTGATTGCCTCAAAACCCCAGCCTTAGGGAGCGCCGGGGGATGCATGTCCAGACAGGCCCGGTGACGCGGTGTCTGCACCAACTGACAGGACGCGTCATATACTGTTACTAACAGAACCTTCTGCCGGAGGCGGTTTATATGGCATTGCCACCAGGAATCACAAAAAAGCTGTTACAGGCAACCAGTGACAAAACAGATTTAAACAAGCAGGCGCTCCGCCTGAGCCGTTCCTTTAAGGAAGTGAATAAAATCATTGGTCCTGGTTCCAAAGCAAAGAAAAAAGAAAAATAATTTTTTTGGCGAAAATGGTTGACATTTAACTTTCAAAGAGATATAATGTCGTTCGTGTCACCCGCAAGGGTTGAATGAAAACACGGGCATGCGCCTTTAGCTCAGTTGGTAGAGCAGTAGACTCTTAATCTATTTGTCCAGGGTTCGAGTCCCTGAAGGCGCACT